>DATFDS010000095.1:0-17180 GCA_035251955.1 Sphingobium sp. | reverse complement strand
CGCAGGCGGTCGCGTTTAGGGGGCGCAGAAAGCTGCGTCAAGCTGCAGGCTGATGAGGAACAATAAAAAACCACCCCATGCATTCGCACGGGGTGGCCAAGGTTCAGGGAGGAGACGCCTCCAAAAGGGGGAGGCGCCCATACGACACACCCGAAAGGGGGGCAGGTGGCCGTATGCTTGATAGATAAAGGAGGTCGCTCGCGCTTTCAAGTGGCAATGAGCAACCTTCTTCATCAAGATATTGATCTGGATTAGTTTGTGCCCTTCATGCGTCGGCAGTCTGGGGTGTTGCCGGGATGGGCAGCGGGCCTTTGCCCTGCGAAACCTGCGCTTCGAAGATTTCGCGGACCAGCTGCAACGAGAAAAGATGCGCGTAGATCAGCGGCAGCATGCCGTTCTGGCTGATCTTGCGCAGCTGGTCGCCGCGCATGTCGCGCAGCTTTTCCTCATTCACCATGCGGAAGCCGCGATAGACGAAGGGCTGGTCGTTGCCGGGCACCTGGATGGCGACTTCGCCGTCCATCAGCAGATCCAGATCCTTCAGATCCTTCATGAACTGGCCGGTGCGGGCGGCGGCCTGTTCGAAATCCTCGCAGAATTTAAGCACGCCCTGCGTCAGTTCGCTGGGCTTGCCGTCTTCGAACAGCGGCTGGCCGTCCTCGAATTCGCCCACGGCTTCGCTGGTGGGATCGAAGCAGAGCGACAGTTCGTCGCTGTCGGGCCGCAGCTTCGCCAGCATCCAGGGATAGCGGCGGACATAGGCGGGCACATAGGCGGGGCCGCGCAGTTTGCCTTCATCGTCCAGGAAGATGTTCACGCCCTCATTGAGGCCCATGAGCGCCAGCGGCACCGGCTCGTCACCGGCCGAGAAGATGATGGGGACGAAGCGCTGCGCGGCGACGAATTCGTCTACGGTCAACGGCACCGCGTGCTGCGCTACAAGGAAAGGAGCCGAGTCGACCGAGCGGCTGCCATAGGCGGCATGATCCTGGCTGCTGAGCGGGATCAGGTCATTGTAGAAAACCGGGAGGCCGTTCGCGGGCGCGCTTGCCATGATGCGTGTTCCATTCTGTAAAGAGCAGCGCATGTGCAGGCGCCACCAGTCCTAAAAACTGGACGAGGGCGATAAAGGCCTTGGCGGTCCTAGGCAATCGCTTTGTCGGCGCGCCGCTCTGCCGGCGCGGCTAGATTTCCTCGTCGCGGGGGATCAGCTTGTCGGGGTTCATGATGCCCTGGGGATCGAACGCCGCCTTGATCGCGCGCAGGGCGTGAAGGCGGGCAGGGCTGGCGAGGCGGCCGAGTTCCGCGCGCTTCATCTGGCCGATGCCATGTTCGGCGGAGATGGAGCCGCCCGCCGCGACCACGGCATCATGGATGAAGGCGTTGATCGCCTGGCCCTCCGCCGCGATCCAGGCGGGGCCGTCGCTCGTTCCCTTGGGCGCGCGGACGTGGAAATGGACGTTGCCGTCGCCCAGATGGCCGAAGGAGGAGGCGGTGGTGCCGGGAAAGGCGCGCTCGGCTGCTGCTGCTGCATCGATCATGAAGGCGGGCATGCGGGCGACCGGCACGCTGATGTCATATTGCAGCGCCGGCCCCTGCGCCCGTTCCGATTCCGACAGCGACTCGCGCAGGCGCCAGAAGGCTTCGGCCTGGGCTTCGTTAGCGGCGATGGCGGCGTCGACCGCGATGCCCCGTTCCATGGCGTCGGCCAGCGCTCCCTCCAGTCGTTCGGAAGGGCCCGGTTCACGCAGGTCGGCATGGTCGACCTCTATCAGTACATGCCAGGGCGTTCGGGTTTCGATGGGGCAGCGCGTGGCGGGAATGTGCGACAGGACATGGCCAAGGCCATCGTCGGCGATCACCTCGAACCCTTCGACACTATCGCCCAGGCGCAATTCGGCGAGGCGCAGCAGCGCGAGCGCATCGGCGGGTGTCTGCACGCCGACCCAGCCCACCGCACGCGCCGCGATGGCCGGGACAAGCCGCAGCGACGCGGCCGTGACGATGCCCAGCGTGCCTTCCGCGCCGATCAGCAGCTGCTTGATGTCATAGCCGCGATTGTCCTTCTTGAGGGCGTCGAGGCCGTGGAAGATGCTGCCGTCGGGCAGCACCGCCTCGATCCCCTCCACCAGCGCGCGCATCGTGCCATGCCGCAGCACCTGCGTGCCGCCGGCGTTGGTGGAGATGAGCCCGCCGATGGTCGCCGACCCCTTCGCGCCCAGGCTGAGCGGAAAGCGGCGCTCGACCGCCTGCGCCGCGTCGTGCAGCGTGGCGAGAATTACGCCCGCCTCGCAAACGGCGAGGTTGTCGTCCGGAGATAGAGCACGGATGCAGTTCATCCGACGCAGCGACAGAATGAGTGCGGAGCCGTCCGATGGGGGCGTGGCGCCGCCCACCATCGATGTATTGCCGCCCTGGGGAACCAGGGGCACGCCCAACGCCGCAGCCAAGGCGACGACGGCCGCGACCTCCTGGGTCGACGCCGGCTGCAGGATCGCTGCCGCGCGCCCATGAAAGCGGCCGCGCCAGTCGGTCAGCCACGGGGCAATGTCGCCCGCATCGGCGACCACGCCCTTTGCGCCTAAGAGTGATTGAAATCGGGCGATGATGTCCTGTCCTATCATGGGACTATGCTATGCCCCGGAATTCATCGACGGTTCAACCATCGGGCGATAGCGTGCTGGCCCAAAAGGGGTTCGATTTGCTTCATTCCGTCCTGCTGCTCCTCATTGCGCCCGTGGGCGAACCTGTGCAGCTGGCGCAGTTGACGATCGAACAGCGGGTCATCGTGCGTGTGCCGATGGCGAAGAAGGGGAAGGCGCCAGCCCCCGTCCTTCCCAGGGCGCGGGTTGCCTGGAAGGAAAAGAAGGGGCCGCGCTGCGTTGCTCTCCGTTCGATTCGCTCGGCCAGCATCGCGGTGGAAAACGGTATCGACCTCATGCTCGCCGACAATCACCGCTATCGCGCGCGGCTGGAGCGCGGCTGCAATTCGATGGGCTTCTATTCGGGCTTCTATGTCGAGCCGGACGATGACGGATCGCTTTGTTCGGGCCGGGATGAGCTGCAGGCGCGCAGCGGCCTCAGCTGCGCGATCGACAGTTTCCGGCGTCTGGTGCGCCCGGATGAGGAAGAATAGAAGGCGTAAGCAGGGCGCTGCTGCGCGATTTTCTTGACAAGTTGCCGATATTTCCGCAAGGCGCGCGCGATTTCCGTTGTGCTGTTGCGCGTCGCGGAGAGCCTCTGTTCCGGACAATTGAATGACTTTTGCCGATCTCGGCCTTTCCGATGAATTATTGAAGGCCGTTACGGAGGCCGGATATGACACGCCCACGCCGATCCAGGCGCAGGCGATCCCGCCCGTGCTGATGATGAAGGACATTATCGGCATCGCCCAGACCGGAACCGGCAAGACGGCGAGCTTCGTCCTGCCGATGATCGACATATTGGCGCATGGCCGCGCGCGCGCGCTGATGCCGCGCTCGCTGATCCTGGAGCCGACGCGCGAACTCGCCGCACAGGTGGCCGAGAATTTCGAGAAATACGGCAAATATCACAAGCTCAACATGGCGCTGCTGATCGGCGGCGTGCAGATGGGCGATCAGCTCAAGGCCTTGGAAAAGGGCGTCGACGTGCTGATCGCGACGCCCGGCCGCCTGATGGACCTGTTCCAACGCGGCAAGATATTGCTCAACGGCTGTTCGATGCTGGTGATCGACGAAGCCGACCGCATGCTCGACATGGGTTTCATCCCCGATATCGAGGAAATCTGCACCAAGTTGCCCGCCCAACGGCAGACCTTGCTCTTTTCCGCGACCATGCCGGCGCCGATCAAGAAGCTGGCCGACCGCTTCCTCTCCAACCCCAAGTCGATCGAGGTCGCACGTCCCGCGACTGCCTCGACCAACATCACGCAGCGGCTGGTGAAGGTCGATTCGCGCAAGAAGCGGGAAGCGCTGCGTGCGATGCTGGAAGCGGAGGACGTGCTGAGCGCGGTGATCTTCTGCAACCGCAAGACCACGGTGCGCGATCTCAACAAGAGCCTGCAGCGCCACGGCTTCAAGTCGGGCGAGATCCATGGCGATATCGACCAGTCGGCGCGGATCGCCGAACTGGAGCGGTTCCGCGCCGGGGCGGTGAACATCCTGGTGGCATCGGACGTCGCCGCGCGCGGCCTTGACATCAAGGGTGTGAGCCACGTCTTCAACTTCGATGCGCCCTGGCATCCGGACGATTATGTCCATCGCATCGGCCGCACGGGTCGTGCGGGGGCGAAAGGGGTCGCCTATACGTTCGTGACGGCTGAGGATGCCGAGGCGATCGACAATATCCAGAAGCTGATCGGGCAGAAGATCGAGACGATCACGGCGCCGGCTGGCGCGCCGGCCGTTAAGGCGCCGGCGGAAGAGAAGCCGGAGCGGGCCGCGCGCAAGGATACCCGACGGGAACCTCGCCGCGACGAGCGTGGGCGCGACGATCGCCCCCGCGAGGAACCGCGCGCCGCCCGCAGCGACCTCAACGGGTCAAGGCCGCGCCGGCCTCAGCCGGTGGATGATGGCCCGGACGAGGGTTGGAACGGTCCGGTGCCGGAGTTCCTGTCCTTCGGCTTTGGGGCTTGAGGGTTAATTTCGGGCAAAGGCGGACATATTCCCCCTCCCGCTGGCGGGAGGGGGTTAGGGGGTGGGCTTAGCGCAAGGTTGCACTGGCCCACCCCGCTGCGACTACATTCGCTACGCTCATGAAGTCTCGCTGCCCCTCCCGCCAGCGGGAGGGGAATGGATAAGCCGACGTGCCGACTTCCAGCCGTCTCTCTACAACAGTCCCATCGCCCGCAGGCTGCTATGCCCCTGCGATCCGATGATGATGTGATCATGCACCGCGATGTTGAGGCGCTTGCCCGCCTCGGCGATCTGGCGCGTGATTTCAATGTCCTGTCGGCTCGGTTCGGGCGATCCGCTGGGATGGTTATGCACCAGGATCAGCGCCGCCGAGCCCAGGTCGATGGCGCGGCGAATTACTTCGCGCGTGTAGATGGCGGCTTGGTCGATCGAACCGTCGCCCATATGTTCGTCGCGAATCAGCATGTTGCGGCTGTTGAGATGAAGCACGCGTACCCGTTCGACCTGCAGATAGGCCATGTCCGCGCGCAGATAGTCGAGCAGCGCCTGCCAGCTCGCCAGCACCGGCTTGTCCGCGACCTTGTTGCGCAGCATCCGGAGAAGCGTGGCGTGGACGATCTTGATCGCGGCGATGCTGGTGTCGCCCATGCCGGGCACGCGCGCGATCGCCTGCCAGTCCGCTGCCATCAGTCCGCCAATGCCGTCAAATTCGCGCAGCAACGCCTTGGCCAGCGGCTTGGTGTCGCGGCGCGGAATGGCGAGGGCGAGCAGATATTCGATCAGTTCATGATCGTGCAGCGCATCGCCGCCGCTTTCCGCCAGCTTGTGCCGCAGCCGCGCGCGATGACCCGCGCCATCGTGACCGCTGCCAACATCCCGTTCCGCCAATGCTTTATCTTCCCCCAGCTGCGGCGGCGGACGCTATGCGTTGCGCAATTGGCGGGCAAGGATATTTAGGGGCGATCGGACGTTGTGCAGGCGTTACGGATAATTTGGTGAAGCCGGGGTTGGCCATAGGCATGGAAGACGAGGACGGCGACGAGGAATCGCGCCGGGGCTGGCTGCGCTGGCTGGGCGTGGGAGCGGGTTCCCTTGCGCTGATCCTTGTCGCCTTGTGGACGCAGCGCGCGCCGATCGCGGAAAATTTCATCGGAAGGGAACTGAATCGCCGAGGCGTGCAGGCGAGCTATGAACTGCGCGCGGTCGGCCTGCGCACGCAACGGATCGAAAATATCGTGCTTGGCGATCCGGCCGACCCCGACCTCACGGCGCGCCTTGTGGAGGTGGATATCGCGTTCGCCGGCCTTTCCCCCCATGTCGCGGCCGTGCGTGCGACGGGCGTGCGGCTGCGTGGCTCCTATCGCGACGGCGTGCTGCGGCTCGGCGAATTGGACAAGTTTCGCGATACTCAATCGAAGGCGCCCTTCAGCCTGCCCGACATTCTTCTGGCGGTGCGCGACGCACGCCTGCGGCTGGATAGCGATGCGGGCGCGATCGGCATGGAGATAGAGGGGAAGGGCAATCTGCGTTCCGGCTTTCGCGGCAAGCTGGCTGCGGTCATGCCCAGGGCGGCATTTTCCGGCTGCGGGCTGACCGATATGCGGGCCGTGCTGGCGGTCGCCATGCGCGATGGCCGGCCGCATCTTTCCGGGCCCGCGCGCGCGACGGCGCTCGCCTGCCGCGATAGCGCGACTGCTTTTGCAAAGCCCCGGGCCGATGTCGATCTGTGGCTCGGCAAGGCGCTGGATCGCTGGACGGGGCGGGTCCGGCTGGCTGGAGAGGCTCTGAAATCCGGCGATGTCCTGCTGGCACGGCCGGTGGGCCAGGTCGACTTTGACGGCACGGCGGCGGGAACGGGCGGCCGGGCGCGGATTGGCGTCGCCGCGCTCTCGGCCGCCGGAGCGCTGGCTGGTTCCAGCGATATCGTCGGCGGCTGGCGTGTGGACAAGGGGAGCGCTCGGGTGCAAGGGCGGCTCGCGGCGCATGAGGTGCGCCTTGCCGGGCGTGATCCGCTTGGCAGCCTGCGCCAATCGGCGGCGGGAACGCCGCTGGCGCCGCTGGCCGTGCGGATCGCCGATGCGGTGCGTAGTGCCGGCGCGGATAATGTGCTGCAGACCAATGTCGCCTTCATCCAGCGGGGCAAGGGCGGCAGCGTCGTCCTGACCGGCACGCGCTTCCAGGCCCGCAGCGGTGCGCGGGCCGCGATCCCGGGCGATGGGCGGGTAACGATCGCCTGGCCGGGCAAGGACGGGGCGGCGATCGATTGGGCGCTCGACGGATCGGTCACCGCGGATGGTGGCGGATTGCCCAAGGCGGCGCTGCGGCTGGCCCGCCGGCCGGGCGGCGGCTTTGGCGGGCAGCTGTTTGTCGATCCCTATGCGGCGGGAGACGCGAAGCTGGCGCTGGAACCGGTGCGTTTCTTTGCCGGACCGGCGGGCGATACGCGCTTTTCCACGGTGGTGCGGCTGGACGGGCCGTTACCGGGCGGGCGGCTGCGCGGCCTGGTCGCGCCGGTGGAAGGGAACGTCTCGGCCGGAGGTGCGCTGGCGATCAACCCGCGCTGCGTGCCGCTTTCGCTTGTCGAGGCGCGCTATGGCAGCTTCCAGGTGGGGCGCACGCGCCAGACCTTGTGCCCTATCGGCAAGGATCCCTTGTTCGCCGCGGGACCGGCAGGGATCCGCGGCGGCGCAGAGATACGGCATGTGTCGCTGATCGGGCGCAGCGGTGAAAGCCCCATGCGGCTGACGGCCGAGAGGGCCCGGATTGGCATGGGGAAGGAAGGCTTCGCCTTGTCGCAGGCCGAACTGGCGATTGGACCGGAGGCTTCGCCGATGCGTCTGACTGCGGCAACGCTGACCGGCAGGACGTCCGATCGCGGGCTCAGCGGGCGCCTGACGGGTGTGGGGGGCAAGATCGGCTCTGTGCCGCTGATCGTGGAAAATGGCGTTGGCGATTGGGGCTTTGCTGATGGGGCGCTCAAGCTGGCGGCGGCAATGACCGTTCGTGACGCTCAGGTGCCCGGCCGATTCGAGCCGCTGTCGGTGCCGGACTTCGCCTTGACCCTGAAAGATGGACGGATCGCGGCGACGGGGGGGCTGAGGGCGCCCCGCAACGACGGCCTGGTAGCGCGTGCCGACATCGTCCATGATCTGGATAGCGGACGGGGCAGGGCCGATCTGGCTGTGCCCGGACTGCAGTTCGGCGCTGGCCTGCAGCCCAAGGATGTGACCGGTCTGGCATCCGGCGTCGTTGAGAATGTCAGCGCCACGGTGACGGGGGAGGGGCATATCCGCTGGACCGGCTCGTCCGTCAGCAGCGACGGCGTCTTCCGTACCGACAATGCCAATCTCGCCGCCGCCTTTGGTCCGGTCGAGGGATTGTCGGGCGAATTGCGCTTCACCGATCTGCTGGGCCTCGTCAGCGCGCCGGGGCAGGAAGTGCGCATCGAGACAGTCAATCCCGGTGTTGAGGTGCGCGACGGCGTCGTGCGCTACCGGCTGGAGCCGGGACAGAAGGTGCGTTTCG
Source organism: Sphingobium sp. (assembly GCA_035251955.1). Classification (GTDB taxonomy): domain Bacteria; phylum Pseudomonadota; class Alphaproteobacteria; order Sphingomonadales; family Sphingomonadaceae; genus Sphingobium. The sequence continues at coordinate 9,039 of DATFDS010000095.1, read as the reverse complement.
AAGGCGGCGGCTGGCCCTTTTCCGGCGGTCAGCTGGTGCTGTTGCCCACGACCATGGATTTCAGCGCGGATGTAGACCGTTATCTGACCTTCCGCGTCATCGGCCTCGATGCGGGCGCCTTCATTCAGGCGATGGAGCTCAAGAATATCTCCGCCACGGGCACGTTCGACGGCATCCTGCCGCTGATCTTCAACGCGCAGGGCGGGCGTGTGGCGGGCGGCGTGCTGACCGCGCGACAGCAGGGCATGCCGCCGCTGATCATGCCCGAAGGCGTGCTGCCGACGGTGCCCTGCGATCCCGGCCGGGTGGGGGGCACATTGTCCTATGTGGGGCCGGTGTCCAACGAGCAATTGGGCGCGATGGGGCGGCTCGCCTTCGACGCGCTCAAGAATCTGCAATATAAATGCCTCACCATCCTGATGGACGGCGCGCTGGACGGCGAAATGGTGACGAACGTCGTGTTCAACGGCGTCAATCGCGGCACGATCGGCAATGTGCCGGCGGGGCTGGCGCGGAACCTCACGGGCCTCCCCTTCATCTTCAATGTGCGGATCGCGGCGCCGTTTCGCGGGTTGCTGGGCACGGCGAAGTCGTTCGTCGATCCTTCGACACTCATACAAAATAGCATAGGCGACCAGATGCAGGAGAAGATGCGGGAAGGGATTGCAGTTCAGCCTGCGGAAAGCGACATTGTGCGAAACAGGGAGCAGAAATGAAGAGACGATCGATCATCGCGGCGGCTGTCGCCGGCCTGGCCCTGGGAGGCTGCATCCAGGTGAAGGCGCCGGACAAGCCGATCGAAATCAACCTCAATGTGAAGGTGCAGCAGGAAGTGGTCGTGCGGCTTCAGCGCGACGCACAGGATCTGATCCAGAATAACCCGGAGTTGTTCCCGCAATGACACGCAAATTCCTTATGTTCGCCGCCGGGGTTGCCGTCGCGCTGGCGACCGGCCTGGTCATGACCAGCCCGGTGCGCGCGCAGTCGGGCGCCGTCGCCGCCGCCATGGCCGAAGGCGCCGTGGGCGAGCAGGCGGACGGCTATCTGGGTATAGCAGGCTCGGTCGGCGCGGCCGTCCGCTCAGAAGTCGAATCGATCAACATCAAGCGCCGCGCCGCCTATACCGACCTTGCGGGCAAGCGCGGGGTGACGGTTCAGGATGTCGCTGCCTCGATCGGCTGTCAGACTCTTGCCAGCCGCGTGAAGCAGGGGCAGGTCTATCGGGTCGGCGCCGGCCCGTGGCAAACCAAGGGCGCAGGGCCGATCGCGCTGCCCTCTTACTGCGCAACTGCGGGCTGAGAACGCGCCGCTTGGTGGCCTTTGGGTCATCCCTCGTTCGGTCAGGAAAATCTCCTGTCCAACTACGGTTGACTATCCAGAAAGCCCTTTCTAAACGGGCCGCGCCTTGACGGGTGCAGCCGCAACCGCCATGCCGCCTGCCGACAGGTTATGCGCCTGAACGGAAAGGAGTGGTCATGGGAGCGGATGTACCTGGGCAAGACCCGGCGGACGAGGACGCACGGATCGCTTCTCTGGAGGAGCGGATCGCGCAGGCTCAGCAAGCCGAGAAGGTCAGGCAGGGGACCACGGTGCAACAGGCGGACGATGGGTCGCGTCTGGGCAACAGGGTTCTCGCCGAACTGATCGGGGGTCTTGTCGGTGGTGCGCTGATCGGCTGGGTTCTTGACCGGCTGCTTGGAACATCCCCATGGCTCCTGCTCGTCTTCCTCGGTCTCGGGATCGTGGTGGCGTTCAGGAACATCATCAGATTGACGACGACGAAGCGTCCCGACGAATAGGGACGCTTTTGTCTTAGTCCGAAGGCTTAGACGTTACAGGGGTCAACGTGGCAGAATCCGGCAAAATCGATCCGATGCACCAGTTTGCGATCGAACCGCTGTTCGGTACGGATCACCTGTCGCTCGGCGGCTACAACATCGCCTTCACCAACAGTGCGCTCTACATGGTCGCGGCTGCGGTGGTGCTGTGGATCTTCGTCATCGGCGGCATGAAGCGTCAGTTGGTCCCCGGCCGCTGGCAGATGGCGGTCGAATATATGACCGGCTTCATCAAGAGCCTGCTGATCTCCAACATCGGGGAGGGCGGCAAGAAGTATATTCCTTACGTCTTCTCGCTGTTCATGTTCATCCTGCTGGCCAATTTGCTGGGCCTGCTGCCGCTGGGCCTGTTCGGCCTGCACCCCTTCACCTTCACCAGCCATTTCACCGCGACCGGCGTGCTGGCGATCCTCAGCTTCTCGATCGTGCTGATCGTGGGCTTCTGGAAGCATGGCCTGCACTTCTTCTCGCTGTTCGTGCCGCACGGTACGCCGCTGCCCATGATCCCGGTGATCTTTCCGATCGAACTGGTGTCCTTCATGGTGCGCCCGTTCAGCCTGGGCCTGCGACTGTTCGTTGCGATGACGGCGGGCCACGTGTTGCTGAAGGTGCTGGCCGGCTTCGTCATCAACAGCTCGAATGCGGGTGTCGGCTATGGCCTGACCGTGGGTTCGGCGAGCTTCGTCCTGATGATCGGCATCAGCGCGCTGGAAGTGCTGGTCGCGGTCATCCAGGCCTATGTGTTCGCGCTGCTGACCTCGGTCTATCTGAATGACGCCGAGAACCTGCACTGATTTTCTTGAATTTTTCCACACTATCTGAAGTTTAGAAAAGGGAGTTTACGACATGGACGCAGAAGCCGCAAAGCTGCTCGGTGCTGGCCTGGCCGCCATCGGTGCGGGTCTCGCATCGCTCGGTGTGGGCAACGTGTTCGCTTCGTTCCTGGAAGGCGCGCTGCGCAATCCGGGCGCCGCTGACGGCCAGCAGGGCCGCCTGTTCATCGGTTTCGCCGCGGCCGAACTTCTGGGTCTGCTGGCGTTCGTTATCGCCATGATCCTGGTGTTCGTGGCCTGACAACCGCTTGGGCAGCGGGCAGGGTGGCCGTCTGGTCGTTCCGCCCGCTCCCGAAAATTGACGGCGCCCTGATCGGACGGATTTACAATGCCTCAAATCGCGCAAATCGCCGAAACCTATGCGTCCCAGATCTTCTGGATGCTGCTGACTTTCGGTTTTGTCTTCTTCGTCATCGGCCGGGGCATGGTGCCCAAGGTGCAGGCGACGGCCGATGCGCGCGACGCGAAGATCACGGGTGATCTGGACGCTGCCAAGGCCGCCTTCGCCCGCGCCGACGAAGCCGAAGCCGACTATCGCGTCCGTGACGCGGAAAATCGTGCTGCGGCTCAGGCAACGCTGGCTCGCGCCAAGGCGGACGCCGCCAAGGCTTCCGAAGGTCAGCTTGCTGCCGCCGACGCGGAGATTGCCGGCCTGATCGCCGCCGCCGAGGCGCGCATCCAGGCTGCCACCAGCGCAGCCGAGGCAGAAATTGAAACCGTCGCCGCCGAAGCGGCGCGCGACATGGTGGCTCGCATTTCCGGCGTCCAGGCGTCGGATGAAGCAGCCCGCAACGCAGTAAAGGCGGCACTGGCCCATGGCTGAGGCAGCAGCACAGCATAGCGAAGGTGCCCCTCCGCACCTGGACGACGCGATCCACAGCGAGGGAATGGAGCCGGTCGGCACCGTTGCTCACGAAGGTGTCGCGCCGCATACCGACCCCAGGGCTGTCGGCATGGACGCCACCGCATGGGTGAGCCTGGCGATGGCCGTGTTCATCCTGATCCTGATCGTCAAGAAGGTGCCGAGCCTGATCGGCGGCGTGTTGGACGGCCGGATCGCACAGATCAGGAGCCAGCTTGCGGAGGCATCTAAATTGCGCGCCGAAGCCGAAGCACTGAAGGCCGAATATGAGGCCAGGTTGTCGGCCGCCGCCGGTGAAGCCGAAGCGATGCGCAAGTCGGCGGAGAGCGAGGCCCAGACCTTGCTTGAAGACGCCAGGACCAATGCCGCGGCGTTGGTGGTCCGCCGCCAGAAGATGGCAGAGGACAAGATCGGTGCGGCCGAGCGCGCTGCCATTGCCGGCATCCGCACCAAGGCGGTGAACGCCGCGACCAGCGCCGCCGCGACGCTGATCGCGCAGAACCATGACGCCAATGCCGACAAGGCGCTGGTGGATGGTGCGATCAAGGGGCTTGGGCCGAAGGTCTAAGTCCGGACGACTATAGGGCAAAAAGGGCCGGTGCGGAATGTCGCGCCGGCCCTTTTGCTATGTGGAATGCAGGCCGGAGGTCGATGACCGCTGTTGGCCATTTGTTGCCATTGAGCAATTCGTGCTCCTGCGAAGGCAGGAGCCCAGTTCAGACGGCGGGCCTGGGCTCCTGCCTTCGCAGGAGCACGTTACGCTTCGACCACAATCCTTGTCCGCTCTCCACCCGATATCCGCCCTTCCTCCACACCGACCATTGCGATCCGCACCGGCACCGCTATCTCTGCCTGGATGTCGCATCCCCAATCTCCCGATCGTTTCCATGAGGACAAGGCCAGCTACACGGTGCGCGGGGCCGGTGTGCCCGATATCGAGGCGGGGGTGGAGGCGATCCGGACCACGCTGAAGACACTGCCCACGCGACCGGGCGTCTATCGCATGCAGGATGCGCGGGGTGACGTGCTCTATGTCGGCAAGGCGCGGGCGCTTCGCAACCGCGTCGCCAATTATACCCAGGTCGATCGGCTGCCCAAGCGGCTGCAGCGGATGGTGGCGCAGACCCGGTCGATGACGATCGTCACCACCAACAGCGAAGCCGAGGCGCTGCTGCTGGAGGCGCAGCTGATCAAACGCTTCCGCCCGCCCTATAATGTCCTGCTGCGCGACGACAAGAGCTTCCCCTTCATCCTGCTGCGCGAGGATCATGACTTTCCGCGCGTGCAGAAGCATCGCGGTGCGCGCAAATATAAGGGCCGCTATTATGGCCCGTTCGCCAGCGCGGGATCGGTGACGCGGACGATCAACGCGTTGCAGAAGCTGTTCCTGTTGCGCAGCTGCACCGACAGTTTCTTCGCCAATCGGTCGCGGCCATGCCTCCTCTATCAAATTCGCCGTTGCTCGGCGCCTTGTGTCGGCCGGATCGACGAGGGCGGCTATGCCGAGTTGGTCAGGGATGCGCAGGATTTCCTCGGCGGCAAATCGACCGCCGTGCAGAAGAAGCTGGGCGAAGCGATGCAGGTTGCCGCCGAAGCGCTCGACTTCGAGCAGGCGGCGGTGATCCGCGACCGGCTGAAGGCGCTCACCTTCATCCAGGGCAGCCAGGCGATCAACGCCGAAGGGCTGGGCGATGCCGATATCTTCGCGCTGGCGACGAAGGGCGGGGCGATGTGCATCCAGGCCTTCTTCATCCGCGGTGGCCAGAATTGGGGGCATCGCAGCTTCTTCCCCGTCCACACGGCCGAAGTGGCCGAGGATGAGGTGCTGGCGAGTTTCATGGCGCAATTTTATGAAGAGGTGCCACCGCCCAAGCTGGTGCTGTCCGACCGTGCGCCTGCCGAGTGCGAGCTGATGGCGCTGGCGCTGAGCGAGCGCATCGGAAGCAAGGTGCGGATCGAGGTGCCGCAGCGCGGCGACCGGACGCGGCTCATCAAGCAGGCGCAGCGCAATGCGGTGGAGGCGCTCGATCGGCGGCTGGCGGAAACGACCACCCAGGCCAAGGTGCTGGACGAGATGGTCGAGACGTTCGGCCTGGACGGCGTGCCCGACCGGATCGAAATCTACGATAACAGCCATATCCAGGGCAGCCATGCGCTGGGCGCGATGGTCGTCGCCGGGCCGGAGGGCTTCCGCAAGAGCGCCTATCGCAAGTTCAACATGAAGAACCCCGAAACCTCGAACGACGATTTCGCGATGATGCGCGAGATGTTCGAGCGGCGTTTCGGCCGGGCCGCGCGCGAGGACCCGGACCGCGACAGCGGCGAATGGCCCGACCTGGTGCTGATCGACGGCGGCAAGGGACAGCTGTCCGCCGCCCGCGCGATCCTGGAGGATATGGGGATCGAGGATCTGTGCATGATCGGCATCGCCAAGGGGCCGCATCATGGCCGCGAGGGGCGCGAGGTCTTCCATATGCCCGACGGGCGGGAGATCATGTTTCCGCTCAACCATCCGGTGCTGTTCTACCTGCAGCGGCTGCGCGACGAAGCGCATCGCTTCGCCATCGGCGCACACCGGCAGAAGCGCAGCAAGGCGATCACCGTCAGTTCGCTGGATGAGGTGCCGGGCATTGGCCCGTCGCGCAAGCGTGCGCTGCTGATGCACTTCGGCACCGCCAAGGCGGTCAAAGGCGCCGCGCTGGAGGATTTGCTGAAGGCGCCCGGCGTGTCAAAGGCCGTCGCGCAACAGATCTACGACTATTTCCACGGATGAGCGCTCGTTGCAAAGGCGCTACCCCTCGTCAGTCTCCAGATAGCGCGATGGCCCCGCCGCCATCGGGGAAAAATCCCCATTTCTGGTCTGGATCTTTAGATAACGCGCAGGCGAAATGATCCGGCCATTGCGCCGGCGATACTTTTATAGTCTTTAGGTATGGCTTGCAGATTGTCCCGTCCTTCCAAGGGTATAACGAAGAAAATATAACGAAGACTATAGCTGGAACGTCTTTGGGGAGTCATGAGGTGATGCACGGGCATGCCGAGTTGATGGGGACGTTCAACAGGCGTCAGGCCTCGACCCTGTCCACCCTTCGGCCGTGGCGCATGTTGGACATCACCCGGCTGATCCTGGCCACGGCCTACACCTTCGCCAGCTTCGCCTTCGCCAACCCGCGTTCCTGGGCGGAGGATGCCGAACATGGCATCATCCTCGCCATGTTGCTGTTGGCCGGCGGAGCGCTCATCCTGTCCGCCCGCTCGTGGGTCATAGAGATGCGCATCCGCAAGCCGGTGGTGTGGATGGACGCGCTGCTGTTCCTGGCCTTGCTGATCGTCACCAACCCTTCCAGCAGCCCTTATTTTCCGGGCAGCCTGTTCGTGGCGGTCGAAACCGCGCTGATCGTCCGGCGGCGTTTCCACCTGCTGGTCGGCTTCTTTGCCGCGGCCGCCGCGACCCTCACCCTATGGGTGGACGAACTGGCCGCAATCCCGATCGAGCCGGATGCGGAGCGGGTGGCTTTGCGGGTCCTGTATCTTGCCGTCGCCATCGGCATAACCGGCATGTTGCTCGGTCCGCGCAGGGACACGCTGTTGGAGCGCGAGCGCGTCGCGCGCCTTGGGGAAACGGGTTTCCCGAGCGGCAAGAGCAGCCCCAGCGCCTCCCTGATCGAGGCGCTGCAGATCGCGGCGGGCAGCGACAATGCAGCCGTGCTGTTCCGCGCCACCAGCCATGAACAGCACCGCTTCGCCTCGACGCATTTGGGTGATCGTCTGCCCCCCGGCGTCGGCGGCCTGCTGGCGCTCGATACGGGCTGGCATGACCGTCGGCGGGGCGCGTCCATCTCCCTTTCCGCCGATGGCATCAGTACGCTGCATCCGCTGAGTTCGGCGGCGCGGGCCTGGGCCGGGCTGCTGAATGTCGACAGGCTGATGGCGATCCGGATCTCGCTGGGCACCTTCGATGCGGTGGGCGTGGTCCATCTGCCCGATCCGGTGCATGAGGATGCCGTGGCCATCGCGCATCGCCTGTTCGAAAGCGCCTGCGAGGAGTTGATGGTGCGCAACAGCCTCGACCTGGCGCATGTCATCGCAGGCGCGCGCGAACGGGAAAGGCTGCAGCGCGAACTGCACGACAGCGTGCTCCAGGCGCTGGCGAGCATCCGCTTCCAGGTCGCGCCGGTGCTGAATGGCGCGATGAAGGATGCCCGGCCGGTGATCGAGAATGTCGACCGGATCGCCAAGGACCAGATCGCGACCATCCGCTGGATCATCAACCCCGACATCGACGAGGACGATTTCGCCTATCTGCCCGAAACCCTGTCCATGGTGGTGCGCTCACTGAGCGAGCAATGGGGCATCCAGTGCGAGTTGAAGGTGGAGGACGGCAATTGCGGCACCAGCGCCATGATCGGCCGGGAACTGAGCTTCGCCGTGCGGGAGATCGTGGCCAATGCGGTGCGGCATGCGCGGGCGAGCGCGGTCGAATTTTCGCTGCAACCGGCCGGCAACCGGATCGCGTTGCATGTCACCGACGATGGCGTGCCCAATCTGGCGCGGCTCGGCTCCAGCGGCCCCGTCCCGTCCCGATCGCTCATGCGCCGGATACAGGCCCTGGGCGGCGAAGTATTCCTGCGCAATATCGGCGGGCGCACGATGATCCAGATCACGGTGCCGCGGAAGTGAAGAAGCTATTCCGCCGGTAGGACGCGCGCGCCCACCGCCGTTCGCTTCGAGCGTAGTCGAGAAGCGCGTGCGCAACCGTGTTTCGACTACGCTCGACACGAACGGAGTTTGGTTCACCAGAAATTCTCGATAGAACTTTCCTCGCCTCCACGCATTTACCCAGAGTTTACCACAGTGCCGCATAGTCGCGCAGTCTGGCAGCGTTCGATCGGGAGGTCCGGGGTTCCATGGTGCAGGTCGTGCGGGATCATCTCTATCGCAAAAGCGTCGCGCTCGTCCTGACGATGCAGGTCAATCTGCAGCGCATCCTGGCGATATGGGTGCTGATCGCCGCCTTTGCCTGTGGCGTGCGCCTGGCCTTTCCCGCGACGCCCTATGACGGCGCGCCGTGGATGAGCGGGACGGGGCTGCTCCCCTATCTGCTGGTCATCGGGGCGCCGGTCGGCAGCCTGCTGCTGGGGCTGAAGCTGTTTCCGGCCGGGCGGGTGCAGGCGCAGCCGGCCTTCCGCCTGGCGCAGGTCGGCCGCTGGCGGAAGATCGATTGCCTGCGCGCGCGCGAAATGTCCCAGTTCGGCCTCTATGGCGTCATGGCCTCGCTGCTGATGGGCATCGCGCTCAACGTGCCGGTACGGACACTGGAATTTCTGAGCGCCGTACCCGCGCTCGGCAGCTTTTCGCCCTCCTGGTATGTGGGGCTCTATACGGTGATGCTGGCGGACGTGGTGCTGCTGTCCAGCCTCTACATGTTCGCCTTTGCGATGGCGCTGCGGCTCGCGCCGCTCTTTCCCCGCTTTCTGGCGATGGTGTGGGGCGTCGACCTGCTGGC
>DATFDS010000094.1:0-9633 GCA_035251955.1 Sphingobium sp. | reverse complement strand
CCCTGGAAGGCCGTTTGCGCGCTCGCGTGCGGCGCCCCCAGAACGGCGGCCATGGCGATCAGCGAGCTATTGCGGAAGGTCTTCTTCATCACCGCCTCCACGGCAGGATTTGCGTGGTAATCGACAGGAGCAGGCGCGTATCGCCCCGTTCCGTCTGGAATCCCGCCTTGCGCAGCGGCGTGGCCAGCGTCAGGTCGATCCGCGCATGATTGTCCCAGGTCGCGCGCACGCCGCCGCCGGCGGACGCGAGCCTCTGCGGATCGGGCCCAGCGAAATTCGCGCTTTCATGCCAGACCCAGGCGGCGTCGAAAAAGGCGAAGGGCTGCACCGCCAGCGCGCCGGGGCGTCGGGGCGTGATGCTGCCATAGCGCAGCTCCGCCGATACGCCCACGCCGCTGTCGCCGGTCAGCGCGCCCGGATCATAGCCGCGCCCGACGGTATAATTGCCCGCGCTCATCTGCTCGTAGGACAGGAGCACATCGGGGCTATATTGCGCGCGCGGCGCCAGCGCGAAGGCCAGGCGCGGCACCGGGCGCCATTCCGCCTGCGCCGCCAGCCGCACGACAAAGCCGGACGGGTCGCCATCCAGCTGGCTGAGCGGAACGGGGCAGCCCGCCAGGGTCGTCCCGCAAGCGCCGCTCGCGCCCAGGCCCGCCAGCCCCTGCCGCAGCTCGGCCGAACCGCCCAGCCGCCATTTGGGCTCTATTCCCGAATAGCCTGCGGTGCTGGTCAGGCTGTCGGGATCGATCATCTCACCTTCCAGCCGCAGGAACAGCACCCGCAGCCGATCGCGGGACAAAAGGTCGGAGCCGAAGCGCAGATCCTGGTTCACCACGTCCAGCCCGCCGCTCGCCAGCAGTGTATACGCCTGCCGCCGCACCAGCGGATAGGACAGCGCGGCGCTCGCGATCAGCGTTTCCGACGACAGGTCGATGCCGATATCCGGCCGGCTCCAGGCATAGGTGAAATCACCCGACAGGCGCAGGCCGTCGCTGCCCAGCGCCAGGCTGTGCCCGGCCTGCAGCACGGTCTGCTCGTCGGGCTGCGCGGTGTTGAAGATGCTGAGCACCGTGCTGTCGCCCATGCCGGTCAGGTCGTTGAAGCGCACCCGCGCCAGCCCGCCGAAGCGCCCGACCGCGCGGCTGCCCAGATTCTGGACGTTGACCTCCATTTCGACCCGGCGGCGCGTCACCTGCACCTCGCCCACCACCTCGCCGGGGGCGGTGCCCGCCGGGCGCAGCGCCAGCCGCACGTCATAGCCCGGCAGGTCGCGGGCGAGCAGCAGGTGCCGTTCCGCCTCATGCACGTTGAACAGCGGCTGGCCCTTGAGCGCCTCCAGATGCGCGGCGATCAGCCGCTCGCTATTGCCCGCGTCGCCGCGCAGCTCGATCGCGACCAGCCGCGCCATCAATATGTCGAAGCGGACCGTGCCGCCCTTTTCGATCCGCTGCGGCGGCACCTGCACGGCGGCGAGATAGCCCATCTGCCGGAGCGCGGTCGCGGCCCGGTCGCGCACTTCGCACAGGCTTGCGATCGGCACCTCGCGGCCCGCCAGATCGCTCCAGCTGTCCTTGAGCACCGCCGGGTCGACCCCGCGCAGTCCTTCGAAGCGCACATCGGCGAAATTCACCGTCACCGTGGCGAAGCGCGGATCGGCGAGCGGACAGGGCGCGCGTTCCACGCCGCCCTCGACGGTCAGCCGGCTGCCCTGCGGCGCGGCATCGGCGGGCTGCTGCCCGCGCGACAGTTCCTCGCGCGTCGGTGCGCGCGGCGGCGCGACCTGTGCCAGTGCGGTCGCCGGCCCCAGCGCCGTCAGCGCCAGGCCCAAGCGCCAGAAAGTGGATGCCCTTACCCCCTGCATGCCCATTTGACGTCCCCAAACCGCCGAACAGCCGCCCCTGGCCATCCCGCATCCCTGCACCATCATTCCGACAGGCGCGGCCTTCACGGCCTGTCACCTGTCCCCGCAACCGTCCGGGCGATGGCTCTTCACGGCCATCCGGCGCCCGGTTATCAGTGCCCTTCCTGGCTTACAAGCGCTGCTTCTTCACTTCCTCGCCGTAGCGTCAACCAGCAGGTTCAGCTGCGCCTCGCATCCCTTCGCGATCAGGCTGCCCGCTACCTTCTCCAAGCCCTGCTCGACCGGGCCGACTGCGGCGAAGCGAATGTCCGTTCCCTCGATCCGATAGCTGGCGCCGTCCGTCACCGGCAGCGCGGCGGGCCAGGCCGCGATCGGCTCCCCCGCGGCAAAGTTCGCCACCGCCTGTTTCGCACCGCCGCTGATCTTCACGCTCGTCGCCCTGGCCGCATCGGCGCGCCACAGCCGCACCGCCGCCGGATCGGCAAAGCAGAGCGTGCCCGGTTGCGCCACATCGACCAGCCAGAGATTGGGCCGCTTGGGAAGCGCGGGCGCTTCGCCGATCGTGCCGCGCACAGCCCCGGTCCGCGCGCGCCGCACCCGCCGGGTGTCGAGCAGCGCCGCCAGCGCCACGCCGCTGGCCGGCGCCGCGTTCGCCGCCGCGCTCACGCCGAAGCTGCCCGGCCCGCGCAGCGTGCGCGTGCCCTTCGCATCGAGCAGCGTCACGACATCGCCCGCCTTCAGCGCCACCGATCCGCCATCGGGCAGCTTGCGGCCGGGCGGATAGTTTTTCGCGGACGGCCCGGATGCGCGCACCACCAGCGTGTCGGCCCATGCCGGCGACGCCAGACCCAAGCTCAAGCCCGCTGCCATCATCCCTCCGGCGATCCTAGCCCAGACCATAGGTTCCTCCTTCCCCAATATATTCATAGCGATACACCAGAGTCGCGAGCGCCGCATCTTCCGGATGGCGGCCGGCCAGCGTCTTGAGTTCCGCGAGCGCCCCGGCCGCCGCGTCCCCGTCGAAGGCGGCCAGGATGCGCGCCAGTTCGGCCGCTTCCGCCGCCGGAAAATCGGGCGCGGGCTCGAACAGGTCGACCGGCGTCGCCCGCCCGCGCAGCCGCACCCGTCCCATCGGCCGCCACCAGTCGAGGCCGGACAGCGCCATCGCCTCGCGACTCACCAGCACGCTCGTCTCCAACGCCTTGTTCGCCGCCTCCAGCCGCGAGGCGGTGTTCATGCTGTCGCCCAGCGCAGTATATTGGATGCGCCCCTCGCCGCCGAAATTGCCGACGATCGCGTCGCCATGGTGCAGCCCGACGCGCGTCCGCCCGATCGGCGGCACGCCGGGCGGCAGGTCGCGGCGGAACGCCTCCCCCGCCTGCCACATCGCATAGGCCGCCAGCGCCGCCTTGCGCCCGTCATCCTCACGCGCGATCGGCGCGCCCCAGAAAGCGACCACGGCGTCGCCGACGAATTTGTCGATCGTCCCGCCATGCGCCAGCACCACGTCGCTCAGCATGTCGAGATAGCGGTTGAGCAACTGCGCCACCATTTCCGGCGCGATGGCGTGGCTCAGCTTGGTAAAGCCCTCCAGGTCGGTGAACAGGGTGAAGATCGGCCGCTTTTCGCCATGCAGCGCCAGCTTCTCCGGCTCGGCCAAAATCTGCGTCGCGATGTCGCGCGGCAGATATTTGCCCAGCGCCGCCTGTGCGAAACGCCGCTGCTGCGACGTCACCGCCCGCGCCGCGGCGCTGACCGCGGAAAAGGCGATCACCCAGCCCAGGCCCCAGCCCGCCGCCGGCAGCCCCTTGGTGTCCCAGCCCTGCGCCTGCAGCAACAGCGGCACGCCGACGATCGCGCCCGCCTGCACCACCAGCGCCGGCACCAGCGCGAACCAGCGCAATTCGGCCAGGCTGGTCAGCCCCGCCGCTGCCACCACCAGCAGCGCCGCCAACCCCATCGCCCAGCCCGGCACGGCGGGCAGGCGCGCGCCGTCGAGCAGCTGCGCCAGCATCTGCGCATGCACTTCGAGGCCGATCATCGTCGATTTCGCCTGTCGCCCCGACAACGGCGTTTCGAACTGGTCGATATCGACGATATCGCCGCCGATCAGCACATGCCGCCCCTTCACCATCGGGCCAAGCGCAGGCGCCATCGCCGGGTCGGCGATCAGGTCGATCCGCAGGCTCGGGATCACCGGTTCCTCCGCCCCGTCCGCCTGTGGCAGCGGCCTGCGGAAACGGATCGCGCCGCGATAATCGGCAAAGGCGGGGGAAGGCTGCATCGCCAGCGTCAGCAGCGGCGGCTGGCCCGGCGTCCGTTCGGGCCAGCTGCGCGCGACATTGTCGGCGTCGGTCTCCAGCCGGATGCTCGCCGGGCGGACCCTGGCAGTCCGCGCCTGCGCGATGAAGCGGTCGAGATATTGCTGCTGTTCGAAGATGATCTGCTCGCGATTGTCGCCAAGGTTCGCATAGCCGAGCCACACCGGCGTCCGCATCGCATGCAGCGCGGCGAGCAGCGCGCCATCCTCATCCTGCGGCTGGTCGAACAGGATATCGATGCCGATCGACTTCGCGCCCATCGCGTCGAGATTGCGCAGCGCCCGCGCCAGCAGCCCGCGATCGAGCGGCGATCGTTTCCGGGTCGCGATCAGCGTCTGGTCGTCATAGACCAGCATCAGCACGCGGCTGTCCTGCGCCACGCGCGGCGCGAAACTGGCGGCGCGCCAGTCATAGAGGCCGCGCTCGGCATCGGCGGTCGGCATCTCCCGCTGCGCCCCTTCACCGCCCAGCGGCCGGCTCCAGTCCCATCCCGCGACGAACAGCGCCAGGACCAGCAGCAGCGCGGTGCCGATCAGCCGCCAGCGCCCCGCGTCCTGCACCACCCGCGCACCCCGGCGCAGCAAGCCCCGCGCCACCATGGGCGTCAGTGCCGGTCGATCAGCGGACGCGCGCCGTCGCCGATGATCGCAAAGCCCGACCAGTAGAAGGGATGCGACGTGTCGGCATCATCCATCAGCTTCACCTGTGCCGCCCGCAGCGCCTCGCCCACCGGCTCGGCGGGCGCGGCGGCGAACAGCCCGCCGATCAGCCGCTGCGTCGCCTGATATTCCTCCGGCGCGGGCCAGTGGCTCGCGATCACCGATCGGCTGCCCGCGCCGATGAAGGCGCGCACCAGCCCGTCCAGCGCGCCGCCGCCGCCCGAAAGCCCCGCCGCGCGCGTCGTCTCCACGCCCGCCGCGCCCGCCGTGTCGCAGGCCGACAGCACGACCAGATCGGCGTTCAGGTGCAGGTCGAAAATCTCACCGAACTGCAGCAGTCCGTCCGATCCCGCCTTGGGACCGAAGCTGGTCAGCAGCGCCGGCCGCGCCGGGCAACCCGCGCGCGGCGGCGTCACCAGCCCGTGGGTGGCGAAATGCAGGATGCGGAAGCGGTCGAGATCGCCGCGCCCCAGCACCGCATCATCGGTAAAGGCCGCGCCCGTCACCAGCTCGCTGCCCTGCACGCCGATCGCCCGCGCCGCCTGTTTGAGTTCGGTCGCGGGGATGGGATGGTTCCACTGCGCCGGCGACCAGCCGCAATCGTCCGCCGTTTCCGCAACCGCCCCGCGCGTCAGTGCCGCGAAACGGGGCCCGAGCGGCGCATTGTCGCCAAAGCCGATATAGTTTTGCGGCGCGGTCGACGCCGCCGTCGCCCGCGCGTCGCGGAAGGCGCGGGCCGACAGCGCCGTGCTCACCGCATGGTCGCGCCCGAGCCAGTCGACGCCGCGAAAATCGAACTCGTCGCCACCCCTGGCCACCCGCGCCGCATAGGCATCGACCCCCGGCTGGCTCGCCACCAGCAGGTTGACCGGCAATTGCAGCATCGCGCCATCCGGCTCGAAGATCAGGTGCGATACGCCTTTCAAGCGCGCGTCCACCGGCGCGAACAGGTCGAGATAGAGGCTGCGCGCCACCGGCAGGTCGAACGCATAGGTGGTCTGCACGCCGCCGACGTCGATCGAGATCGTCTCGCGCAGCGCCGCGACCTTGCGCGCCACCTCGCTCGCGCGCGCCGCCAGCCGGAAGCCGGTCGCGCCCTGCCCGTCGATCCACAGGCCATAAAGCGCGTCGCCGAGCTGCGCGAGCTTGTAATAGCCCTCGCCCGCCTTCAGCGTCGCGCGCATTTCATCGAGGCTCAGCACCTGCGGGCTCACCGCCCGATATTGCGGATAGGCGCCCAGCGCCGCCAGGGTCGTCGCCTGCTCGCCGGCCAGCGCGTCGATCTCACCCTGCGCCTGCGCGATCTGCGCCAGCGTCGCGCTGTCCTCCTTGCCCGCCTGCCGCAACTGCGCCAGCGCGATCCGACTGCGCTCGACATCGCGGGACAGCGATACCGACTGGCGGAACAGCCGCGCCGCTTCGGTGTCGCCGGCGGAAAGCTCGCGGCTCAGCAGTTCCAGCGTCTCGGCGGCGCCCGGCCGCACCAGCAGCTGCGATGCTTCGAACAGGTCCGCCGCCAGTTCGGGACGCTTGGGCATCTCCGTCGACAGCAGCGAGAAATAGGGCTGCAGCTGGTTCGCCATCGCCGTCAGCGTGCCCCGGCTCGCCACGGTCGATGCCATGATCGCGCGATAGGTCTTCAGCGCATCCTCGGTCCGCCCGCGCCGCACCAGATAGGCGCCAAGCCGCGCCCGTGCGCCGTTCAAGGCCATGGTTTCAGGATATTGCGCCGCCAGCAGCTCGACCGCCTGATCGAGCTTCGCTTCCGCCGCGCCGAAATCCCGCTCCGCCTCATGCGTGAGCGCAATTTCGCCCAGCAGCTGCGCGCGCAGGCGGGCGATCGACGTCACCCGACCGCCACGGATCGCCAGCGCGTCGGCCAGCGCGTCGGCCAGCACCGCCCGCGCCTCGCGCGGCTGGCCCGACAGGCGCAACACCGTACCGCGCAGCTGTTGCGCCTGCGCGTCCAGGATCGCGGCGCGCTCACCCGGCGTCAGCGCATTGTCCTGCCGCACGCCCAGCGCCCGCGCTTCGGGCGCGCCGCTGCTGAGTTCCGCCGCGACATCCTCCGGCAGCGTCACCGAACCGTCGCCCAGCGTCTCCACCGTCGCCCCGCCTTCGGCCGACCGGTCGAGCCGGGCCAGCGCCCCGGTCAGATCCTGCTGGTTGATCAGGTGCACCGCCTCGAAATTGCGGCGCAGGCGCAGCTGCACGGCGTCGGCGGTGGCGATCCGCCGCGCCTGCGCAAAGGCTGCGTCGGCCTGATCGAACAGACCCAGATTGGACAGTTGCAGCCCGCGATTGACGGCATATTCATGCGCCCGGTTCGCACGTTCGGCGGGCGTCAGCGATCGGCTGTCGGGATCGCGCGCCAGCCGGTCGGTCAGGCTGTCGAAAAACTCCGCGGCTTCCGCATAATTGCCCGACGCGTTGCGGCGATAGCCTTCCGCCAGCACCGTCTGCGGGTCCAGCGCCGCCGCCTGCATTCGCGCAAAGGCCGCGCCGTTGCCGCCGCCCACCGTCGCGATATCGACCCTGCCCGGCACGGTCCGCCCCAGCATCACCGTGCGCAGCCCCAGGTCGAGCGCGCTCGCATAGGCGCTCAAACCCTGTGCGACATAGACGGTCTTGCCCCGTTCGACCGTCAGGATGCGATAGACGCCCGCGCCGCTGCTGCAGTTGCGCATGGCCGCCGCGCCCACATCGGCCAGCGTCACGCCGCCCGGCGCGCTGCATTCCACCGCAGCGCGCCGCGATGCCGCCAGCCGCTCCAGCAGCGCCGCCTCGCCATCACCATCGCCACGGCGCAGCGCATAGATCTGCCCCACCGGCCGGGCCGCGTCGCGGCACACCAGCGTCCAGGCGCGATCGAACATGGTTCGCACGGCGGGATCGCCATTGGCGCTCTGCGCCTGGCACAGCGCCCCGCCGTCGCTGCCGATGCGGAAACTATCCTGCAGCAGCGGACGACCGCCGCCCTGTGCGTGTAGCGTAGCACCCAGGCAAAGGGCTCCCAGCCCAGCCAGTATGCGACCAATTTTCCCCGTAGCGCTCAAAGGCTTATCCCCCAAGTCCCGCCGGATCTGTCCGCACGAGCCCCCGCAGTGCGATCACCGCGCGATCTTCATAGCGCGGGGATCGGCCGTCGCAAGGTCAAATGGCGCCTTGCCGCTACGTCATGCTCCTGTTGGGGTGCGCCCGATCATGCGACAGCAGCGCCGCGGCGCTGCGCAGCGCGGACAGGTCCGGGATCCGCAGCCATTTGGACTGCAGTTCGATCAGCCCCTTTGCCCGCATCGACTGCAGCGTGCGGTTGACATGCACCGGCGTCAGGCCGGTCAGGTCGGCAATCTCCATCTGCGTCAGCGGCATCGCGCATTGCTGGCCATAGGCAAGGCCGGCGGCCCGCATCCGCTCGAATATCTCCAGCAGCAGATGGGCCAGCCGTTCGAGCGCCGTCTTGCGCCCCAGCGTCACCAGCCAGTCCCCCTGCCGCTCGACCATGTCGGCCAGGCTTCTCCAGAGCCGCTGGCCATCGACCGACGCCGCGCCCGGCGGCGTGCAGGACAGGCGGGTCGCGCGGATATGGGTCAGCGCCACCACCGGCTGCGCCGGCAGCCTGCCCAGCGCCCAGAGCGGATCGCAATAATCGCCCGGCAGATACAGCGCGGTGATCTGCCGGCGGCCGTCGGGCAGCAACCGGTAACGGCAGGCCCAGCCTTCATCGATCCGGAAAATGGCCGAGGGCCTTTCCTCTTCCCGGATCAGAAACTGATGCGGGCGAAAATGGGCATGCAATGCATTTGACGCAACCTGGCCTAACATGGCGAGTCCCCGATTGTGCTCCCACGGGCACATTATCTAACTTATTTTATGCCAACTTGACCTATGTTCATATGCGGCGTTCCCCTGCGCTAGGCCGCAGCGATGGAACGACGAAAAATCTTCAGCGGTCAACAGTCCTCCACCCTGAAATGGGTCGTTCAAAGGGTAGCGCGGTCCTGATCCTCACCGGACGCTCGGCCGCTATCGCAGGTTATCAACTTTCCCCTTCGCACCGGGAACAACGCACCCCGCCGCTCGCTCTGGTGAGCAAAGGAGGAGGTGCCCATGGCCGCCAGACCATCGCTGTTGATTGCTGCGCTATGGGCCGTGCTGCCCCTTGCCGCGCTCACCAGCGCCGCCGGGCCGGGCCGCGATCGGCTTTATTGGGAACAGCAGAAAGCCGCGCATGTGGAGGCGCTCGCCTTGCACCGGGACTATGCGTCCACGGGCAGCTCCGAACCGTTGAAGACCGCCGCAGCCAGGATCGTGCCGGTGGTGAAGCACCATATCGACATGCTGAATGGCGGCCAGCACAAGGGCAGATAAGCGAAAGAAGGCTGTAACGCCATGGCCACCAGCATCCAACCATCCCTTGATACCAGGGAGCCGCCCATTCCCCGCGACCTCAAGCATGTGTCGCTGTCCGCCGATCTGGAGGTCCAATATTGGTCGCAGCGTTTTCACACCTCGCGTCGCCAGCTTGAGGAAGCCGTCGAGCGCGTGGGGCATAGCGTCAACGCCGTCGCCGACTATCTCGCCCGGCATCGCTGAGCCCGCGCGGACCGGCGCCCCATCCCCGCCAACTCCGCGGAGCATGGCAGTTCCTGCGTTTAGAGTAGGATGACTTTACCTTGATCCGTTCGTTTCGAGCGAAGTCGAGAAACGGAAGCGCAGTTCTTGCTGTTTCTCGACTTCGCTCGAAACGAACGGAGGCAACTTGAATCCATCTAACGTCATCCCGCTCTCA
>DATFDS010000093.1:0-2723 GCA_035251955.1 Sphingobium sp. | reverse complement strand
TCCACGGCATTGCCTGCCTGCACCGCGCCACCTTCCGGCGTGTCTGCCTTGGGGGCGAAGATGTGCAGGCTGTCGAGCGTTTTCTCGGCAATCGCCTGATATTGCTCGCTCAGCATTTCGGGATAGACGAAGGTCGCGGTGACGATCGCGCCATCGGCCTGCCGCAGCAGCCGGACCGCGACATTATTGCCCTCGCCGTCATTGGCCGTGCCGCGATATTCGGTGTCGCCGATGAAGTCGCCGTCGACGCCTTCCGACCCGCTGCTCATCGCGGCGACGATCTGCTGCAGCGTCTGGTCGTCGCCGTTGCGCTGCCAGAATATGCGCACATCCGCGCCCGCGCCGGGGTCCTGATAGACCACGCCGTCCGCCGTGCTGGCCGATCGGTCCTTTTCCCAACCTTCGGGTAAGGTGATGGAAAAGCCGCGTTCCACATTCACATAGTTGCGGCTTTCCGCTGCCTCGGCTTTCCCGGCTGCGACGGCATTGGCAGCGGCGGCGTTGGCGGCGGCGGCCAGCTCTTCCTGGCTCGGCAGGTCCGCCACCGGTTCGGCGCGGCCGCAGGCGACGAGCAGCAGGGGAAGGCAGATGGCGACGCTGAAGCTTTTCATCGCCTTCCCAAAGCATAGCCGAACCGACATTACAACGCCGCAACGGTTCGGCCTGAGACAAGGCGAGGTGCCTCGGGGGTTGGGAAACGCTCAGGCCGCGCTGTCGATCCCCAGTTCCGCGAGCTTGCGATAGAGCGTCGATCGGCCGATTCCGAGCCGCCGCGCGACCTCCGTCATGCGGCCGCGATAATGGCCGATGGCCAGGCGGATGACGTCGGCCTCGATTTCTGCCAGCTGGCGCACATGGCCGTCGCCTTCGAACAAGGTGATGCCCGCCGCTTCGCGATGCGACTGCGCCACGGCGCGCAGCCGGGGCTGGGGCATGTCGCCTTGCGCCCGCGCGCGGATATGCGTGGCGATCTGCGGGAAATCCTGCGGGGTGAGCGCGTCGCCCTCGCACAGCACCGCCGCGCGGAAAAGCGCGTTCTGCAACTGGCGCACATTGCCCGGCCAGTCATGCTGCATCAGCAGCGCGAGCGCGTCGTCGGTGATGCCAAGGCTGCGCAGGCCGGGCTGGGTCGCGATCCGCGCCATCAGGTGGCGGCAGAGCGCGGGCACGTCGCCCAGGCGATCGCGCAGCGGCGGCACGGTCAGTTGAACGACATTCAGGCGGTAATAAAGATCCTCGCGGAAACGGCCCGCCTCGATTTCGTCGGCCAGCCGCTTGTTGGTGGCGGCGATCACGCGCACATCGACATGGATCGGCCGGCGCGCGCCTATGGGCTGCACTTCGCCGTCCTGCAGCACACGCAGCAGCTTTACCTGCGCGTCGAGCGGCATTTCGCTGACTTCGTCGAGGAAGATCGTGCCCATGTCGGCAGATGCGAATTTGCCGATCTGCCGGTCGAACGCGCCGGTGAAGGCGCCGCGTTCATGGCCGAACAGGTCCGATTCGACCAGATTGGCGGGAATGGCGCCGCAGTTGACGGTGACCATCGCCTGTTTGTGGCGCGGCGAAGCGGCATGGATGGCGCGGGCGATCACGTCCTTGCCGACGCCGCTTTCGCCTTCGATCAGCACCGGCACGCGGGCGCGCGCCGCCTTGGCTGCGATGGCCAGCGCGGCGCGGAATTGCGGCACGGCGCCGACGACGTCCTCGAACGAAAGGGCCGCTGAAATCTTCTCGGTCAGCGGGCGCAGCTCGCCCTTGCCATGTTCGTGCGACAGGGTGGCGTTGAGCGCGGCGAGCAGCCGTTCGGGCGCAACAGGCTTTGACAGATAGTCGGTCGCCCCCGCGCGCATCGCTTCCACCGCGACGGCCACGCTGTTATGCGCGGTCAGGATCAGGATCGGCAGCGCGGGCCGTCGGCTGCGCAATTCGCGGATGAGGCCCGCGGGCTCGTAGCTCGGGCTCCACTGGTCGAGCAGCACGGCGTCGAGCCGCATGCCGTCCTGCGTGCCCAGCATCGCAATCGCCGTGTCGCCGTCATTGGCGAAGATCGTGCGCCACCCCGCTCGCGCGGCAAGTGCGGACACGAGCCGGCGTTGGGCGGGCTCGTCATCGATCAGCATCAGCATGGGAACGCCGTCGCGCGCCATTTCGCCCCTCTTCTTGAACAGGCCTTGCAGCCTAGAGCGAAGGGGTAAAGGCGCCCTTAACCGGAAAGATTTTCTTCCTGCGTTTGCGGGTTGAGGGGGGGCAGGCTTGTCGATAAGAGGAGCCGCAATCAGGTTTACAAGGGGATCGGATATGGCGTCGGAAGGAAATACAGAAAGCGCGGCCCAGACTTATGAGGGATTCGTGTCCTTCGTGAAATGGGGCACGATCGTTAGCGTGATCGTCGCGGCCCTGGTCGTGGTTCTGATCTCGAGCTGAGATCGGGCTGCTAAAGGGGGATGCCAATGAAAATCGCCATCATCAAGGAACTCGCCGAAGGCGAGCGCCGTGTCGCGGGTACGCCCGAGACGGTGAAGAAATTCGTGGGCTTGGGCGCCCAAGTCGCCGTTGAAGCGGGCGCAGGCCTTGCCGCCGCCATTGCCGATGCGGATTATGCCGCCATGGGCGCAACCGTGGCCGACCGGGCCGCGACCGTCGCCGGCGCGGACATCATCCTGGGCGTTCAGGGTCCCGATCCGGTGAGCATCGCGGGTGCCAGGCCGGGCGCCTGGGTC
>DATFDS010000092.1:0-5906 GCA_035251955.1 Sphingobium sp. | reverse complement strand
CGTGCCGACCGCTGGTCGATCAGCAACGGTTTCTTCCGCGCGACCGGCACCACGCCGCTCAATTTTTCTGACCGTAACGACTGGGAGTTTTCGGGCCGCGCCGGCGCGCTCTACCATGTCGGTGATGCCCTCGCCCTGCGTACGGCCGGCTATACCGGTTTTCGCCTGCCGACACTGAATGAGCTGTATCGGCCCTTTGTCGTCGGTGCGGTCAGGACCGAAGCCAATGCCGCGTTGATGCCCGAGAAGCTGAAAGGGCTGGAGGCTGGTTTTGACTTCAGCCCGGCCAAGGACATCACCCTGTCGGCCACGGCCTTCTACAATCGCCTCGACGATGCCATCGCCAATGTCACTCTCAATCCCGCCAATCCGAACGCCCGCCAGCGCCGGAATGTCGATGCCATCGTCGCAAAGGGTGTGGAACTGACGGCGTCCGGCCGGGTCGCCGATTTTCTCCTCTCGGCCTCCTATGCCTATAGCCACAGCACCGTCCATGCGCCGGGCATGCGCTTTGACGGCCTTACCCCGGCGCAAAGCCCGCGCCATGCCGCCAGCGCGACAGTGGCGTGGCGGCCAAGCCAAGGCCCCTCATTGTCGACGACGGTGCGGTATGTCGCCAAGCAATATGAGGATGATTTCCAGACTTATATATTACCCGATGCGTTGACGGTCGATGCCGTGGCAAGCCTGCCCATCGGCCATGGTGTCAGCATCGTGGCGCGCGGTGAAAACCTGTTCGATGAAACCGTGGTGACCCGCTTGGGCACGGACGGCTCCATCGACCTAGGCACGCCCCGGACCTTCTGGATCGGCGTCCGTTTCAGCGGAGGATAGCGGATCGGATCGGGGAGCGGCGCGCTCCCCACAGCTTTTCGGTCATGAAGGAGAGAGGGGAAATGGTGCTGCCGGCGAGGATTGAACTCGCGACCTCAGCCTTACCAAGGATGCGCTCTACCACTGAGCTACGGCAGCACTTTTTCATTTCCCGCAGCCCTGTCGGGCGACGGAGCCGGGCCTATGGCCGGGCGCGCTCCGCTTGTCAAGGCGGCTTGCGAGGCGGCGCGCAATTTGGCTAAGGCACGCCGATGACAAGCGGACAGGATGATCGCAAGGAGCGGCTGGCGCAGGCGTTGCGCGACAATCTGCGCCGCCGCAAGGCGCAGGCGCGGGCGGGCGCGGGCGAATCGGTTCCCAATCAGAAGCCTGAGGAAAAAGGGCACCTGGATTAGGCGCAATGTGCTCCTGCCTTCGCAGGAGCACATTATTTACAATGGAGCGCACGCCCCCTTGAGCCAGTCCAGCGCTTCGCCTTCCAGCTGCGGCCCGACAACCTCCACCACCTTCGCATGATAGGCGTCGAGCCACGCCCGCTCCTCGTCGGTGAGCAGTTCCACCGCAATCGCGTTCCGGTCGATCGGCGCGAAGGTCAGCGTTTCGAAGCCCAGCATCTCCCGCTCGGCACCGGGCACCTCGCGGGCCTCCACCAGCACCAGATTTTCAATGCGGATGCCATATTCCTGGGGCTTGTAATAGCCCGGTTCGTTGGACAGGATCATGCCCGCCGCCAGCGGCTCGTCGCCGCCGGCAAAGGTTGCGATCCGCTGCGGCCCTTCATGCACCGACAGGAAGCTGCCGACGCCATGGCCGGTGCCATGGGCATAATCCAGCCCCTCCGCCCACAGGAACTGCCGCGCCAGCACATCCAGCTGCCCGCCGCGCGTGCCCTTGGGAAAGAGCGCGCGGGCAAGGGCGATATGCCCTTTCAGCACCAGCGTGAAGCGGCGCTTCATCTCGTCGGTGGGCGTGCCGATGGCGATGGTGCGGGTCACGTCGGTCGTGCCGTCGCGATATTGGCCACCCGAATCGACCAGATAGAGGCTGCCGCTCTCGATCGGCCGGTTGGTCTTTGCCTCCACCCGATAATGCACCACCGCGCCGTTGGGCCCGGCGCCGCTGATCGTGTCGAAGGACAGATCCTCCAGCAGCCCCGTGTCGCGGCGGAACGCCTCCAGCCGTGCCGCTGCGCTCAGTTCGTCGACGCCGCCCTTGGGTGCTTGGGTCGCGATCCAGTGCAGGAAGCGGCTGAGCGCGGCGCCGTCTCGCGCCTGCGCCGCCTTGTGGCCGGCGACCTCCTGCGCATTTTTGATCGCCTTGGGCAGCACCGCGGGATCGCGCAGCGCCGCTACCTTGGCGCCGCCCGCCTCCAGCGCCTCGAAGATCGCCGCGACGGCCCGCTCGGGATCGGCGGCGACGGTCTTGCCGGCGAGGGCGCCGAGCGCGCCGGCGAAATCGGCGCGCGGATGGACGCGGACCGCATTGCCCAGATGCTGGATCACGGCGTCGTCGATCTTTTCCGGCGCGACATAGAGGTCGGCCGTCGCATCGGCGTGAACGATGGCATAGGCCAGCGCCACCGGCGTGCGGTCGACATCCTTGCCCCGGATGTTGAAGGTCCAGGCGATCGAATCGAGCGCCGACAATATCACCGCGCCGGCATGTTTCGACGTCAGCCAATCCGCCATCGCCTGCCGCTTTTCCGCGGCGCTCTGTCCGGCATAGGATTCGCCATGCACCACCAGCTTGGCGGCGCTGGGGGCGGGGCGGTCCGGCCAGACGGCGTCGACGGGATTGGTATTCACCGCCACCAACTCCGCCCCCCGCTCGGCCAGCGCCTCGCTCGCCGCCTTCACCCAGGCGCGGGTGTGCAGCCAGGGATCATAGCCGATCCGCCCGCCCTGGGGCGCATGTTCGCCGAGCCAGGCGGCAACGGAGGTCTGCGGCACGCTTTCATAGTGCCAGTGCGCCGCGTCCACCTGTTCGCGCACCTGCAGCGTATAGCGTCCATCGACGAAGATCGCGGCTTCCTCCGGCAGCACCACCGCGCTCCCCGCCGAGCCCTGGAAACCGGTCAGCCAGGCCAGCCGCTGCGCATAGGCGCCGACATATTCGCTCATATGCTCGTCGGTCAGCGGCACGACGAAGCCGTCCAGCCTGTCCCGCACCAGTTGCGCGCGGAGAGCCTTCAGCCGATCTTCATGAAGAGACATCGAATTTCCCTTGGATCACATGACCCTCTTGCACGGGCCGCATCGCCGCCAACATAAGCAGCGATGCGCGCTTATGCCAGCGCGCCGCCAACAGTACCGGAACCCTGAATGACCGCTTCGACCACCCCATCGCTTCCAGTCCCGGCCGCCGCCCGCCGCCCGTTCAGCCTCACCCGCCATGGCGTGACCGTGGAGGACCCCTGGGCCTGGCTGCGCGATCCGGGCTATCCGGAGGTGAAGGACAAGGATGTGCTGGCCTATCTGGAAGCGGAAAACGCCTTTTTCGAAAGCGCGATGCAGCCGCACAAGCCGCTCACCGACCAGCTGTTCCAGGAGATGAAGGGCCGCATCAAGGAGGATGACAAGTCGGTCCCGCAGAAGGACGGCGACTATGTCTATTGGCGGGCGTTCGAGATCGGCGCGCAATATCGCAAATGGTATCGGCGGCCCGTCGCGGGCGGAGAGGATCAACTGATCCTCGACGAACCGGCCCTGGCGCAGGGCCATGACTATTTCCGGCTGGGCGCTCTGTCGGTCAGTCCGGACGGGCGCTACCTTGCCTATGCGATCGACAATAATGGGTCGGAACGGTTCGAGGCGCGGATCAAGGATCTGTTCACCGGCGAAATCCTGCCCGAGGTGATCCCGGACACGCTGTCCTCCCTGGTGTGGACCAGCGACAGCAAGGGGCTGCTCTACGGCATCGCCAACGAAAATTGGCGCACGGACAATACGCGCCTGCACTGGCTGGGCCAGCCGGTGGACAGCGACGTGGAACTGTTCCACGAGGATGATGAGGGCTTCCGCGTTTCCGTTGGCCTCACCTCCTCGGAAAAGTGGATCGTCATCGCCACGGGCGACCATGTGACGACCGAAGCCTGGCTGCTCCCGGCCGACAATCCGATGGCGGAACCGCTGCTCGTCGCCCCGCGCAAGCCCGGCCGCGAATATGATGTCGATGAGCATGACGACACGCTCTACATCCGCACCAACGACACCCATCCCAATTTCCGGCTGGTGAAGGCATCGCTGGCGGCGCCCGGCGAATGGGAGGAGGTGATCGGCTCCGACCCGCATTTCTATCTGACCGATTTCACCTTGTTCAAGGGCTTCTACGTCACCGAAGGGCGGCAGGACGGGCTCGACCAGATCGAGCTGCGCGACTATGCGACGCACAGCGCCAAGCGGCTTCCTTTCCCCGAGGCCAGCTATTCCGCTTCGCTCGACGACAATCCCGAATATGACGTGACGAAGCTGCGCATCGGTTATGAATCGATGGTCACGCCCGACACGATCTACGACTATCATCTCGCCACCGGCGAGCTGGAGGTGCTGAAGGTCCAGGAAATTCCCTCGGGCTATGACGCGACCCGCTACGCCACCGAGCGGTTGATGGTGCCGGCGCGCGACGGCACCCCGATCCCGGTGTCGATCGTCTACCCCAAGGATCTGCCCCGCGACGGCAGCGCGCCGCTGCACCTTTATGGCTATGGCGCCTATGGCATCGCGATGGAGCCGGGCTTTTCCACCAGCCGGCTGTCCCTGCTGGACCGCGGCTTCGCCTTCGCGCTCGCCCATATTCGCGGCGGCGATGACCTTGGCCAGCAATGGTATCTGGACGGCAAGCTCGACAAGCGGAGCAACACGTTCACCGATTTCGTGGATGTGGCCAGGGGGCTGATCGAGCGCGGCTACACGTCAAGGGGCCGGCTCAGCATCTCGGGCGGATCGGCGGGCGGCGAGCTGATGGGCGCGGTGATCAACAGCGATCCCGACCTGTGGGGGGCGGTGGTGGCGCATGTACCCTTTGTCGACGTGCTCAATACGATGCTGGACGAAAGCCTGCCGCTGACGCCGGGCGAATGGCCCGAATGGGGCAATCCGATCGAAGACAAGGCCGCGTTCGAAACGATCCTGTCCTATGATCCCTACAGCAATGTCCGCGCCCAGGCCTATCCGCCGCTGATGGTGACGGCCGGGCTCAACGATCCGCGCGTCACCTATTGGGAACCGGCCAAATGGGTCGCCAAGCTGCGCGCGACCAAGACCGACAGCAACATCCTGCTCTTGAAGACCAATATGGGCGCGGGCCATGGCGGCAAGTCGGGGCGCTTCGAAAGCCTTGAGGAAACGGCCGAGGAATTTGCCTTCATCCTGTGGCAGTTGGGTGTGGCAGGGTGATCAGGACCACTCAATTCCGTTCGGTTCGAGCAGCTTCGAGCGAAGTCGAGAAGCGCCTGTCGAGAACGGTTCTCGGCTGGCTCGAACCGGCTCGAAGCGAACGGGAAATCGGTTGATGCCCTCCACCTACACCACCCGGATCACCGCCGGCCCCGAGCATATCGACATGCTCGGCCATGTGAACAACGCGGTCTGGGTTCAGTGGATGGAGCAGGTCGCGACCGAACATTGGACCCGGGACGCCGCGCCCGAGCATCTCGATGCCTATATATGGGTCGTGACCCGGCATGAGATCGACTATCGCGGCAATGTGCAGCAGGGCGAGACCGTCACCGCCCGCACCTGGATTCCGCAAGGGCCGCGCGGCGCCCGGTTCGACCGGCACATGGAATTCATCGGCGCCGACGGCAAGGTGAAGGTCGCGGCCAAATCCACCTGGGCGATCATCGACAAGGAAACGGGTCGCATCCTCCGGGTTCCTGCTGAAGTGGCGGCGCCATTTCTGGACTGATGACCGGGGTGGGTGGAGAGCGGACAAGGTTTGTGGTCGAAGCGTAACGTGCTCCTGCGAAGGCAGGAGCCCAGGCCCGCCGTCTGAACTGGGCTCCTGCCTTCGCAGGAGCACGAATTGCTCAATGGCAAAACTGGCCAAAACCCGCCTAAAATCCTATCGGGTGG
>DATFDS010000091.1:0-2740 GCA_035251955.1 Sphingobium sp. | reverse complement strand
CGCCGCCCGCTCCACCAGCGCCCCGCTCATGCCAGCCGCATCCGTCGCCAGGGCCGCCACAGCGCGCCCACCACCGCCGGCGGCGATGCCACCTCACCGCCGCGCGCCGCGAAATGCTCGGCCGCCAGCCGGACGATGCCTTGCCGGATCGGCTCGGGCAGCCCATCCGCCTCCTCCGCCATCCCCGCCTGATAATGCACCGCCAGCACGGGCTCGCCATTGCCCGGCCGCGCCCGCACCCAGCCGTCGCCGGTCGCATCGATGTCGATCGCATAGGCATCGCTCGCCAGCGCCTGCACGCCGCCGTCCGCCGCCACCGCGTCCACGCCGGAAATCGCCAGCACCGGCCGCGCCGACAGCCGCTGCCACGAACCGTCCCCCCGCACCGTCTCCCGCGCCGCGCCCACGATCAGCCATTGCCCGACAAACTGCTCGCACAGGCCCGTCGCGCTCTGCAGCAGGCTTTCCAGCAATGCATCCTCGCCGCTGCCTGTAATCCGCAGATAATCCTTCAATTCGCCGAGCGACGCGCCCGGCGCGCCCGCCTCTTCCCGCACCAGCACCATCCGCCCTCCCCAAAAAAGAAGGGGGCGCCCGAAAGCGCCCCGAAGTTGGAAGATGGCCCCCTTACGAAGCCGAGAATTTCATCAGCTTGATCGCCTCCGAATTGGCCACCGCGCCGCCGATGCGCTTGACCGCATAGAAGTGCACGAACGGCTTGTTGCTGAACGGATCGCGCAGGATGCTCGTCTCGCTGCGTTCGGAGATGACATAGCCCGCCTGGAAATTACCGAAGGCGATCGACAGCGACCCCGCACCGATATCGGGCATGTCCTCCGCCTCGACCACCGGATAGCCCAGCAGCGTCGCCGGCTGCCCCGCGCTCAGCGAAGGCTGCCAGATGAATGCGCCGTCGCTGGTCTTCATCTTGCGGATGGCACTCAGCGTCGACGAATTCATGACGAACACGGCGCCCTGGCGATAGGGCGCGCGCAGGCTCTGCACCAGGTCGATCAGCTTGTCCTGCGGGTTCGACGCCGCAAAGCCTGCCGAAGCCCCCGACGCCACATATTGCAGCGACCCGAAAGCACGCGCGCTGTCGGCCTCATTGGTGGTCGTATAGGTCAGGAAGCCCTTGGGCTTGTTCGTCCCATTACCGTTGACGAAGGCCGCGCCCTCCGCCACCGCAAACTCCCGCGCGATCTCGCCCGCCAGCCAGTTTTCGACATTGAACTGCGCATCGTCCAGCATCGCCTGGGATGCCGCCGGATTGGCGTACAGCTCGCCATAGGGCGGCACGATCTCGTTGAAGTTCGGCGTCGCCGTCTCGGCCCGCGCCCCGGTCTCGCTGGCCCAGCCCGACACGATGCCGCCCGACGTCACCAGCTTGCGATAGCCCGCCGAACCCGTGCGCACGACATTGGCGATCGCCCTGATCGGCGAGATGCTCTTGAGCGTCGCGTCGATGATCTGGTCGATCTCGCGCGGCACCGCATAGCCGCCCGCACTGTTGCTCGCGCCGTTGAAGCTCTTCAACTCCACGCCCGCTTCAAGTCCCTGCCGCAGATAGCGGTCGACAAAGGCCGCGCGCGCCGGATCGACCGCCCCGCCCTTCACCCCGTCGAGCGCCGGCCGCTGCGCCGTGAGCAACGCGCCCTTCAGCGTCGCAATCTCCCCTTCCAGCGCCTCGATACGTTCACCCTGCACCACCGCGTCAAAGCTCGCTTCCAACTGGTCCGTCATCAACCACTCCTCGCTTAGAAACAAAAAAGGGCGGCCCCGCAGGACCGCCCGAAACTTGGCGCCCCGTGCTCCTGCCTTCGCAGGAGCACGCTGTGCTTCAATCCTCCACCGCAATCACCCGCGCCAAAGGCTGCATCGGATGCGTGACGACACTCACCTCCACTACCTCCAGATCGAGCAGTTCGCGCGGCCCATGCCCCCGCGCCGCCCGCACCCGATAGCCAAAGGACAGGCCGTCCACCGCCTTCTCCCGCAGCGCCCGCGCCGCCTCCCGCCCGGCAAAGGTCCGTGCCGAAACCCGCCCGATCACCCGCAGTCCATGGCGGTCCTCCTCGATCCGCTCCACGGTGCCGATCGGCTCGCCGGGCCGATGCTGCCACAGGATCGGCACCCCCGCCGCCGCCCCGGCAAAGGCCCCCGGCCGCACCACGTCGCCGCCGCGATCGACCCGGTCGAACACCGCCGCATAGCCGGCGAAGCGCAAGTCACCATTCATCCGCGCACCATGCCCAACAGCCCCGCCTTCACCGCGACGCCCAGCAGCACCAGCGCCATCACGATCCGCACGGCCCATCCGACCACCGCCCCACGCGCCGCCTTCTTCGCGTCGCGCCAGGCCGACAGCAGTTCGCGCAGTTCCCGCACATCCCCTTCCGCGCCCCGATCCGCCAGCCCCAGCCGCTCCAGCGCCCGCCCGGCACCCAGTTCGCTCGCTTCCTCGATCAGCGCGCGGATCATCACCATATCCATCTGCCCCGGCACGCCTTCGGCCTGCGCCACCAGCCAGGCCAGCATCTCGCCATCATATTTCATCCGACCCGCTCCCCGATTTTGTTCGCGCAAAGGCGCAGAGGACGCAGACAAAAAGAAAGGCGCCAAAGGCCCCCCCAAATATCTCCGCACCTCCGCGCCCTCTGCGCCTCTGCGCGCAATCAGATCCCCAACATCGCCTTCTTCTCTTCCGCCGTCAGGAAATCCGCAGCCGCCACCCGCTCCC
>DATFDS010000090.1:0-3372 GCA_035251955.1 Sphingobium sp. | reverse complement strand
GCAGGCGTCAACCTGCCGGCGAACAGCGCCGCGGCGCGATTGCTGGGCTTCACGGGGCTGAAACCGGAAAAATCGACCAACCTCAGCCTGGGTGCCGCGTTCCAGCCTGCGCCGGGCCTGTCGGCGACCTTCGACGTCTACCAGATCTCGCTCCGGGATCGCATCGTCCGCACCGGAAACATCTTCGGCTTGCAGACGATCGGCGGTGTTCGCAGAGTCCGGTCGCAGGCGGTGACCGATGCCATCATCGCCAATGGCAACACGATCGACCCGACGGTCTCGTCGACGTCGATCAGCACCTTCGTCAACGGCGCGAGCAGCCGGACGCGCGGCGTGGAATTCGTCCTCAACTACAGCTTCTCCCTGCCGGGGGATGCGTCGCTCACCACCAGTCTTACCGGCAATTATAACCGGACGAAGCTGACGAAGATCGCCGCGCCCTCGCCGCAGATCGCAGGTTCGGGCCAGGTCTATCTTGATCTCAACGCGATATCCCTGCTGGAGACTGCATCGCCCCGCTACAAAGTGTCGCTGGACAATGTCCTGCACAAGAATGAGTGGACGATCGACCTGCGCGGCACGGTCTACGGCCCGTCCTCCGTCTGGGTCGATGGCGGCAACACGAACGATTATGTCAAGAACGTCTTGCGGCGCGCGCTGATCGTGGATCTCGATATCCGCTACGACATCACTGACAACATCGCCCTGTCGGTCGGCGCAAACAACCTGTTCGACGTCTACCCCAGCAAGATCCATCCCGTCACCTATGCGGCGGGTCTGGCGTCGGGCGGAAACGGCGTCGCCACCCGAGACAGCTGGTCGCCCTTTGGCATCAACGGCGGCTATTATTACGGGCGATTGTCCATCCGGTTCTGATGGGAAACGAAAGCCGCCGGTCCTTGGGGGCCGGCGGGCGGCGCCGTGAAGATATCGCCGCAATTGCTGACCCCTGCATTGATCACGCAATCCTGCGTGCCAAGAGCGATCGTCGATCAGAAGTTTTTGCGCCATTTGAGAATTAGTCGTTTGTCGCTGGCGGAATTCCCAGGTCATTTCGTTCCCATAATTATCGAGAAGAACGGACACCATAGCTGATAGGTCCGGCTTCCGGCCTGTGGAGAGATGCAGCGTATCGCGCACGCCGCGCGCGCTTCCTGCCTGAACGGCCCATGACCGCCCGAGAAGGGATGAAAAGGGAGCCGCCATGTATAGATTTCTGTCCGTCCGCCGTACCGCGCTGTTGATTGCCTGCTGTGCAGGTGCCCTGTCCTCACAGGCTTGGGCGCAGGCACCCGATGCGGAGGAGGATGCGGCGATCACCGTCACGGGGCGACGTATTTCGCAATCGGCCGAGGCGATCGGCGAGGACAAGGTAAGCAATGTCGTAGCGGTTACGCGCGAGGCGCTGCTGTCGGCGCCATCGGGTATTTCCGGCCTCAAGATGCTGGAACAACTGCCCGGTTTCAATGTGCAGACCGATGGCGCCCTTGGCCTCTATGAGTTCGGCAACAGCGTCCAGACGCGCGCCTTCAACCTCGATCAGATCGGCTTTGTGGTCGATGGCATTCCGACGGGCCGCAGCGATGCCTTCGGCGGCAGCCCGGTGTTCCGCTATGTCGACAATGAAAATCTGGGCGTGGTGGAAGCCGCGGTCGGCGCGGGCGACGTCGGCCTGCCCAGCTATTCGACGCTGGGGCCGGTGGTGCAATATAACAGCATCGAACCGCAGAAGGATCCGGGCCTGTTCGTGTCCCAGAGCTTCGGCGATTTCGACATGAAGCGCACCTTCATCCGGGTCAGCACCGGTCAGGTCGGCCCTTTCCGCGCCTATGTCAGCCGCACCAAGCTGAACACCGACCTGTGGCGCGGCAAGGGCACGGTCGACCGCGAACATTGGGAAGCCATCGTCCACGCGGACCTGGGCGGCGACAGCTGGGCGCGGCTGAAATTCGTATCGAACAAATTCTACGACTATGACTCGCCCACGCTCAGCCGCCTCCAATATCTGTCCAGCACGCCCGATGCCGGTGGCCATACCGGGCGCGAGCGTGGCTACATTTCCGTGGTGCCCAACACGACGCCGGGCTTTGCGCCGGTCCCGGGCGGGCCGGCTTTCTCCAACGCCAACTATGCCTATACCAACGCGCTCGCCATCAATGTGCGCGACGACAAGCTCTATGGCGGCACGATTCATGCCGGCATCGCCGATGGCGTCTGGGCCGAGGCGACGGCCTATTATGAGGACAAGACCGGCTATGGCGTGTCGCCCGACACCTATGCCAACAGCCTGCCCATCTATCAGCGCCAGACATTGGCCGGCATCGCCCTGTTCGCTCCTAAGGGCACGCAATATGGCCTGTCGACCGTTGGCGGCGACCGCTACGGCCTGACGACGAAGCTGCATTGGGAATTGGGCGCGCACACGCTGGAGGCGGGCCTGTGGGGCGAGGTGGACGTCTATAACCGCACCCAGGCGCGCTACAACACGACCGACGGTTCGCCCGCCAGCGCGCCGAACCTTGATGAACCGGTCTATCTCCGTCGCAATTATCAGTCGGAACGCAATACCACCCAGGCCTTCGTCAAGGATCGGATCGCGCTGCTCGACGATCGGCTGATCCTGGACCTCGGCTTCAAGGCGCTGCATATCGATTATCGCCACAGCGGCTATCGCGACTTCAACGATTATTACCGCAACGCCGGGACTGCCGCCGCGCCCGTCTGGGTTGCGGGCTGGGGGCCCAGGACCAACCGCGCCAGCTATGGCGACGGTTTCCTGCCGATGGCGGGCATCCTCTACAAGCTCGACGACCAGAGCCAGATCTTCGCATCCTATGCGGAGAATATGGCGCTGCCCAAGGGGGCGGACGACGCCTTCTCTGTCGCGCTGAACAGCAGCGCGGCGCTCGTACCGGCACCCGCGGCGGAGCGTTCGCAGAATTTCGAAGCCGGCATTCGTACCAACCAAGGCGAATTCTACGCATCGCTGGCAGGCTATTACACGAAGTTCAAGAATCGCATCCAGTCGATCGGCTCCATCCTGCCCGGCACGACCAATGTCATCGAAACCTTCTACCAGAATGTCGGCCGGGTGGCCGCCTATGGCGCGGAGTTCAGCGGCACCTACAAGCCCGGTTTCCTGAATGGGCTGGCCTATTTCAACCTCAACGCAACCTACAATATCGCCAAGTTCAAGGATAATATCGTCGGCAGCGTCACCTACGCGACCGATGGCAAGTACATTCCCGACAGCGCCAAGTGGATCGTCAACGGCGGCGTCACCGTTGAGCCGGCAAGCTGGCTGGTGGCCAATTTTTCCGGCAAATATACCAGCCGCCGCTGGTCGACCTTCACCAATTCGCCGGGGTCGAG
>DATFDS010000089.1:0-4108 GCA_035251955.1 Sphingobium sp. | reverse complement strand
AGCCGCATCAAAATGAAAAGCGCGCGCTTGATCCGGTCGCCCATAACCCGCATCTACCTTTACCTGCCCCGCCCCCCTTCAGGCATGGCAATTGAACAGCCATAAAAGGGGACCCGTTAGGATCTCTATGCCGCTCGTAGTTAAGAAGCCGATAATGGTGCCCGTTTTTCTATCTCTGGATATATGACTGATGGCCGGGAGCATTGACGGTCCGTCAGCCCTCGCCGTTTTGTTGAGCGCCTATGCCGGGCAGAATGCGGCGCGGCATCGCCTGATCTGGACGCTCGACATGCGGTTGGCGCAAATCGTGAAGACGACCAGCGAGCCGATGATCGGCAGCATGCGCCTCACATGGTGGAGCGAGGCCTTGACCGACGCGGCGGGGGTCAAGGGCCGGGGCGAGCCATTGATCGATGCCCTGCGCGCGATGGACGCGGCGCCTCCGCCCGGCCTGACCGAGTGGCTCGATGGTTGGGAGGCGCTGATCGGAGAGGTGGATCTTGACGCCTATGCCTCGGGCCGGGGCGGGGGGCTGTTCCGCGCGCTTGCGGGCGGGCGCGAAATTCCGGACTGGTTGAGCGAGGCGGGCGCCGTGTGGGCGCTGTGGGATTTGTCGGGACATACTGGCGATGCCGCGCTGGCGGCGGAGGCCGTCGCGCGCGCGGGGCGGCGCCTGCTGTCCGATCGGCCGCGCTGGCCTTCCGCATGGCGGCCGATGCGTATCGCCTATGCATTGGCCCGGCATGATATTATGCGTGGCCGTTGCGCGCCGCAGAGGCTGACGCCGCAACTCTATGTGCGGGTGCTGCGGGCTGCGCTGACGGGACGGTGAAGGGGGACGAGCGTGGGGCGGATCTTGGCGAGCGGGGTGGCGACGCTGCTGCTGGTGGCGGGCGGCCTTTTCTGGTGGCAGAGCCGCGCGACCAGCGAGCCGGTGCCGCAGGCGTTGACCGCGCCTCCACCGCCGCCGGCGATCGAGGACTTGCCCCAAGGCGATCCCGCCGCCGTCGGCAAGGCGCCTCCGGCCCCCGGAGAAGCAAGCCCGCAAAGCCGCGAGCAGAAACGCTTCGCCCGCTATGATCGCGATCGCGATGGCGTCATCACCCGCATCGAAATGATGGGCAGCCGCGTGAAGGCCTTCAAGGCGCTGGACAAGGACAGGGACAATCTCCTGTCCTTCGAGGAATGGGCGGTCGCTACATCGGATCGCTTCGGCAAGGCGGATGCCAATGCCGATGGAAAGCTGACCCCGCCCGAATTCGCCACCACCGCGCCCAAGCGGAGCGCGGCGCCACGTTGCAAATGCTGAGCCTTCAGGCGGGCTGAAGCGCGCCCAGCCATTGCCCCAGCGCGGCGCGGGCGCGAGAAGTCATGGCTTCCTTGCGCTGCTTTTTCTTCACATCGTCGATCGGCGGGAACAGGCCGAAATTGACGTTCATCGGCTGATAATCGGCGGTATCGACATTGCCCGTGACATGGCCGAGCAAGGCGCCCAACGCCGTTTCGGGCGGCAGCGGGGCCAGTTCCCGCCCCAATATTTCAGCCGCCGCGAAGCGCCCGGCGAGCAGGCCGATCGCGGCGCTTTCGACATAGCCTTCGCATCCCGTCACCTGCCCGGCGAAACGGATATGCGGCGCGCTGCGCAGCCGCAGGGTCGCGTCGAGCAGCTTGGGACTCTGGATGAAGGTATTGCGATGCAGCCCGCCCAGCCGTGCGAACTCAGCTTTTTCCAGGCCGGGAATGGTGCGGAACAGGTCGACCTGCGCGCCATGCTTCAGCTTGGTCTGGAATCCGACCATGTTCCACAGCGTGCCGGACGCATTGTCCTGCCGCAACTGCACCACCGCATAGGGCCAGCGGCCGGTGCGCGGATCGTCCAGGCCCATCGGCTTCATCGGGCCATGGCGCAGCGTTTCCGGGCCGCGCGACGCCATCACCTCGATCGGCATGCAGCCTTCGAAATAGGGCGTGTTGGTTTCCCATTGCTTGAATTCGGTCTTTTCACCGTCGACCAGTCCCTGGACGAAGGCCTGATACTGGTCCCGCGTCATCGGGCAGTTGATATAATCCTTCCCCTCGCCGCCGCCGGGGCCGATCTTGTCCCAGCGATTGGCCATCCAGCATTTGTCCATGTCGATGCTGTCGAAATGCACGACCGGCGCGATGGCGTCGAAGAAGGCGAGATGCTCAAGGCCCGCCGCTTGCCCAATGCTGGCGGCCAGGGCCGGCGCGGTGAGCGGGCCGGTGGCGACGATGGTCATGCCTTCGGTCGGAAGCATGTCGATCCGCTCGCGCACGATCTCGACATTGGGATGATTGGCAAGCGCGCGGGTCACGCCGTCGGAGAAGATGTGCCGATCCACCGCCAGCGCCGATCCGGCGGGCACCTTGGCCGGTTCCGCCTGCGCCATGATCAGCGATCCCATGCGCCGCATTTCCTGATGGAGCAGCCCCACGGCATTCTTGTCCGCATCGTCGGAACGGAAGCTGTTGGAGCAGACCAGTTCGGCGAGCCCCTCGGTCTGGTGCGCGGGCGTCGTCTCGCCCGATCCGCGCATTTCCGACAGGCGGACCTTCACCCCGGCCTGCGCCAGTTGCCAGGCGGCCTCGGACCCTGCCAGCCCGCCGCCGATGATGTGAACCTGATGTGCCGTCACTTTGCCCAATGTCCGATCCTGTGCGTTGTGACGGCGCGTTTAGGTCAATCGGCGGAAAAAGGAGAGCGCAAAATGATTGCCGTCCGCTATGAGACGGCCGATCGAAGCGCATCGACGGACGACAGTTCGGCTTCTCCATAATAGGCGTCTTCGTCGAGTAATTCCTCGCGCTTGGCGACGATGGTGGCGACCAGCACCTGTCCCGCGACGTTTACCGCGGTGCGGCCCATGTCGAGGATCGGATCGATCGCGAGCAGCAGGCCGGCGCCTTCGAGCGGCAGGCCCAGGGTCGAAAGCGTCAGCGTCAGCATGACGATCGCGCCGGTCAGGCCGGCCGTCGCGGCTGAGCCTACCACTGATACGAAGGCGATCAGCACATAATCCAGCGCATGGAGCGGAATGCCGTAGAAGCCGGCGACGAAGATGGCGGCGAGCGCGGGGTAGATGGAGGCGCAGCCGTCCATCTTCGTGGTCGAGGCCAGCGGGATGGCGAAGGCGGCATAGCCCTTGTCGACTCCAAGCCGCTCGGTCACGGTTTCGGTGACAGGCAGCGTGCCGACCGAGGAGCGGGATACGAAGCCCAACTGGATGGCGGGCCAGGCCTTGGCGAAGAAGGGCAGCGGCTTGAGGCCATTGGCGATGAGCAGCGTGGGATAGACGAGCAGCAGGACCAGCGCGAGACCGGCATAGACCGCCGCGGTGAAACTGCCGAGCTGCGCCAGCGCGCTCCAGCCATAGGTGGCGACAGCGCTGCCGATCAGGGCGGCCGAGCCGATCGGGGTCAGGCGGATGATCCAGCCCAATATCGCCCGCACCACCGCCAGCAGCGAACGGACAAAGGCGAGGAAGGGTTCGGCCCGGTCCCCGACCTTGAGCGCCGCCAGGCCGACCGCGATAGAAATGACCAGCAATTGCAGGATGTTGAAGGAGAGGGTCGTGCTGGCGCCGCTATTCTCGACCTTGGTGCTGGCGGACAGGGCCAGGCTGTTGCCCGGCACCAGACCTTTGAGGAAATCGAGCCAGCCGCCGACCGAACCGGGCTGGCCGACCGCCAGCGCCTGCCCGCGCAATCCGGTGCCCGGCTGCACGATCAGCCCGATCGCAATGCCGATGACGACCGCGATCAGCGCGGTGATCGCGAACCAGAGCAAAGTCTGGCCCGCCAGCCGCGCGGCATTGTCGAGCGCGCGCAGATTGGCGATGGATGCGACGATGGCCGCGAAGACCAGCGGTGGAACCACGGCCTTCAGCAGCGAAACGAAGATCGCTCCCGTCGTCTTGAGGCTGGCGGCGAGCCAGTTGAGGTCGCCATCCGGTCCCACGCCGATGGAGCGGGCCACCAGGCCCAGCAACAGGCCGACTGCCATGCCGGCGAGCACCTGAAAGCCGAAACTGCGATAATTGACGCCCATGGGCCCATTCTCCTGCGACCGGCGTGCGATATGGGGATG
>DATFDS010000088.1:0-4435 GCA_035251955.1 Sphingobium sp. | reverse complement strand
CGCGACCTGGGGCCGAGCTGGCGCTATCTGGGCAAGGATGTGCCGTCGCAGAGCTTCTCCTGGCAGGATCCGCTGCCAGCCGCCACTTACGCGACCGTCGACGCGCAGGACATTGCCGGGCTCAAGACGAAGATTCTGGCGTCGGGCCTGTCGGTTCCCGAACTGGTCCGCACCGCCTGGGCTTCGGCATCGACCTTCCGTGGCACGGACATGCGCGGCGGCGCCAATGGCGCGCGCATCCGCCTTGCCCCGGAACGCGACTGGGCGGTGAACGACCCGGCCGATCTGGGCAAGGTGCTGGGAGTCTACACCCGTATCCAGACCGGCTTCAACAAGGGCCGCAAGGACGGCAAGCAGGTGTCGATCGCCGACCTGATCGTGCTGGGCGGCAATGCCGCCATCGAACAGGCCGCGCGGGCGGCAGGGCAGGATGTGACCGTGCCCTTCACACCGGGCCGGGTGGACGCGACGCAGGACCAGACGGACGCGGCTGCCTTCGCCGTGCTGGAGCCCAAGGCTGACGGTTTCCGCAATTATTACGCGACGGACAATCGGCTCGCGCCTGCGGAAGCGCTGGTCGACAAGGCCAATCTGCTGACGCTCACCGTGCCGGAAATGACCGTCCTGGTCGGTGGACTGCGGGTGCTTGGCGCGAATGAGGGCAATTCGCCCAATGGCGTGTTCACCGCCCGGTCCGGCCAGCTCACCAACGACTTCTTCGTCAACCTGCTTTCGATGGACACGCAATGGTCGAAGTCCGCGACGTCCGGCCTTTATGAAGGGAAGGATCGCGCGAGCGGCCAGGCCAGGTGGAAGGCGACGCCGGTGGACCTGGTGTTCGGGTCGAACTCCGAACTGCGGGCGGTGTCGGAAGTCTATGCGTCCGATGATGCCAGGGACAAGTTCGTGACCGATTTTATCGCGGCCTGGACCAAGGTGATGAATCTCGACCGTCGTTGAACCCCTGACGGTCGAATGAGGAACGGCGGCGCACCTTCCCTCCCCCGCGCTGCCGTTCCTCTACCAACGGGTGTCAGATCTGTGTC
Source organism: Sphingobium sp. (assembly GCA_035251955.1). Classification (GTDB taxonomy): domain Bacteria; phylum Pseudomonadota; class Alphaproteobacteria; order Sphingomonadales; family Sphingomonadaceae; genus Sphingobium. Next base: position 3,389 of record DATFDS010000088.1, on the reverse strand, counting down.
GCTGACCGGTCCGCCAGGGGGTCGGGATCCCGAGAATCCCGACCCTTCCGAAGGTCACATCGCGACGGAGACGCCGATGCTCACGCGATAATCATTTTCGCCACGGGCAAAGCGTCCCTCAGTGCCGAAGCGGTAGCCGAGGCGCCCTTCCGACCCCTGAAGGGCAAATGCGCCGAGCACATGATCACGCTCGGTATCGGGGAGCGGCAGAGTGACGGTCGCCATACTGTGTTGGGCGGAGGCAAGACGCGTTGTGGCCAGCGACTGGCCGCGTTCATCCTCCCAAACATAGGCCATCCGGAAGGAAGGCACCACAGCCGTCGAGAAATCCCCGCGCACCTCGGCTCCGGCCGACCAGCGCAGACGGTGATAGTTAAGCTTGGGATAGACAATATTGCCGAGCGATGCGCGGCTTTCCGTGAAGCCATCCAACTCGGCATGAGCATAATCGAGCCCTGCGAATGGCCCGGCGCGGAATCCGCCCAGTGGTGCCACCCAGCCAAGTTCCGCAGCGCCGGACCAGACATGACCCTTGGTGCTGCCCTCACCGGTCAGGCCATAGGCGCCCGGTCGTTCGATCCGTCCAAAGTCGAGGTTCACGGTGCGGCCGCCCGACAGATGGCCGTAAAGCCCGTTGGCAAGGGACAGCCCGCCGTAGATGCCGATCGACGTCGCCTTGCCCTCATAGCGGCCCCCCCAGCTATTATCATCGGCCTGCTGGTGACTGACCGTCACGCCGATCCGCGCCGGGCCGAAGCCATAGTCGAAACCGCCCGCTATCCGCAGGCCCTGCGGCCGGGCGAGGCGCATGCCGTCCTCGCGGACGATCGCGTCGCGCTGCCAACCCGCATCCATCCAGAGCGATGGACCCTCGCCATAGCCCTCGGGCAGGATGCGGCGTAGGCTGGACAGGCGGTCCATGACCGGCGTGGTCATCGAACCGATCGTCGCGGCAGTCGAGCGGAGCGTGCCGAGGATGACCGGCGCGCCGGTTTCCATCGCCGCCAGCGCCATCGGGTCGACATAGGTGGGCAGCGTCAGGCGATAGACCAGCACCACGCTGTCATTATTGCCGGTGCCGCCCGCGCCGGTCAGCGCGGCATTGTAGGACTGGCCATTGATGAAACCGCTCGACGTCTGGAAGTCATTGTCGTTGCCGACCAGCAGGAAGAAGTCCTGCGGCGCATTTTCCTCCAGCACCGGCACCAGGCCCATGGCCTCCCATTTTTCCGACAGCGACGTGGCCGTGGAAGGCGCGGTGTTGAGGTTCATGCCGAACCGCGCGAGCTGCGTCGTGTTCAGCATGTTGACCAGTTCGACCTGCTGGACCGGCCTGATGCTGCTGGCGAGCGTGCCGTTGGTGGCGATCGGCGTGGTGCCGGTTTCATACGCGGTGCCCGCCAGATTGGTAGCGCCGGTCGTGTCGACCAGCAGTACGCTTTTATAGATGGGCGTGCCGGTGGCGGAGGCTCCGGAGCCGCGGCCGATGCCATCGCGTGCCAGCACCAGAAACTGGCTGTCGTTGAGCGCCAGCATTTCCGACTGGGCGGCCGTGCGGTTGATGGTTCCGTCGCCATTCTGGGCGAAGACCGGCAGTTGCAGCACATAGTGGCCGATCGGGTTGGTCGGCGTCGCGCCCGAAATGTCGTAGACCAGGATGCGGGTGTTGTTGCGCGTTTGCTGGTTGCTGCCATTCGTGTCCTGGACCGTCGCCGATTGCAGGATGGTCACCAGCCGCTGGCCGTTAGGCGTGATGGCGATCGCTTCGAGCCCCTGATTGTTGCGGCGGCCGGTGACGGGCGGATTGGCGCTGTTGAAATTGATCGCGCCCGCTGTGCGCGGCAGCAGCGCGGGGACCGTCTGGATCGTGCCGGTCAGTTTGCCGGTGGCGTCGAAATGATAGAGGCCGGCCGCATATTCATCCGAAATCCAGAAGCTGCCGTCGCGCGCATAGGCAATGCCTTCAGCATCCAGGCTGATCCGGCCCGCGCCCTCGCCGCTTGCCGGGCTGGGATAGATGATGCCATTGATGGTGACGGTGTTGGCGCCCGGATCCTTACCGGTCATCGGCTTGCCGCTGGCGTCTGTCAGGAAGAATCCACCGGTGGGCGTGATCGTCAGCTGGCTTTGCGAGGTGATCGCTTGCGGCAGCGCCGCCGTTCCCGTGTAGGGTGCAAAGGTGAGAGCTGAGACATGGACGCGATTGCGATAGTCGGTCGTGCCGACGAACGGGCCGACATCATTGGGTCCGCGATCCGGCAGCGTCGACATCAGGCCGGAATAGGTGCCGTCAGCATTGCGGTGCCATGCGCTGAGGTCCAGGGCCATGGCGGAGAAGGAGCCCAGTGTTTCGCCGGCGAAATCGCGGGTGTTCGCGCTTAGCCTGCCCACACCTACCAGACCCTGGTTGACGAACACCTGCCCGTTCAGTGTCGCGCTACTGCTGCCAGCGGTGCTGACTATGTGCGGCGTGGCAATCGTGGTGGACTGCGCGAAGGCGGAGACCGAGATACCACTCAACAGTATCGAAGCAGAAAATGCTCGGACAATAGACATGATTTATACCCCACTTGTTCGGCGGGGCAGGTAACGCGGCAATGTTACAAATAAGAAACAAAATTATTACGGAAATAATCAAGACTAATTCTATGCTATTCGTAAATTTCCGTTCACCGGGCAACGCCGGTCCACAACACAGTTTATGATCTTGGCACCGTCAATTTTCCGCCACTGATCGACAAAGACCACGATCCGTGAAAGGCCTTTTCTTAATTCGCGCCTGACAGAGGGTCCTGTCATCTCCCGTGCATCCTGCGCCGTTCACACAGCGCGGCCTCCTCGCCCCCGGACAGAGCGGAGGAGGACCGCGGGACATGTCACCACACCAACTGCCCTTCATATCAATTCCAGGACAACTCGTCAGCGAGGAACCCGAAGCCATATCGAAACTTCTTGGCGTCCTTCCGCAGTTCCTGTCGTTCGCGATGCGCGACCGCAGCCGTCCCGACAATCTCGATCAGAATTTCACCCCTAGCCTAGCATAGTAGAAGCCCCCGCTCAGGCCGAAGGGCGCGAAAATGCCGTAACGGCCAAGGCCCGTGCCCGCCTGGACGACGCCGATCGGATCGGGATAGACGTCGAACAGATTGTTGGCGCCCACCGCCAGATTGAGTCCAGGCGTCACCTGGGCCGAAATGTCGAGGTCCGTCACCCATTTCGGGCTGAAGGTCCGGTCGTCGGCGGTGGACGTCTGGCTGGTGCCCGTCTCGATATATTTGCCGAACCGGGTGACGCGCAGCAGGCTGCGCACCGGCCCCAAGGACCATTCGCCGCTCAGCACCAGCTTGTCGCGCGGCGTGGCGCTCACCAGGTCGGCGCGGGCCTGCCGC
>DATFDS010000087.1:0-13266 GCA_035251955.1 Sphingobium sp. | reverse complement strand
TCGCGGGAGAAGAGCTACATGGACAGACTCGTTCGCAGCCAGGAAACAGGTGCAGCGCGCCCGGTTCAAAAGATGAGCGATGCCGAGAGGAGCATCCGCGTCGACCTTGCCGCCTGTTACCGACTTGTCGCCCATTTCGGCATGAATGAACTGACCTACAATCACATTTCCGTCCGTATCCCCGGAGCGGAGGAAGAGTTTCTGATCAACCCCTTTGGCCTCATGTTCGAGGAGGTGCAGGCGTCCAACCTGGTGAAGGTCAATGCGAAGGGGGAGGTTCTGCACGATCCGGTGGGGCTGGGGATCAATGAGGCGGGGTTCGTGATCCACGGCGCCGTCCATGAGGCGAGGCCGGACGTCGCCTGCGTCATCCATACGCATACGCCCGCGGGCATGGCCGTGTCCGCCCAGGCGCACGGGCTACTGCCCCTCAGCCAGACCGCGATGCTGTTCCACGGAAATCTAGGCTATCATGATTATGAAGGCATCGCGATCGAGATGGACGAGCGTCGGCGGCTGACCGACAATCTTGGCTCGAACTTGGCGATGATTCTGCGCAATCACGGGCTCTTGTCCGCCGGGCGATCGATCGCCGAGGCCTTCAACGCGATATTTTTCCTGGAGCGCGCCTGTCAGGCCCAGGTCCACGCCCTGGCGGGTGGGGTGGAACTCAACCTTCCCGCAGAGGAGGCGGCCCGGAAGACCGCCGCTATTTTCCGCGAACATGCGTTCAAGGCGGCCGAACGCGACTGGCCGGCGCTGCTCCGCCTGGCCGAGCGGCTCGACCCAGGCTTCCGCGAATAAAGGTTCGACCGCCTGCCAGGAGGCAGAGTTCGACGATCAGGGCTTGAGCCATTCCTCAGGGGCGTCGATCCAGGCGTCCAGGCGCTTCGCTAGGTCCGATGCCACGGCCTTGAGGCATTCGATGGTCTGGAACTTGTGCGCTTTGCTATAGCGGATGGCCGGCGTCGCGACGTTGACCGATGCCTTGGGCCTGCCATCGGCCGACAGGATGGGGCATCCCACGCCGACTATGCCTTCCCGGAAACCCCCGACTTCGGCATAACCCTGTTGGCGGATCTCCGCCATGGTGGCAGCGAAGAGCTGTTGATCGCGAAATGGGGAATGAGGGTTCTCGCTGAGGACCTGATTATAATAGCGATCCTGGAAGGCCTGGCTCATATGGGCCAGGATCGCCTGGCCGGACGACATTTTGTGAAGCGGGGCCCGCTCGCCCCGGTTCATGGTGAATTGAAGCTGCTTACTGCTGACGACGGTCGAGATGGTTTCGACTTGTTCCCCCACGACCATGTTGAATCCGGATGTTTCACCCGTTTCGCGAACGAGCCGTTCGAGACTCGGCCTGACGAGGATGTCGATCGACGCGCCCGTAATCGATGCCTTGACCAGCGACTGCCATCGCTCGCCGGGCATGTAGGTCGTCCCGTCGATGCGCTTCACATATCCGCTTCTCATCAAGCTGCTGAGAATCTTGGTAAGACTGCTCTTTGGTATTCCCAAGTAAAGTGCCAGCTCGGAATGGATCAAACCATGGGGCGCATGCACGAGAATTTCTATCAATTCGAGCGCGCGATCCGCCGACTTCACCTTGTCGACCTTCACGCGAGCCAAAGACCGTTCTTCCATTACTCAATGCACCTACGTGACAATTCGATGAGACTTCATTGCCGGTCCGAACGGGGAAAGCAAGGGCGTTTCGGTTGGGCGTGTTCCGGGCTCATTTGATCGCCCTCTGGATCGAATTTGTTCCATATAGTGAACAAGTCTCTATACAGGAATAAATTTCATGCTATGGAGGGTGCAACGGTAGGGCTCAAGGAGGGGACGCATGGCGTTCAAATCGCCGACGACGGATTATGACGTACTTGTTGTGGGAGGCGGCCCCGCCGGCCTGATCCTGTCAATCGAACTGGGCCGGCGCGGGGTCAGGACGCTCCTGGTCGACGAGAAGGCCGCCACCGCAACGAACCCCCAGGCTAATGCAACGCAAGCCCGGACGATGGAGCATTATCGGCGACTCGGCATCTCGGACGATGTTCGGCAGTTGGGGTTGCCCAAGGACCATCCCACGGACATCGCCTATTTCACGCGCCTCACCCATCAGGAAATCGCGCGGTTCAGCCTGCCGGCTTCGGGCCAGAGCAAGGGGGTCGTGCGCAAGCTGAAGGGAAGCTGGAGCGCGGCCGAACTTCCGCATCGCGTCTCGCAGAAGTTCGTCGAACCCATCCTGCGCCGGGAAGCCGAGGCATGTGCCAGTGTCGAAGCGCGCTCCCTGACGCGCCTGGTCAGCTTCGTCGACCGGGGCGATCATGTGGAATCGGTGATCCAGGATGTGGAAGGCGGCGGCGAACGGCGCGTCACTTCCCGCTTTCTGGTCGGGGCGGACGGCGGGCGGAGCCTCGTCCGGGAGGAACTCGGCTTCGTCTATGAAGGCGAACTGGTCGACAATCGCGAGATGATGGGCGGGCAGATGCTGGCGGTCTATCTGCGCGCGCCCGATTTCTTCGATATCATGCCGCATCCCAAGGCGTGGATGTACTGGACATTCAACAAGCAGCGCAGGTCGTGGCTGGCCGCGGTCGACGGCAAGCGGGATTTCGCATTCCATACGCAGGTCCGTCCTGGGGAAGTCGAAGGGGAAATCACGGCGGACATCGCCAAGGAAATGTTCTTTCAGGCGCTGGGCCGGCGCATCGATGTGGAAGTGCTGTCCTACGGTCCTTGGACTGCCGGCTATGCGCTCGTGGTCAACAAGATGCGGAAAGGCAATGTGTTCATCGCTGGCGACGCCGCGCATCTGTTCACGCCTGCCGGGGGCCTTGGCTACAACACGGCGGTGGAGGATGCCGTCAATCTCGCCTGGAAGCTCGCCACCGTAATTGCAGGAAATGGCGGTCCGGCCCTGCTGGACAGCTATGAGGAGGAGCGCCGCCCGCTTGCGATCCGGAACACTGGCTATGCCCGGGGCTTCGCCGACTCCATGGGGCTATATTATGCGCCCGAGGAAATCGAGGACGACACGCCGGCGGGAGAGAAGGCGCGGCAGGCGGCGGGAGAATATTTCAACGCCCATACGCGCGCGGAATTCAATATTCCGGGGATCACCTTCGGCGGTAGATATGATGGATCGCCGGTGATATTCACTGATCCGGAGCCGACGCCGCCCGACAGCGCATCGGAATATGTGCCGACCGGCAAGCCGGGCGGACGGCCGCCGCACGTCTGGCTTTCCGACGACCGGAGCATCTTCGATCTGTTCGGACGGGACTGGACGGTGCTTCGATTGGGGGACGACGCGCCCGAAGCCGACCGCTTCGTCGCGGCGGCGGAGAAGGCAGGAATGATGCTGCAGGTCGTCACGCTGAAGGATGAAGAAGTCCGCGATCTTTACGGCGCCAGCCTGGTCCTGATCCGTCCCGACCAGATCGTGGCCTGGCGCGGGGAGAGTGACGAAGGTGCGGCCTCCGTGCTCGCACTCGTGACCGGCCGCGCTTCGAATGACGAGCAAAAACTGGCCGGGATCGGCGCATCTTCGTGCGAAAGTTCGGGAGACTGACGATGCCTTCCTTCATCTACGACGCATCGCCGATGCGTGTCGTTTTCGGGAGCGGCACGCTTGGGCGGGTAGGCGAGGAGGCCGCGGCGCTGGGCATCCAGCGGGCGATGGTGCTGTCCACGCCCCAGCAAACGGACCTCTGCCAGCAGACCAGCGATCTTCTGGGCTCGCGCTATGCCGCCCATTTCAACGGGGCGGCGATGCACACGCCGGTCACGGTGACGGAAGCGGCATTGCAGGTCTGCAACGAAGCGGCGGTGGACGGCTTCGTTGCCGTGGGGGGCGGATCGACGACCGGCCTCGGCAAGGCGCTGGCGCGCCGCACCGGGCTGCCCCTGATTGCCGTTGCGACCACCTATGCCGGCTCTGAAATGACCAGCGTTATCGGTGAGACGAGCGAAGGGCAGAAGACGACCGCGCGCGATCCGAAGGTCCTGCCGCGCAGCGTGATCTACGACGTTTCGCTCACAACCAGCCTGCCACCGGTTCAGTCCGCCCTGTCCGGGCTCAACGCGATGGCGCACGCGGTGGAGGCGATGTACGCCCAGAACCGCAATCCGATCACCAGCCTGATGGCGGAAGAAGGCTGCCGCGCCCTGATGTCGGCGCTGCCCAAGATCATCGCGGAGCCGGCGGGCGAGGAAGGCCGCGAGGAGGCGCTTTACGGCGCGTGGCTGTGCGGCATCTGCCTGCAGCAGACCGAAATGGGCCTGCATCACAAGATCTGTCATACGCTGGGTGGCAGTTTCGACCTGCCCCACGCCGAAACCCACTCGGTCATGCTGCCGCACACGCTGGCCTATAATGCCGATTACGCGCCTGAAGCGATGGAGCGCCTGACGCGCGCCTTTGGGGGCGATGATCCGGTTCTGCGCCTTTTCGATCTGCTGAAGTCCATCGGCGGGCCAACCAGCCTCAAGGATCTGGGCATGCCCGAAGCCGGTATCGCAAAGGCCAGCGACATGGCCCTCGCCAAGCCCTATCCCAATCCCCGCCCGCTCGAGCGGGCAGCCATTGAGGGCCTTCTTACGCGCGCCTGGGCCGGTGCCGTGCCCGAACGTCGATAATCCGGGAGCAGTCAGATGCAGAATGAAGCGACAGACAAGATCACCAGCGCGGTGATCGAGAAGGTGTCATCCGGTCCGAACCCGCGCGTCGGGGAGATCAGCGCGGCGCTTGTGCGGCATATGCATGCGTTCGTGAAGGAAGTCGGCCTGACCCAGGAAGAATGGGAAAGCGGCATCGAATTCCTGACCAGGACCGGCCATATGTGCGATGACAAGCGGCAGGAGTTCATCCTGCTGTCGGACGCGCTGGGCGTGTCGATGCTGGTCGACGCGATCAACCATGGCGAAGATCCGCGCGCTACGGAATCGACGGTCTTCGGCCCCTTCTATCACCCGACCGACCAGGCTGAACTGGGCGCCGACATTTCCGGCGCGATGACGGGGGCACCGCTCTATATTTCGGGCCGCGTGCTTGGAACCGATGGCGCTCCGGTGGCGAATGCGATCGTCGATGTCTGGCATGCCGACGATCAGGGCTTCTACGATGTGCAGAAGGCAAGCCTGGAAGGGCATGACGCCGGCCGTGGCTGGTTCCGGACCGATGATCAGGGCCGCTTCTTCCTTTGGACGGTGCGTCCTTCGGCCTATCCCATCCCCAATGACGGACCGGTCGGCAAGATGCTGGACGCGCAGGGGCGGCATCCCTTCAGGCCCGCGCACGTGCATTTCATGATTCAGGCCGAAGGCTATCGCAAGCTGGTGACGCACCTGTTCGAACGCGGCTGCACCTATCTCGATTCCGACGTGGTCTTCGGTGTCAAGGAATCGCTCATCCGTGATTTCGCCCGGCACGAGGATGGAACCGCACCCGACGGCCGGAAGATCGACGGGGAATGGTTCAGCCTTGACCATGATTTCCTCCTCATGCCCCTCGCCTGAGCCTGCGCAGGACCCAAGATTACGACAGTCCCGCCGCAGCCTCCGCGGGCAAGTTCGGCGGAGCGCTGTCACCCCTCTCCACGGGCGAACTTGGCGCTGTCGTGATCAAGGCGCCCATGGAGCGGACCGGCATCGATCGGGCACGGGTGGACGATGTCGTCTTCGCCCAGGGCTATGCGAGCGGCGAGGCGCCGCGGGGCTGCAGGCGGTCATCGACGCTGCCATGATGGTGCAGACCGGCCGATATCCGTGAAAGGAAGGAGGAAGTCATTCAGGAGCTAGGCGCAGATCGAAGAGCCCATGCTCGTGCCGGTCTGAAGGGATCAGGCAAGCCTGGGAAGGGCTCGCCCGCCATTCACTTGCAACACTTCGCCGGTGATGAAGCATTTGTCGTCGGCAAGCCACAGCGCGGCTTCGGCAATGTCCACGGCCGTGCCCAGCCGCCCCAGGGGAATCCTGGTTCGAATGCGTGAGACGGCAGCCGCATCGTCCATGATGGCAGCGGCCATGGGCGTGTCGAAGGTGGGGCCCGGCGCGATGCTGTTCACGCGTATCCCGCGCCCGCCAAATTCCATCGCAAGCGATTTCACCAGCACGTCGCCCGCCGCCTTGGATGCCATATAGGCGGCGTGGTCGGGCAGCAGTGCCGAGGCACTGACCGAGGAAATCTGAATGATCGACCCGCCATTCGCCATCACGCGGAGAATGGCCTGCAGGAAATGGAACAGGCCGGTGAACTGCACGTCGACCACGGATCGCAGATCGTCTTCCGTGACGTCAAGGAAGGGTTTGACCTGGTTGAGACCAACCGCGTTTACGGCGATGTCGAGCCGACCATATGTTTCGATCGCGCCAGCAGCCAGGCGATCGACATCGGTCCTGCTGGTGATGTCGCAGAGATGGTGGGCAGCGCCGATGGTTTCGGCGAAGCTGCGCAACTCTTCACCATTTCTTCCGGCGACCATGACAGCGGCGCCTTCCGAAGCGAATTTCGACGCGATCGCTTGCCCCATGTTGCCGGCTGATCCGGCGCCGAGCACCAGCGCGACTTTGTTTTCCAACTTGGCCATGACCGCCTTATATCCTCTCTTATGTCTTCAAGACGGCTCAGTCCTTGGCGATCCCGCCCATTGCGCCTGCCAGCGTGGCAGGATGGCCTGATTGCGCACATAAAGCGGTCGCTCCCCCGAAAGGGCGCGACAGATATTCTCGACACCGGCCCTGATGATGCCGTCCTTCGAATCCACCGTATGCCCTAGCGCGTGAGGCGTCAGGATCGCGTTCGGCAATGTCCGCAAGGGACTCTCTTCGGGCAAGGGTTCCGTCGCAAACACGTCAAGGGCGATCGCGGAGAAGTGTCCGCTCTTCGCAAGGTCGAACAAGGCCTGTTCGTCGACCAGCTGGCCGCGCGAAATATTGACGAACAAGGAGCCCGGTTTGGTCCCGGCCAGTCGTTCGCGGCTCAGGAGATTTTCGGTTTCCGGGCGCAGGGGCGCGGTCAGGCAGGTGACGTCGGCTCTTGCGAGCAACTCTTCCAGCGAGACGAATGCCGCGCCGGGCGGGAAGGGCGCGCGGGGCCGTGGCGTGGAAATGAGCAGAGTTACCCCCCAGGGTTCAAGCCGCGCCGCCACCGCCCGGCCGATTTCCCCGAAGCCGATCAGTCCCACGGTCTTGCCGCGCAGCAGCCGAGGTGCACGGCGCGGCAGTGCCGCGCCGCCGGGCGTCATGGCGCGTTCCGCACCAGAAAGGTCGTAGGATGCCGCCAGCATCAGCAGGATGGCGGCTTCCGCCATGCTCTCTGTATTTTCGGGAACCTGACCATTGGCGATGAGGATGTTCCGCGCCGTGGCCGCTTCCTCGTCGATGCCGTCGGTCCCGGTGTAGACCGACACGATCGCGCGCAGAAACGGCGCGTCGGCCAGATCGTGGGACGAGACAGGCAAGGCGCCGGGACAATAGAGAATGTCCGTGTGGCGCAGGAGCTCCCGGCCATTTTCCCGGAAGGCCGCTTCCTCAAGATAAGAGGTTTCGATCCCGCGCTTTTCCAGTTCGGCCTGCACCGGACGCACGACGACGTCCACGACGGGCGAACCCACGAGGACCACCCGCTGACGGCGGGCCTCGGCGTGGGCTGCCGGGCCATTCATGCGCCGGGCGTCTCGGCAGCATCAGGCTGCGGCGCCAGGGAGGCAAGTTGACGCTCGAAATCTCCCAGGTCGAAATAGTCCCGCCATTCCGCGATCAGCCCGTCCCTGATGCGGAAGCTGCCCATGAGCGGGATCGAGATCAGGCCGCCGTCGGCCGCGCGGAACGCGTCAACCCGTTCGGTAAGGACGGTATCTCCCGACGCGGCGATGGCGATGGTGTCCCAATCGACCTTGAAACGCGTGCCCATGCCGAATTCATGAGCGAAAGCGCGCACAGATTCGCGGCCCGTCATGGGGGCCATCGGGATATTGTGATAGAATACATCTTCCGCCAGAAGATCCATGCCTTGGTCTATTCGGCCCTCATTCAGGTGGGTGATGAAGGTTTCGACGACGTCTGTCGGGTTGGTTGCGGGCAACTTCTCTTCCTTCGAAGTGGGTTGTGCTGGTGTGTCGAAGGCGAAGAACGCGTGGGTGCGGGCCGCCATGCACTCGTTTCGGACAGGAGCGTAGGAAGCTATCATCTTCCTGTAAAGATGTTTTGGGACGACAAAGTGCCTTCCCATGCACGATCTGCTGTTCTAGGAAGAAGGTCGGACACTGACGGCTGCCCCCCAGGCGGCGCCGGCCCCTGCGGAAAATTTGGTGCGCGTCCTGGATTTCCAGTGCGCCCTCGATCGGGATGAATGACATGACGGATGACAAGCTGGCGCATGGCGTGGATCAAGTCGACTATCTGGGCCGCCTGCGGCTCGACGGCCGCGGCATAGTCGTGCTGGGAGGCGGGGACGGCATCGGTCGCCAGAGCTGCCTCGCCTTGGCCCAGGCGGGTGCCAGGGTCTTGTGCGTGGATCGCGACGCGGCCCTTGCGGAAGCGGTCGCGAAGGAAGTCGACGGGGACTTTTTTGCCGCCGACATTACCAGCCGTGAAGACATGGCCAAGTTGTTCGCATTCGCCGGCGACAAATATGGCAGCGATCTGAAAGGGATCGTGAATGTCGTCGGCGTGGCGTTCATCAAGCCTTTCCCCGACATCGACGAGGAAATCTGGGACAAGCAGTTCGACATCGTGCTGCGCCATGCCTATCTCACGCTCCAGATCGGCGCTCCGATGCTGGCGGCCAATGGCGGCGGTTCGATGACCTTCGTCGGATCCATGTCGGGCATGGGCAGTATCAGGAACCAGACCGCCTACGGATCGGCCAAGGCGGCGCTCCATCATCTCGTGCGCGGCGGGGCGAGTGAATATGGCCCGCAGCAGGTCCGCGTGAACGTCGTCGTTCCCAGCTTCATCCGTACCCCGCGACTGGTCGCGAAGCTGGACCAGTCGATGTGGGACAAGATGACGTCCGTCACCCCGCTCGGCCGGGTTTCGACCCCCGACGAGATCGCATCCGCCATCCTGTTCCTGCAATCCGACCTTGCGTCTTTCGTCTCCGGGGCGGTCTTCCCCGTCGACGGCGGCGTGACGGCGCAGAGTCCCTTGACAGAATTTTGAATAGGCGGTCGATAGCAACGCATGAAGCAGACATCCCCAAAGAATGAGGAGCATGCCACCAGTCATATCGAGGATCTTCTTCTGTCATGGGAAGCGGCTCGACCCGATCTGGATCTGCGCGAATTTCTGCAGGGCATAGCGCTGATGCGGCTGGGCCGCATTCTCGATCTTTCCTTCGACCGCATGTGCCGTCGGGATCACGATATCAGCGGCGCGGACATGCGCGTGCTGTTCGCCCTGCGGCGCGCAGGCGCGCCCTTCGAGCGCAGGCCGACCGATCTGTTCAAGGCGCTATTGGTCGCGTCGGGGACGATCACGCGCCAGATCGATCGACTCGTCGAGAAAAACTATGTCGTCCGCAAGCCCGATGCCAGCCATGGCGGCGGTTTTTTGATCAGTCTGACCCCGGAAGGGAAGGGCGCCGCCGATTACGCGACGAATTTCTTGGCGACCAAATCGCTGCTGCTGAAGGGCAGCGCCGGCATGTCGCCGGAATTAAGGGCGGCGGGCGAGAAATATGTGTTTACCCTACTCAAGGAATTGGAGCGTTACACCGATTTCGGCGTGAACCTGCCCTCGCGCTGACGGCGCATTCCGGCAGCGGTCAGGTCAGGGGCGCTCTGCTGCCGACCAATCCTCATAGTCCAGAAGAATCGCCTCGCATAATGTCGCGAGGCGTTTTCGTTCTACCGGCGGCAGCGCTCGCTTCAGCCTGCTAACGGTCGAGCCGCTGACCAGATTGGTCATGGCCTGGTCGGCGAGATCGAGGCCAGCCTCGGTCACGTGGACCGCCAGACCGCCGCCGTCGCCCTCAAGGGCCTGTTTCGATATCAAGCCCAATCCTTCGAGCCGATCCAGCTGCTTCGCCATCGCGCCGGTCGTGACCATCTGGGCTTCGGCCAGTTCGGCGGCCTTGGGCGCGCGAATCGCCTGCGAACGCCGCAGGATCATGAGGACACGGACATCCGCGCCGCTCAAGCCGAATGCCTTGCGCGAGAAACTGTCGTGCAGCTTGTCGATCAGTTGGCCGAGACGCATGACGTGGATCAGAAAGAGATAATCGTCCGGGTCAAGGTCCGGCCGCTCCTTCGCCCATGTGTCGACAGCATAGCGCGTCGGGCTGCCGAGGCTGCGCACCCGTGGTCTGGCCATATGTCGTAATCCCCGTGCAGCGCCGTTCGTGGTCGGTCTGTCGCTTCATTGGCTTGACTCGTCCAGTAAAAAATTATACTTCCAAGGAAGCTTAAATGGACTCGGCTTCGTTGCAGCGGCGAGCAGGAAAGCAGGCGTTCCCCGCGCATCAAAAGCCGAAACGCTGGAGGAGGATTACCGTGCAGACAAAAGACAATGAACTGATGTGCCGGGTGGGCCGTGGGACGGCCATGGGCACCGCGATGCGTCGCTATTGGACGCCGGCCATGCAATCGAGCGATCTGCCCGAACCGGGAGGCGATCCGCGGCGTGTGGTGCTGCTGGGCGATGCCTATGTGGCGTTCCGTGGCGAAGACGGGGTGGTGGGCGTCCTGGACGAGGGATGTTGCCATCGCGGCGTCAGCCTGTCGCTCGGCCGGGTCGAGGGTTGCGGCATCCGTTGTCTTTTCCATGGCTGGAAATTCGCGGCCAACGGCGAACTGGTCGACGCGCCCAACGTCGCGGATGAAAATTTCCGCAAGCGGGTGAGGGCGAAATCCTACCCGGTTCGCGAGGCGGGCGGGCTCATCTGGGTCTATTTGGGGCCAGCCGAACTCGAACCTGCCTTCCCGCATTATCCCTGGTTCGACGTGGAGCCCAAGTACCGAATCAACGCCTATCTGGTGGAGCAGTGCAACTATGTTCAGACGATGGAAGCGCTGTGGGACTCCAGCCATCTGAACTTCCTGCATCAGGGCCCCTTGGCGCATGGCGGCGACATCGATCTGGAATTCGGCAAGAAGACGCAAAATCTCCTCCTGAGCAGCGCGCCGCGCTTCGAGGCGGAACCCACCGAATTCGGCTTCCACTATGCCGCGATGCGGCCGGACGGCGACCAGGAGATTGCGCGCATCCAGGCGTTCATCCCGCCCTATTCCGAGCATAATCCCAACGGGGATCTGTGGATGTCGGTCGTTCCGATCGACGATCACAATTCCATTTATTTCCATGTCTGGTGGGACACGTCCCGCGAGATCGGGGAGGAGCCCTATCGTTCCGAACATCTGAAGTATATCGGGTTGGACGATGAGGCGCTCCGCAAATTCGGGATGACTTACGACAGCATCAACGATCCGGCGAAGCCCTACATTCACAATGGTTTTCGGCAGGACCGTGCGGCGATGCGGGCTGGCAAGAGCTTTTCCGGTTTCCACAGCTTTACGCAGGAGGATTCCGCCGTGCTGATGTCGGCCGGTTCGCTCAAGGATCGCAGCAACGAACATCTGGCGACTTCGGATGCGGGGATTTCGATGCTGTACCGCACCTTGCTGAAGATCGCGAAGAGCACGGAAACGGGCGAGGACCCCATCGGTCTGAACGCGGATCCGATGCAGATCATCGGAAGGACCGCGCCGATCCCGGCAAGCGGGAAGTGGCAGGACCTGGTCCCCCACAAGAAGCCGGCCAAGGCCTCGGCATCGACCGAGATCGAAAGCGCGGAATAAATGGCATAAAGGTCGGAAGGGGGCGGGGCCAAGCATGGCTTCGCCCCTTTGTCATTCTCTCGGTACGGCCAAGTCAATTGATTTGACGTCCGAGATGGATCCCTGCCTGCGCGGGGACGACGACAAAATAATGATTTCCGACGGTCCGACCAGGAGCATGGGCTCTGATCGGAAAGCGCGCCCTGCCGTGCTCGGCGCCCTGGCCGATCGACAACTTATAAAAAACAAGGTTATTGACCAACGGACTCCGAGGCGGTAGTTTCGATGAAAGAAGGTACAGGCGTCATCTGCATGAAGTCGACGTCGAACAGCCGATCCGGAAGGGGAGGCTGCACCGAACAGAAACCGAACTTTCGTGGATGCGCCTGCGTTCGCATCCGGCAAATGCGAAGGTGTGAAGAGGATGTCGAAGCGCGCCCTGGAATGGGGCTGGACGCGGCGATTCACCCTATTCGCGCCTGATCAAAACGGTCGTCACATGGCCATAATTTTTAGGAAAAGATATGTCTGAGCAATTGGTCACCTATAAACTCGACGGCGATGTGGCACTGATCGGCCTGGACCGGCCGGCAAAGCGGAACGCTCTGAGCAATGAGCTGCAAAGGCAGCTCGAAGCCGCCGCCCTGCGCGCGGAGAAGGAGGCCAAGGTCGGCGTCATATACAGCCATGGCGATCATTTCTGCGCCGGGCTGGACCTGAAGGAAGCGGTCAACTGGATGGTTGACCATATGGGCCATCTGGACATGCGCATCGGTTCCGCACAGGTCGCGCGGCCGTTCGACTATCTTTCTCGCGGACGGATCCCCTATGTCGCCGCGATCAACGGCGCCTGCATCGGCGGCGGGCTGGAAATCGCTTCCTCCTGCCATATCCGCGTGGCCGATCCGACCTCCTTCTTCGCCCTGCCGGAAGGCCAGCGCGGCATCTATATCGGCGGCGGCGGTTCCGTCCGGATCGCCAGGCTGCTTGGCGTTTCCCGCATGACGGACATCATGCTCACGGGGCGTGTCCTGTCCGCCGACGAGGGTGAGCGCTTTGGCCTTGTCCAATATCTGGTGCCGCAGGGCGAGCAGTTCGAAAAGGCGGTCGCGCTGGCGAAGCGCATCGCCAAAAATGCGCCTCTGACCAACTGGGCGATCGTGCACGGACTGCCCCGCATCCAGGATTATTCCTATGATGACGGCCTCTTCGTCGAGGGTCTGTTCAGCCATATCGCCGCCAGCCCGGAAACGGCCGACCGGATCAAGGAATTTGTGGAAGGCCGCGCCGAGCGGCTGGCCAAGCCCGGCGAAGCGAGCGAAGGGCAGGCGTAAGCGCCGGGTGATGACCCTCTCGGGTCCAGTTTGGAGAGGAGAAAGCCTCCAATGGCTATAAGCGACACCGCAATTGTCGGCTATGCCGAGACGAAGATCGAGCGTCGTTCGGGGCGGGACATTTGGGATTTCGGCGGCGAAATCCTGAG
>DATFDS010000086.1:0-33582 GCA_035251955.1 Sphingobium sp. | reverse complement strand
GCGACCTGACGCAGGCCGTCCGCGCCGTGGCTGAGAATATAGGTCAGCGCGCGCGTGAACATGCCCATCTGGCCGTGGAAGGCGACCATGCGGCCGAAGCTGCTGCCATGATGCTCCCCGGCCGTCTCTTCCTCGACGAGCGCAAAGCCGTTGCCTTGCTTTTCCACGAAGGGCAGCGGCGCGAAGGGGGTGAGCGCTTGGCTCAGCACCACCGGACCCGAGCCGGGACCGCCGCCGCCATGGGGCGTCGAGAAAGTCTTGTGCAGGTTGATGTGCATCGCGTCGACGCCGAGGTCGCCGGGGCGGACCCGGCCGACGATGGCGTTGAAGTTCGCACCGTCGCAATAGACGAAGGCCCCGGCGGCATGGACCGCGTCGGAGATGGTCTTCATGTCGCGCTCGAACAGGCCGCAGGTATTGGGGTTGGTGATCATCACCGCCGCAACGTCCGGTCCCAGACGCGCCTTGAGCGCTTCCAGATCGACGCGGCCATCCGGGGTCGCGGGGATATCCTCGACCTTGTAGCCGCAGAAGGCGGCGGTGGCGGGGTTGGTGCCATGCGCGCTTTCGGGGACGAGGATGACGCTGCGCGCATCGCCCCGGGCTTCGAGCGCGGCGCGGATCGCGAGCAGGCCGCAAAGCTCGCCATGCGCCCCCGCCTTGGGGCTCATCGCGACCGAGTGCATGCCGGTCAGCTTGATGAGCCATTCGGCCAGTTCATGGATCACCGCCAGCGCGCCCTGCACCGTCGATTGGGGCGCAAGCGGGTGGAGATCGGCAAAACCGGGCATCCGCGCCACCTTTTCATTCAGGCGCGGATTATGCTTCATCGTGCAAGACCCAAGCGGGAACAGGCCGAGGTCGATGGCGTAATTCTGGCGGCTGAGGCGCGTATAATGGCGCACCGTTTCCTGTTCCGACAAGCCGGGCAGGCCGATGCCGTCGATGCGGGCGAGAGTACCGAGGCGGCTGGCGACCTTAGGCGCTTCCGCGAAATCGACGCCGGTGGTGCCGGTCGAGCCGATCTCGAAGATCAGCGCTTCCTCCAGCATCAGCGCGCGATTGCCGGTGGCGGTCGCGGAGGCGCTGGCGGCTTCGGTGACGGCTTGCGGCGCGGTGGGGCGGCCTTCCTTCAGCATGGTCATGCCGCGATCTCCAATATTACGTCGTGTTCCTGCGCAGGCAGGAACCCAGTCCAGCGGTTGCGAATGACGAGAGGCCGGAACTGGGCTCCTGCCGCACGGGAAAGACCGGATTTCATGCCAGTTCCTCCTCAAGCGCCTTGGCCAGCGCTTCGATGTCCTCCGCGGTCACGGTTTCGGTGACGGCGACGACCAGACCGTGGCCGACCTCCGGCGCATCCGGGAACAGGCGGCCGAGCGAAACACCGCCCAACACGCCCTTGTCGGCAAGGTTGCGGACGGTTTCGCGGGCGTCTTTCGACAGGAGCAGCGTGAATTCGTTGAAGAAGCTGTCGTTGAGCAACGTGACGCCCGGCACCAGCGCCAGACGGTCAGCGGCTTGGCATGCCAGCGCGTGGTTGAGCGTGGCGAGTTCACGCAGGCCCTTTTCGCCCAGCAAGGTCATGTGGATGCTGAATGCCAGTGCGCAGAGGCCCGAGTTGGTGCAGATATTCGACGTAGCTTTCTCGCGGCGAATATGCTGCTCACGAGTCGAAAGCGTCAGCACGAAGCCGCGCTTGCCCGCCGCATCGACCGTCTCGCCGCAGAGGCGGCCCGGCATCTGGCGGACATATTTCTGCTTGCACGCGAACAGGCCGAGATAGGGACCGCCGAACTGGAGGCCGACGCCGATCGACTGGCCTTCCCCGACGACGATGTCCGCACCCATATGACCCGGCGCCTTGATCGCGCCGAGGGCGACGGGTTCCGTCACCACCGCGACCAGCAACGCACCGGCTGCATGGGCGGCGTCGGCCAGCGGAGTCAGGTCGGCGATGCGGCCCAAAATGTCGGGATACTGCACGACGACGCAGCTCGTATCCTTGTCGATCCCGGCGATCAGCGCGTCGATATCGGTGGCGGCGTCGAGGGCTGGCGCCTGATGCACCAGCGCGTCGCCGGTGAACTTCGCCATGGTGTTGGCGACCGAGACATAATGGGGGTGCAGGCCGGAGGACAGGATCGCCTTGCCGCGCTTGGTGATGCGGCGGGCCATCCCGATCGCTTCCCAGCAGGCGGTCGAACCGTCATACATGGACGCATTGGCGACGTCGCAGCCCAGCAGACGCGCGACCTGCGTCTGGAACTCGAACAGCACCTGAAGCGTGCCCTGCGCGATTTCCGGCTGATAGGGCGTGTAGGCGGTCAGGAACTCGCCGCGCTGGATCAGATGATCGACGCTTGCGGGAACGTGATGCTTGTAGGCCCCCGCGCCCAGGAAGAAGGGCGCCTCCCCCGCCGACAGATTTTGCCGCGCCAGGGCCGCCATGTGGCGCTCGACCGCCAGTTCGCCGGCATGGTTCGCCAGGCCCGTGATTGTGCCGCTGAGGCGGGCCTCGGCGGGAACATCCACGAACAGATCGTCGACCGAGGACGCGCCGATGACGGATAGCATCTCCTGCCGGTCAGTGTCGGTAAGGGGTAGGTAGCGCATTTTACATGTCTCCCCCCTCCCTTTTAGGGAGGGGTCGGGGGTGGGTCGCGAGCGGAGCGAGCGCTGCTCCGTGGCGAGAGGCCAGAGTCACGTGCCTCTGGCCAACCCTCCCTTGAAAGGGAGGGGCTTATTTTTGTCAGAGGCTCGCCACGAACTTCTTGTAGGCGGCTTCGTTCATCAGGCCTTCCAGCTCGCTGGCGTCGGTAACGCGCAGCTTGAAGAACCAGCCATCTTCCTCGGCATCGCTGTTCACCAGCGCGGGCTCGTCTTCCAGCGCGCCGTTCGTTTCAACAACCTCTCCCGAGATCGGCGCATAGACGTCCGACGCGGCCTTGACCGACTCCACGACGGCGGCGTCGTCGCCCTTTTCGAAGCTGGTCCCCTCGGCGGGCAGTTCGACGAACACGATGTCGCCCAGCTGCTCCTGCGCATAGTCGGTGATGCCGACGGTGGCGATTTCGCCTTCGACATCGATCCATTCATGTTCGTCGGTGAAATAACGGCTCATATGATACTCCCCTCGGAAAAGTGCTTCACGCCTTGCGGCGATAACGGTGTGGAACGAACGGCATCGGCGTAACGGTGGCGGCGATGCGCTTGCCGCGCACTTCGATCTCCAGCGCGGTGTCGAGCGCGCTATACGGCACGCTCACCCAACCCATCGCAATCGGCGCGCCCACGGTCGGCGCGAAGCCGCCAGAGGTCACTTCGCCGACCTGCGCCCCACCCGCATAGATGGGCGCGCCTTCGCGAGCGGGCAGGCGCCCCTCGATCTTCAGCCCCACGCGCCTGGAACCCGGCCCATCGGCCAGCTCCTTCATCACGCGGGCATGGCCGATAAAACCGCCTTCCTCGCGGCGGCGCTTCTGGATGGCAAAGCCCAGATCCGCGCCGACGGTGCTGACGGCAGGCGTCAGGTCATGGCCATAGAGCGGCAGCCCCGCCTCCAGCCGCAGCGAGTCCCGCGCGCCAAGACCGATAGGCTTCACCTGCGGCAGCTGGCACAGCGCATCGGCGAGCAACGCCACATCCTCGGCGGACACGCTGATTTCGAATCCATCCTCGCCGGTATAGCCCGAACGGCTGATCCACAGCTTCACGCCGCGCCAGGTAAACGGGCCGGACTGCATGAAGAGCAGGTCGGCGGTTTCGGGGATCAGCGCGGCCAGCGCCTCACCCGCTTCCGGCCCCTGCAAGGCGAGCAGCGCCTGCTCATCCATGTGATTCATCACGACTTCGTCGGGCAGATGCTCGATCATCCAGCCGATATCGTCATATTTGGTCGCGCCGTTGACGACCATATAAAGGTCCGCGCCATCAAACGCCTCACCACCAAGGCGCGAGACCATCAGGTCGTCCAAAATGCCGCCCTCTTCATCGAGCAGCATCGAATAGCGCTGGCGGAAAGGCTTCAACCCCTTGATATCGCTCGGCAGAAGCTGCTCCAGCGCCTCGTCCACGCCTTCGCCGGAAAAGCTGAGCTGGCCCATATGGCTGACGTCGAACAGCCCGGCATGCTCGCGGGTCCAAGCATGTTCGGCCATGATGCCTTCATATTGGATCGGCATGTGATAGCCCGCAAAGCCGACCATGCGCGCGCCCCTGG
The DNA here is from genome assembly GCA_035251955.1 of Sphingobium sp. Taxonomy (GTDB): domain Bacteria; phylum Pseudomonadota; class Alphaproteobacteria; order Sphingomonadales; family Sphingomonadaceae; genus Sphingobium. The sequence continues at coordinate 29,360 of DATFDS010000086.1, read as the reverse complement.
CGCGGTGCCAGGCATCGAGCGGCAGTTCCTGCAGCGGCAATTCGTCTTCAATATGGGTGATATCGTCATTGCCGGACATTGGGGCGGCCTTTCCGTGCGAGATTACAGGCGACAAACGCTTGTGCCCGGAGTCGGACCCGTGGCGTCTGTCACCCCCTCTGTCACGGAACCTGAGAGCTTTGACCACCGACGCAGCGACCGGATGGCTTACCCCTTCGGTGGGACGGCCTTGAACCGTCCGCTTTCCAGAGTGCCTGCCCTTGATGCGGTCCTTTGGCCTGAGAGATTCCGGGGCGGTTGCTCCTTCGGCGATGGGCTGGCCTGAAAGACCCCCATGCTCTCCCGCATCAAGTCCGGGGCCGAATCCTCGACACCGGAGACAAGTCCGCATTGGGATAATCGGCGGGCGCCGTCAATCGCTCAATCAACGCCCTCTTCCCTGACCAACCGATCCGCGAGCGTGCGCGCAGCCTTTACAAGGTCACGCAGCCGGGCCGTGGCGGCGGCATCCGCCCACGCCAGATTCCCCAGATTATCTTCGCCTTCGAACAGCCGCAGAAAACGCTCCACGCCCGCGAAATTGGAGTCCGCAACCAGATGGCGGCAAAGCTCGACCCGGGCGGACCAGAGACGATCTCCCTGCATGCGCAGGAAGACGGAGAGGTCCTCCAATTGGGCGGCGAGCGCGGCGACCTGCGGATGAAGAGTCATGCGCCAAGAGGTAGGAAAGCCGCACGGGCGACGCAACGAGGATTGCGTCAGGCGAGCGCCAGTTCTCCGAAAATCTCCACATGGCGCTTTTCGGCATAGCGATCGGTCATGCCGGCGATGAAATCCGCGATGTGGCGGCTGCGGCGCGGCTCCTCCAGCATGCACTCGTCGCGCCATTCCTCCGGCAGCAGGTCCGGCTGCTGCTGATAGGCGCGGAAAAGGTCGGTCACGATCACCCGCGCGCGATCGGCCGCCGCCAGTTGCGAAGGGTGGTGGTAGAGCGTCGCATACATGAAGCGCTTCAGGTCCCGCTCCTGCGCGGCCAGTTCAGGCGAAAAGCCAACCAGCGTGCGGCCGGCAGCGCGGACGTCCTCGGCCGTCTCGATGCCTGATTGCGCGATATTCCGGCGCGTCGCGGCGATCAGGTCATTGGCCATGACGCCGATCTGTTCGCGCACCAGTTCCCGCAGCAGCCGATCCGCCGGAATATCGGGATAGCGCGTGCGCACCCGGTCCCAACAGCTTTTCACCAACGGCACGCCGAGCAGTTGGTCAAGCGTCAGCAACCCGGCGCGCAGACCATCATCTATATCGTGATTGTCATAGGCGATGTCGTCGGCGATCGCCGCCAGTTGCGCCTCCAGCGAGCTATGCCTGCCAAGGTCCAGCGGAAAGAGCGCATCGACTTCGCGCATCGCCCAGCCGGGACGGTCGATCGGGCCATTATGCTTGGCAAGCCCTTCCAGCATTTCCCAGCTGAGGTTGAGCCCGGAAAAACAGGGATAAGGCGACTCCAGCAGCATCAGCGTGCGCAGCGTGTGCGCATTGTGATCGAAACCGCCATGATCGTCGAGCGCCGCTTCCAGTGCATCCTCGCCGGCATGACCGAAAGGGGGATGGCCGATGTCGTGCGCCAGACACAGCGCCTCGGTCAGATCCTCGTTAAGGCCGAGCGTGCGCGCGGTGGTGCGGCCGATCTGCGCGACTTCCAGGCTGTGGGTCAGGCGGACGCGGAAATGATCGCCATCGGGCGAAACGAACACCTGCGTCTTGTGGCGCAGCCGGCGAAAGGCGATCGAATGGATGATGCGGTCGCGGTCGCGCTGAAAGATATCGCGCGGCCCCCGCACCTCGCCGCCCGGCTCGACATGAAGACGACCGCGGCTTTGGTCCGGGTGGGAGGCATAGGGCGCAAGCGTCGTCATCGGACGGCCCTATTTACCCCCGATCCGTTCGACCACTTCTCCGGCATCGCTTTGCCAGGCGAAGACATCCGCGCCGGCGGCCTTGAGCTTGGACTCCACGGTCCTGGCACGGGTGAAACTGGCGAAGGGGCCGATCAACAGGCGGTTGGTCCGCCCCCAGGTCGCGACCCAGCCATCCTGCGGCGCGATGTCGTCATATTTGCGGCGCAGCCCCTTGAGCGTGAAGGCAAGGGCGCCGCGGTCGCTGCCCGTCCCGATCTGCACCCAATTGCGCGAAGGGTTGGCGGCAAGGCGAGCCTTTTCCTCGGCTGCCTTTTTCGCCTTGGTGTCGGCTTCCGCCTTTGCCTTGGCCTTGGCAGTTGCTTCCGCCTTGGCCTTTACGTCTGCCGCCTTCTTCGCCTTGTCCGCCGCCTGCCTTTCGGCCCGGCGCGCGGCCTGCAATTTCTCGATTTCCGCCAGGTCGACGGCGGCGACCGTCTGCTGCCGTTCGGTGTCCGGCACGTCGATCGCGTGGATGATTTCCGCCAGCGTGCGGGTGGCTTCCGGGTTGGGCTGCTGGCGGGGAGCCGGCGGGGCAGGATCGGGAGCGGCTGGCTGGGCCGGTGCGGATGCCTGGGCCAGGGTGATGGCGTTCAACTGGCTGGCACTGCTGGCCGGCGGCGCAGCGGACGCGGGAGGCTGGGCCGGCATGGCCTCAAATCCGGGCGCAGGCGGTCCCTGCACATTCGAGGCCTGCGGCGCGGGCGGGCGCTGCGAAGTGCCGGTGCCCGGCGCCGGGGCGGCGCGGGCAACGCGCGGTTGAGCGAGGGCGGGCTGAGGCACGCTGCGCTCGGCCTGCGCCATACGGGCCGGGCTGGCCGTGTCACGCGGCGGCGCCGCAGCGGTGGGAGGCGTGGTTGCGCGCGTCGACGCGCTCGGCCCAGGAGTCCCCGCAGGAGAGGGCGTGGGCGTCGCGGTCGCCATCCGGGTGCCAACCGTCGTCGGGAAATGGCCGAAATGCACCGCCGCAGCCTTCTGGGCCGGCGTCAGATAGGGCATTTTCTGCATATAAGGGGTGATCGCCGCCGCGAGTTGAGCCGGCATGGTCTGGTTCGCGATCTTGCGCGCGTCATCCTGCCGATTGTTCATCGCCAGGATGAAGGCGCGATAACGCCATGCCGCCCGGTCGCCCTTGTGGAGCAAGGGCTGAAGCACCCTGTCCGCTGCGTCCACCTGCCCCGCTATGCCAAGCGATGCGGCATAGCGATAGGTGAGTTCGGCATCATTGGGCGCGCGACGCAGCGCATCCTGATAGTCGCGCTGCGCGCCCGCCTGATCGCCGGTCATGTCGCGCGCGAGGCCGCGATCGGACAGCAAGGTCGCTTCACCATAGCCGAGCCGCGTCGCCTGATCGAACAGACGCAGCGCTTCGGCCGGGTTCTGGTTCTTGAGCATGACCCTGCCAAGGCCAGCCTTCACCCGGGCATTGTTCGGCTGGATCGTGTCGGCGCGGGCGAAGAAGCCGGCGGCCGCCCGCACATCATCCATGTCGAGCGCCGCTTCCCCTGCCCCGATCAGCGCGTCGACATCGCGCGGATTGGAAGCGAGGCGGGAAAGATGGCGATTGAGATTTTCGGCACCCGAAGGCCGGATGGCCTGAACCTGTCCGACCTGTGCCTGCGCGGTGCCCGCTAGAAGCAGTCCGCCGAGGATCCATAAAGCAGAGCGTCTCACACAAGCCCTTTAGCGGATCGCCGCGTGAATGGGAAATTGACGACAGGGAAAAGCGCGCCCGGCTGCCCGAAGGAGCCGATGGCGCGCCTTGATCGTCTTGGGACGAATGTCCGCAGCGGGATTACTGGTTGCTCTGGCGATTGAGGAAGCGAGGGATATCGGGGGTCGATGCATCATCGTCCCGCGCCGCCGCATTCTTGTCCGCCCCACGGGTGAGGCCAGCCATACGTTCGAACAGCGTCCCACCGGTCGCTACGCGCGGCGCAGGCTGCGCGGCGGGCGCCGGCTGGACCGGCTGCGGCGCTGCATCCTCGGCTCCCAGCAGCAGTTCGTCCTGCGAGGGATCTTCGTCCGAGAAGACGGCTGCAGGCCGCGCCTGGGCAACCGGCGCGGATTTGGGCGCGGGGGCTGCGGCCTTTTCCTCGACCGGGGCGGCGAGCGGCGCAGGGGCCGGAGCGGCGGGCACGTCCAGTTCCAGCGTTTCGGGCTCTTCCTGAGGCGCAGGGGCTGCCGCCGGCGGCGCGAAGGCGGCCGGAGCAGGCTGCGCCGCCGGGCGCGCGGCAGCGGTCGGCACCGCCACCGACGGGCGGCTGGCGAAGCTGAACGGCTGGGTCAGCGGCGCAGCGCCCTGCGTGGCTTCGCTATCGATGCCGGTGGCCACCACCGACACGCGGATCTTGCCGTTGAGGCCGTCATTGAAGGCCGAACCCCAGATGATGTTCGCGTCCGGATCGACCAGTTCGCGGATATGGTTCGCGGCTTCGTCGACCTCCATCAGGCGCATGTCGTCGCCGCCGACGATGGAGACGATAACGCCCTTGGCGCCGCGCATCGACACGCCGTCGAGCAGCGGGTTGGCAATCGCCTTTTCCGCCGCCTGGAGCGCGCGGCCGTCGCCTTCGGCTTCGCCGGTGCCCATCATCGCCTTGCCCATCTCGCCCATCACCGAACGGACGTCGGCAAAGTCGAGGTTGATGAGGCCCGGCATGACCATCAGGTCGGTGATGCCGCGCACGCCCTGCTGCAGCACCTCGTCCGCCATCTGGAAGGCTTCCTTGAAGGTGGTGTTCGGGTTGGCGATCAGGAACAGGTTCTGGTTGGGAATGACGATGAGGGTATCGACATGCTTCTGCAGTTCCTCGATGCCGCTCTCCGCCGACTTCATGCGGCGATTGCCCTCGAAGGTGAAGGGCTTGGTCACGACGCCGACGGTCAGGATGCCCTTGTCGCGCGCGGCCTTGGCGATGACGGGAGCAGCGCCGGTGCCGGTGCCGCCGCCCATGCCGGCCGCGATGAAGCACATATGCGCGCCGTTGAGCGCGTCTTCGACCGAAGCGATCGTCTCTTCAGCGGCCGCCTTGCCGATTTCGGGGCGCGATCCGGCGCCCAGCCCTTCGGTGATCTGGGGGCCAAGCTGGATGCGGCGCTCGGCGGGCGAGGCGTTGAGCGCCTGCGCGTCGGTATTGGCGACTATGAAATCCACGCCCTCGACCGACGCGGCAATCATGTTCGCGATGGCGTTGCCACCTGCGCCGCCTACGCCGATCACCGCGATGCGAGGCTTCAACTCGTCCACATGCGGCGGGCTGATTTCAATGCTCATAAATTCTAGCTCCCTCCAGCTTCGACGACGTGAGCGAAACTGTCATCAAAGATCAATGCAACAGAAAATGGTGTATTTCACCAGCTAAATTCGTGTGACTTCCGATTTATTCAATAGTTCGTCTTTATTGCTCGCACCATTCGCTGCCACCATTGGGGCGCGCCGATACGATGAACGGTCTGCGCAGGCGGTGCCACCGTTCTTAGGTCAACCGGGTTCGAAGCGCCATAAAGCGCAAGCCCCGCCAAAGTTGCAAAGGCCGGGCCGCTATGGGCTTCGGGCAGGGCAGCCAGACCGCGCGGACGGCCGATGCGCACCGCACGGCCAAGCGCGCCCTGCGCATAGTCGGCAATGCCCTTCATTTCCGCTCCGCCCCCGGTCAGCACCACCTGCCGCCCGGTCGGCGTGTTGAAGCCCATGCCGGCGAGCGCGGCGTTGATCTCCGTCATCAGCATGTTGAGCCGTTCGCAGATCACCGCCACCAGCGCCGCGCGGGTAATCTTGCCGCCATCGGCATTGGGGCCGGCATTTTGCCCCGGCAGCGCGACATCGCCATGCGGCGGCGCGATCTCGATCATCTCGCGGAAGTCGCGGCGGTTCTGCATCGCCGAACCGTAGAAGCATTTGATCCGCTCAGCCTGGCTGCGGCGGATGCCGAAGGCGGACGCGATATCGTCGGTAATGTCCGAAGCGCCGATCGGGATGCTGTGCAGCCCCACCAGCATGCCGCCCGCGTAAAGCGACACATTGGTCACGCCCGCGCCCAGTTCGACCAGCGCGACGCCCAGATCCCGCTCCTCTTCCGACAGGCAGGCAAGGCCGGTCGCGATCGGCGAGGCGACGATGGAGTTGACGTTGAGATAGGCCCCGCGCACGCACAGGTCGAGATTGGCGAGCGGCGCGCCGTCCGCCAGCACGACATGGATGTCGACGCCCAAAAGGTCCGCATGCATGCCGAGCGGTTTCTTCACCGGCACCTTGCCATTGATGGTAAAGCAGGTCGGCTGGGCATGCAGCACGACGCGGCCGTCAGGATCGATGCCCTGCTGCCCCGTGGTCAGGAGATCGTCGATATCGGGCTGCTCGACGCGATAGCCGCCCATGTCGCGCTCGACCGTGACGACATCGCTGATCAGGCTGCCGCCCGAAAAGCTGACCCACACATCCTCGATATTGGTGCCCGCGACGCGCTCGGCCTGCTCGACCGTTTCGCGCACGGCGAGTTCGGTACGCTCCATGTCGGCGATGAAGCCGCGCCGCACGCCCCGGCTTTCGCGCTGGCCGGTGCCCAGGATCGCAAGCTCGCCCGTCTCCGTGCGCCCGGCGATGAGCGCGGACACTTTCCACGATCCGATATCGATCGCGGTGACAAGCTTTTCGACCTTGGGCTGCGCCATGATCAGCCGTCCTCGCCGTCCGTTGCCGCGACGGCGCTCTTGCCCTCGCCGGCGGCGGCGGGCTTGGCGTCGGCCTGGCCCTCCGGCAGGCGCAGGACGAAGCGGTCGGGATCGCGCATGTCGAATTTCACGATGCCCCGCCCGAGCAGGCGGTTGACGCCGTCCATGCGCGCGAAATTGACAAGGGCGGTCGCAGACGGTTTCTCCCCTTCCGGCAGCGAAAGCGTTTCACCCGACTGAAAGCGCAGGTCCCAGCGGCGGTTCCCGACCCAGGTCGCACCCGCCAGCATGGGTTTCAGCGCCGGGGCATTTTCCATCAGCTTGTTGAGCCCGGCGGTCTGCAGATTGGCGCTCGGCCCGACGACCAGCGGCAGGTCTGGCATCGCGCCTGCCGATACCGTTTGCAGCACCACGCCCTGCACGTCGATGAGGTGGAGCTGCCCGTCATGCTGCCACACCGCGACCGGATCGCGTTCGACAATGTCGACGACCAGCGTGTCGGGGAGGCGTCGGGAAATGCGCGCATCCTTGACCCAGCCCAGATGCAGCATCTCGTCGCGCACCTTGGGCAGGTCGAGCGAGAGCATCGAGCGGTCCACCTGACCGAGCGCGATGTTGTAGACCGGCAGTTCGTCCATCCGCTCGACGCCGCGCACTTCGACCTTCTGCACTTCAAAGCCGGCATTGGCGGCGATTTCGGCCGCCTTCTGCTCCGCCATCGCGGGCAAGCCCAGCAGCGCCGCAATGCCGCCGGCCACCGCCAGCACGATGCCGACGATGGCCCAGCTCGCCGCGCGCTGCAGCGTATCCTCGCTGACGGGAAGCGCCTGGATCAAGCGGCCGATCCAGGAGCGGCGCTTGGCCGGACGCCCCCGCCCCGGCCCGTTGCGACCGCGCGCGCCGGTCGTGCGCGTCAGCCGCGCCGTCCCGCCACGCCGGATGCGTGCTTCAGCCATGGTCAGCCCCCTTTTCGCGCTGCTTCCCCATCAGCGCGTCCTCGACAATACGCTCCACCAGCTCGGCATAGTCAATGCCCAGCTTCGACGCCTGTTCGGGAACGAGGCTCAAGGGCGTCATGCCCGGCTGGGTGTTCACCTCCAGCAGGAACAGCCCCTCGACCCCCTGATTGTCGTCCCAGCGGAAATCCGAGCGCGACGCGCCCTTGCAGCCGAGCAGCTGGTGCGCACGGAGCGCCAGCGCCTTGCACGCTTCGCCGATCTCATTGGGAATATCCGCCGGGCAGACATGTTCGGTCATGCCGTCGGTATATTTGGCGTCGAAATCGTAGAAGCCGCTTTTAGGCCGGAGTTCCGTCACCAGCAACGCCTCTTCGCCCAGCACGGCGGTCGTCAGTTCCCGGCCGCGAATATAGGGCTCGGCCAGCAGCTCATCGAAATGCAGCCACGGCCCCTCGACATCGCGGCCGATGGGCGATCCGTAATTGCCGTCCTGCGTCACGATGGCGACGCCGACCGAACTGCCCTCATTCACCGGCTTCACCACATAGGGGCGCGGCAGGGGATCGGCTTCGAACAGGCTCTCGCTGCTCACGATATGGCCGCCGGGCATCGGGATGCCGTGGGGCACCAGTGCCTGCTTGGTCAGCTGCTTGTCGATGGCGATGACCGAAGTGGCGAGGCCCGAATGGGTGTAGGTGAGGCCCATCAGGTCCATCATGCCCTGTACCGTACCATCCTCGCCGGGGACACCGTGGAGGGCGTTGAACACCACATCGGGCCTGGTTTCGGAGAGGCGCAGGGCGACGTCGCGGTCCATATCGATACGCGTGACCTTATGGCCGCGCGATTCCAGCGCCTTGGCGACGCCCTCGCCCGACGATAGCGAAACGGGCCGCTCGGCGGACCAGCCACCCATCAGGACGGCAACATGCCACGGACCGCGAGTCACTTCTTTACTCCCACGCGCTGTATTTCCCATTCGAGATCAATGCCGCTCCTTTCCTTCACCCGGCGGCGGACTTCCTCGCCCAGGGCCTCGATGTCCGCGCTGGTCGCATCGCCCAGGTTGAGGAGGAAATTGGTGTGTTTTTCCGAAACCTGCGCGCCGCCGAGTTGCAGGCCCCGGCAACCGGCTTCGTCCACCAGCGCCCAAGCCTTGTGGCCATCGGGATTCTTGAAGGTCGAACCGCCGGTCTTGCTGCGGAGCGGCTGGCTTTCCTCGCGGGCAGCGGCGATGCGGTCCATTTCCGCCTGAATCGCGGCGGGTTCGCCCGGCACGCCCCGGAACACCGCGCTCACGACAACGGCGCCTTCGGGCAGGGTACTGTGGCGATAGGTGTAGCCCAGCGCATCGTGCGGCAGCGTGACCACCTCGCCCGAACGCAGCACGACTTCGCATTCCACCAATATGTCGCAGGTTTCGCGGCCATAGGCGCCGCCGTTCATCCGCACAAACCCGCCGACCGTGCCGGGGATCGAGCGCAGGAACTCCAGCCCGGCAATCCCGGCATCCCGCGCGGTCGAGGAGACGAGAATTCCCGAAGCCCCGCCACCGCACCGCAGGGTCGTCGCATCGATCTGCCCGGCCTTGGCGAAGGGCTTGCCGAGGCGCACGACCACGCCCGGAACGCCGCCATCGCGGACGATCAGATTAGAACCAAGCCCCAGCGCCATTACCGGGATCGCCGGGTCCAGATCCCGCAGAAAATCGGAGAGGTCTTGCCGATCCTTCGGCTCGAACAGCCATTGCGCAAGGCCCCCCGCCTTGAACCAGACGAGGGGGCCAAGCGGCGCGTCAGCCTTGAGCGAGCCGCGAACCGGGGGAAGAGACGTTGCCGCCAGCGTCAATCGCGTACTCCCCAAAGCCGCATCCAGCCTTTCACCGCCTTCATCCCCGCTTCGCTGGCCTGGGTCGCGGCCAAGCCGGCTTCCACATTGCGCTGGGCCGCGTCGACCATCTGCTGCGCCGCATCGATGCCCCGCATCTGGACGTCGATCATGCGCTTCTGCATCTCGAGGCCGACATTGAGCAGTTCGAACATCAGGCCGCCTCTTTCCCGGCCACGGCCGGAGCCAGGCCGGCCGCCCATTTGGTGATGTCGCCCGCGCCCAGGCAGATGATCATGTCGTCCGCCTTCACATCGGCGGCGATCAGGCGGGCGAGGTCTTCGGCGCCCTCGACAGTCGAAGCGGAGTGATGCCCCCGGCGCTTCAAACCCGCGACCAGTTCGGCGCTGTCCACGCCTTCGATCGGCTGCTCGCCCGCCGGATAGACCGGGGCGGCATAGACGATGTCGGCGTCGTTGAAGGCCTGCTGAAACTCGTCCATCAGGTCGCGCAGGCGGGTGAAGCGGTGCGGCTGGACCACGGCGATGACGCGACCCTTCGCCCCTTCGCGAGCGGCGGCGAGGACCGCCTTGATCTCGACCGGATGGTGGCCGTAATCGTCGATCACGGTCGCTACGCCGCCTTCGACAGCGATTTCCCCGACCTTGGTGAAACGCCGCTTGACCCCGCCGAACTTCGCAAAGCCGGTCTGGATGGTCGTGTCGTTGATCCCCATTTGCAGCGCCACGCCGATCGCCGCCATGGCGTTCAGCACATTGTGGCGGCCGGGCATCGGCATCTCGATCCCCTCGATGCGGCGGGTCGAACCGTCCCGCTCGCGGATCTGCACGTCGAAGCGATTGCCGCCGGGGATAGGCTGGACATTCTCGCCGCGAATATCGGCCTGCGCCGAAAAGCCGTAAGTGACGATGCGCCGGTCCTGCACGCGCGGCAGGATCGCCTGCACTTCGGGATGGTCGAGGCACAGCATCGCCGCGCCGTAGAAGGGCACATTTTCGACGAACTCGACAAAGGCGTCCTTCACCTTGTCGAAGCTGCCATAATGGTCGAGATGCTCGGGATCGATATTGGTGACGACCGCCAGCGTGCCGTCGAGCCGCAGGAAGCTGCCGTCGCTTTCGTCAGCTTCCACCACCATCCAATCGCTCTTGCCCAGGCGGGCGTTGGAGCCATAGCTGTTGATGATGCCGCCATTGATGACGGTCGGGTCCACCCCGCCCGCGTCCAGCAGCGCCGCGACCATGGAGGTGGTCGTGGTCTTGCCGTGCGTGCCCGCGATGGCAACGGTCGACTTCAGGCGCATCAACTCGGCAAGCATTTCCGCGCGGCGGATGACGGGGACGCGCTTTTCCAGCGCCAGATCGACTTCCGGATTGCCCTTCTTGATCGCGGTGGACGTCACGACCACGGCGGCATCGCCCAGATTTTCGGCCTTGTGGCCGATCATCACATCGATGCCCTTCTTGCGCAGGCCCTCGATCACATAGCCTTCGGCGACGTCGGACCCCTGAACCTTGTAACCCAGATTGTGCATCACCTCGGCGATGCCGGACATGCCGATCCCGCCAATGCCGATGAAATGGATCGTGCCGATGTCGGTGCCGACACCCTTCATATTTGATATTCCTTGTTCCAACGTCCGTTCGGGCTGAGCCTGTCGAAGCCCTGCCCTTTCTTCAAAAGAGAAGTGGAGCCCTTCGACAAGCTCAGGGCGAACGGGGAGAGGTTAATCCAAATCACGCAGGAATACCCTGCAAATTCAGGCTGGTCGGGGTCGGACCGACACGCAGCGGATCGTTCATGATCGGCGCGGGGCCAATGCTTTCCAGCAGATCGGCCATGTCGCGCGCGGCATTGGGCCTGCCGCAGGCGCGGGCGCGCCTGGCGGCATTCTGGAGGGCACCGGGCTCCAGCGCCATCTTCTGCATCTGCTTGGCGAGTTCGACCGCCGTGAAGCGCGCCTGCGGGATGGTGCGCGCGCCGCCCGCCTCAGTCATTTCGCGGGCATTGACGGTCTGGTGATCGTCCATCGCGCTCGGCAGCGGGATCAGGATAGCGGGGCGGCCGGCGCAGGTCAGTTCCGCCAGCGTCGAAGCGCCCGCGCGGGCGATGACGAGGTGCGACCAACTCAATTTCTCGGGCACATCGTTGAAATAGGTCGCCAGATCCGCCGGGATCTCCAAGTCTGCGTAGATCTTGCGGACGCGCTCGATATCCTCGGCGCGGCACTGCTGCGTCACCTGCAGGCGGCGCCGCAGGCTCAAAGGCAGCATGCCCAGGCCATCGGGCACGACCGACGACAGGATGCTCGCCCCCTGACTGCCGCCGATCACCAGCACGCGGAAGACGCTTTCGTCGGTCAGCGCCGGGAATTCCTCCTCGCGCAGCAACTTCACCTCTTCCCGGACAGGATTGCCGACCAGGTGCACCTTTGCGGCATATTTGTCGCGCAGGCGCTCTACCACCGGATAGGCGGTCGCGATCGCATCCACCCGGCGGGCAAGGAAGCGGTTCACCCGACCCAGCACGGCATTCTGCTCATGGATGGCGGTCGGGATGCCATCGGCCAGCGCGCCCAGCAGCGCGGGCATCGCCGGATAGCCGCCAAAGCCGACCACGGCGGTCGGCCGGAACGTCTCGTTCAAGCGCCGCGCCATCGCCCGGCCCGCCAGGATCGCCTTGAGAGCGCCCGGCCAGCTCCTGGGATTCTTGGTCATGCGGCCGGCCGGCAGGACGTGGACCTGCGCCTTGTCGAAGATGCCCGGAATCTTCGCCCCGCGCTCATCCGTGACCAACGCGACATGATGGCCGCGCGCCATCAGTTCCTCGGCGACGGCGTGCGCGGGAATCATGTGACCACCCGTCCCGCCGGCAGCGAGGACGAAGTGTCGGGAAATACTCATCGACCACTCCATTTGACGACCGTGTGCCGACCCATGAAGGGGTTGCGCCGCGTGAACGCGAGCAGCAGGCCGACGCCGATACAAAGCGCCAGCATAGAGGAGCCGCCATAGCTGATAAAGGGCAGCGTCATGCCCTTTGAAGGAAATATCTGCGCATTGACGCCCATGTTGATGATCGCCTGCAACCCGAACTGGGTGGTGAGACCCGCCGCGGCGAGGATCGTGAAATTATCATCCTCATCCAACAGGCGCAGCAGCACGCGCACCACCACCGCCAGATAGACGCAGGCGATAATGATACAGGCGAGCAGGCCGAACTCCTCCCCGATCACGGAAAAGATATAGTCGGTATGCGCTTCTGGCAGGCGGAATTTGTTCTGGCCACCGCCCGGCCCGACGCCGGTAAAGCCGCCATGGGTGATGGTGCGGAACGCCAGCTCGGTCTGGTCGGGGCCCGCATCCTGCGCGACGCCTATCCCCAGGAAGTCGTTGATGCGCTGGCGCCCATTTTCATAGAACATGTACATGGCGACCAGCCCGGCGAGGCCAACGCCTGCCAAGATGCCGATGTTGCGCATCGCGACCCCCGACAGCAACAGCAGACAGCTCCAGCAGGCAAGGAAGATCACGGTCTGGCCGAAGTCCGGCTGTTTCATGAGAATGGCGGCGATCAGCCCCGTCAGCGCGCCGGTGAGCGGGATGACGGGCAGCGTCATGTCCTTGCCGCGCAGCGACAGGAGCCAGGCGGTGGCGACGACATAGACGGGCTTCAGAAACTCGGACGGCTGGAAACGGAAGCCGGGCAGGTCGATCCAGCGCCGCGCGCCGTTCACGGTCGAACCCAATATCGGCACGCACAGCAGCATGACGAAGAAGAAGACCGACATGAAGATCGCGAAACGCCGCGCCTGCGGGCGAGGGAGCATCGAAATGACCAGCATGATCGGCAGGCCGATGAAGACCCAGATCAGCTGGCGGTAGAAATAGATGAGCGGCGTCACCGACACGCTGCTGGTCGACCGGTCGATCGCCGCCACGGGGGACGCCGCCGCGACCGCAACCAGGCCGATCGCCATCAGCGCGACGATCAGCGACAGGAGGACGCGGTCAATCTCCCAGAACCAGATCGCCAGCGCGGTCCGCTCGCGCGGGACGGTGCGGTTCTTGAACTCCTTCATGAGGTCGCCTGGCCTGAACATCGCGTCTCGCCCCTTCTATCAGCGCCTCAGCCGCCCGTATCGCCTTCTTCCAATGCCGCGACGGCCGCGACGAACGCATCGCCGCGTGCCTCGAAATCACGGAACTGGTCGAAACTCGCGCAGGCAGGCGACAGCAGCACCACATCCCCCGGCTGCGCCACCCGCGCCGCGCGGCGAACGGCGGCCGATAGCATCTCGCTATCGTCCACCGCCATATGCTCCCGCAGCAGGTCGACGAACATATGGCCCGCTTCGCCGATGGTATAGGCCTGGGCGATGTTGCCGAAATGGGGGGCGCATTCGTCCAGATTGTCGGTTTTGGCGAGGCCTCCGACGATCCAGTGGAGGCGCGGGCGGCCCTCGACCGGCGGATAGGCGGCCAGAGCGGGCGCCGTCGAGGCGGCGTTGGTCGCCTTGCTGTCGTTGACGTAAAGGACGCCGTTCAGTTCGCGCACCCGCTGCATGCGGTGGGGCAGGCTGGCATAGGTCTGGAGGCCCTTCTCGATGGTCGCCTGATCAATGCCGAGCGCGCGGGCAACGGCGATCGCGACGGCGGCGTTCTGGGCATTGTGCGGACCCTGAAGCGACGGCCAGCCTGCTTGGACGGCGGGATCGATGTCGGTGGATTGCACTGCCACTACACCATCGTCGCCCCCTTTACCGTCATCCCCGCGAAGGCGGGGATCCATCTCCCCAGCGTCGTTTCCAGATGTGAGATCAGGAGATGGGTTCCCGCCTTCGCGGGAATGACGAAGATTTTGGGCAATGTCCCGGCTCGGCTCGTCCTCGGTCGCGATCACGGCGGCGTGCCCCGCCGATTGCATCGCAAACAGCCGCGCCTTGGACGCGACATAGCCTTCAAAGCCATTATAGCGATCCAGATGGTCCGGCGTGATGTTGAGCAGCACTGCTATGTCGCAGTCGAGGCTTTGCGTCAGGTCGATCTGATAGCTCGACAGCTCCAGCACATAGATGCCGCCTTCGGTCAGCGGGTCCTGTCCCAGGATCGGCAGGCCGATATTGCCGCCCATGCGGGTCGGGATGCCGGCCGTCTCGATGATGTGATGCACCAGCGCGGTGGTGGTCGACTTGCCGTTGGTGCCGGTGATGCCGACCACCCGATGCGGGGGCAGCGTCGGCCGGGCGAGCGCGAACAGCTCGATGTCGCCGATGACCGGCACGCCGGCGAGCTTGGCGTGCATGGCGATCGGATGTTTGTTGAGCGGCACGCCGGGCGAAACGACCACGCCGTCGAAACCGGCGAGGTCGATCTCCAGCGGATCGGCGATCTCGGCCTTGTCGGCGACGAGCGCGCGCGCTTCCTCACGATTGTCCCAGGCGGTGACGCTCGCGCCGCTGGCGACCAGCGCCTCGACCGTCGCGAGGCCCGAACGGGCAAGGCCCAGCACCGCATAGCGCTTGCCGGCAAAGGCGGAGGAGACAAGACCCATCGCGCTCACCGCAGCTTCAGCGTGGCAAGGCCGGCCAGCGCCAGCACGAAGGAGATGATCCAGAAGCGGATCACCACGGTCGGCTCGGCCCAGCCCAGCTGCTCGAAATGATGGTGGATCGGCGCCATGCGGAACACGCGCTTGCCGGTGCGCTTGTAGAAAAAGACCTGGATGATGACGCTCATCGCCTCCACCACGAACAAGCCGCCGATGACGCCCAGCACGATTTCATGATGGGCGGTGACGGCGATCACGCCGATCGTGCCGCCCAGCGCCAGGCTGCCGGTATCGCCCATGAACACGGCCGCCGGCGGCGCGTTGAACCAGAGGAAGGCGAGGCCCGCCCCGATGATCCCACCGCACAGAATGGTAAGGTTGCCCGCGCCCGGCACATGGGGAATGCCGAGATAGGAGGCATAGTCCGCGCGGCCAACCAGATAGACGATCGCCATGAAGGCCATGCAGGCGATGATGACCGGCATGGTGGCAAGGCCGTCCAGCCCGTCGGTCAGGTTCACCGCATTGCCGAACGCCACGATCACGAACGCCGCGAACAGGAAATAGAACGGCCCCAGTTCGATCGCCGGGCCGTTGTAGAAGGGCAGGTAGAGCGCGGTATTGCCATGCTGGTTGACGATCAGCCAGGCGGCAAAGCCGGCGATCAGGAACTCGAAGGCCAGGCGCATCTTGCCCGACAGCCCCTTGTGACTGGCCTTCGTCACCTTATCATAATCGTCGAGGAAGCCGATCGCGCCGAAACCCAAGGTCACGAACAGGCAGGCCCAGACATAGGTGGACGACAGGTCCATCCACAGCAGCACCGACACCATGAAGGATGTCAGGATCATGAGCCCGCCCATGGTCGGCGTGCCGCGCTTGGCGAGGTGCGTCTGCGGGCCGTCATCGCGGATCGGCTGCCCCTTGCCCTGGCGGACGCGCAGCCAGCCGATGAAGCGCGGTCCGATCCACAGGCCGATGATGAACGCGGTCGCGATCGCCGCGCCGGCCCGAAAGCTCAGATAGCGGACGAGGTTGAACACGCCCGCAAAATCCATGGTCTGGGCAAGCCAGTAGAGCATCAGTTTCTATTTTCCCCAAGCGCGGCGACCAGGCGCGACAAGCCGATGCCGTTCGATCCCTTGACCAGGATCGCGTCGCCCGCGCGCATTTCCGTCTGGATAAGGCTGGTCGCCGCGGCCGTATCGGGCACATGGTCGAAAGCCACAACACCCTGTTGCGCTCTGGCCAACGCATCTGCGAGTGGTTTCATCTCATCGCCGACCAATATAGCATAGTCGACCTGCCCGGCCGCAAGCGGTTCGGCAAGGCCGGCATGCAGTTCGATGCTGCGATCACCCAGTTCGCGCATGCCGCCCAGCACCGCGATGCGGCGGCTCGCCTGCTCCTTGCCCAACTGCTTGAGCGTCGCGGCCATGCTGAGCGGATTGGCGTTGTAACTTTCGTCGATCAGCAACGCTTCGCCGCCGCTGACGGCAACCACGCGCCGCTCGCCACGACCCGGCAGACCCGGCATCTCGGCCAGCGCGAGGCCGGCCGCGGCCAAATCGCCACCCAGCGCTTCCACCGCCGCCAGCACCGCCAAGGCGTTCGATACCCAATGTTCGCCCGGCGCGCCCACCGTGAAGCAGAGTTCCGCGCTCGGCAGGGTCGCCGTCACCAGCGTTCCACCATTGGCCGCCGGCACCATGTCGCGCGCGCGCACATCCGCTTCGGGATCGAAGCCGAAGGTCAGGATGCGCGCGGCATGCTGTTCCGCCTTGGCATAGAGGGTCGCGACATGGGGGCTGTCATAGGGGATGATCGCCGTGCCGTCCGGCTCAAGCCCCTCGAAAATCTCCGCCTTGGCCTGCGCGATCTTCTCTTCGGTGCCGAAAAATTCGATATGCGCCGGGGCTATGGCCGTCACGATCGCCACATGCGGCCGTACCTGCCGGGTGAGTTGCGCGAGTTCCCCCGCATGGTTCATGCCCATTTCGAACACGCCGAAAGCGGAATCGCGCGGCATGCGCGACAGGCTCAAGGGCACGCCGACATGGTTGTTGTAGCTTTTGACCGAGCGATGGACTTCATCGGGGCAGATGCGGTCGAGCGCCTGGAACAGCGCTTCCTTGGTCCCGGTCTTGCCGACCGATCCGGTAACGCCCACGATTTTGGCCGACGTGCGCGCGCGCGACGCCCGCCCCAGCGCTTCGAGCGCGGCTGCGCTGTCGGGCACCAATATATGCGGCTGCGCGATCGGTTCGCTGACGATCGCGCCCGCCGCGCCCTGGCCGAACGCCTTTTCGACGAAGCGGTGGCCGTCGGTCGTTTCGCCCTTCATCGCAACGAACAGGTCGCCGCCCGTCACTTCGCGGCTGTCGAAAGCCACGCCCGAAACGGCGAAGGGCGCCGAAGCGACGCCCCCTGTGGCCTGTGCGATTTCCTCTGCTGTCCAAAGATTGTTCAACCCGCGCACTCCCGGGCCACGGTGACGTCATCGAAGGGCAGGACTCGGTCCCCGATAATCTGACCCTGTTCATGCCCCTTGCCGGCCAGCAGCACAATATCGTCGGCACCAGCCTGGGCGATAGCGGCCGCAATAGCCGCCCGGCGCCCGCCGATTTCCTCAGCGCCTGGCGCGCCGGCCATGATGGCGGCGCGAATGGCCGATGGGTCCTCGGTACGGGGATTGTCGTCGGTGACGATCACATGATCCGACAGATCGACCGCGACCCGGCCCATTTGCGGCCGCTTGCCCACGTCGCGATCCCCACCGGCGCCGAACAGGGTGATCAGGCGCCCGCGCGTATGCGGCCGCAGTGCGTCGATCGCCGCGCGCAGGCCGTCGGGCGTATGGGCATAGTCGACATAGACCGGCGCGCCCGCCTTGGTGATGACCGCGCGTTCCAGCCGCCCGCGCACCGGCTGCACCCGGCCGAGCAGTTCCAGCACCTTGGCGACATCCTCTCCGCCAGCGATGACGAGGCCGGCGGCGGTCAGCGCATTGGCGGCCTGATAGGCGCCGATCAGCGGCAGGTTGACTTTGTAGGACTTGTCCCCGGCTTCGACTTCCAGCGCCTGGCCCAACTGGGTCGGGGTGCGGTTGGCAAGACGCAATGCCTGCCCCTGCACCCCGACGCTCAGCACACGAAGCCCCCGCTTCGTAGCCCGCTGGGAAACCTTGTCCGACCATTCATCGTCGGCCCAGATGACCGCCGTGCCGTCGGCCGCGACGACCTCGTCGAACAGCCGCATCTTGGCGTCGAAATAGCTGTCCATGTCGCCATGATAATCGAGATGGTCGCGCGACAGATTGGTGAAGGCGGCGGCCGAAACGGGCAGGCCTTCGGTGCGATATTGCGCCAGGCCGTGGCTCGACGCCTCGAACGCGGCGTGGGTGATGCCTTCGCGCTTGAGGCCCGACATGTTGGACAGGAAGGTGACGATGTCCGGCGTGGTGAGGCCGGTGGACACCTGGTCGACCGCGGTCGTGACGCCCAGCGTGCCGATGGAGGCGGAATGATGGCCCAGCATCCGCCACAGCTGACGGGCCAGTTCCACCGTGCTGGTCTTGCCGTTGGTGCCGGTGACGGCGACGGTCACATCTGGGAACGGCGCGAAATAGCGTGCGGCGAGCAGCGCGAACAGGCGGCGGGGATTGTCGTGGGCGATATGGATCGCACCATCCACCCTGGCTTCGGGCCGCGCCACTACCGCGACGGCGCCCGCGCGCACGGCGTCGGGGATGAAATCCTCCCCATTCACGCGCGCGCCCTGGAAGGCGCCGAAGATGGTGCCCCGCGCAACCTTCCGGTTATCGATCGCGAAGCCCGACACCATTGCATCCGGCGATGCAGCGGCATCGGGCTTCACATCCAGCCCCTCGATCAGCGACCCGAGGCGCATCTCAATGCTTCTCCTTGTCCTGCCCGAGCAGGGGCATGAGGTCGGAAATATCCACGTCCCGCCGCTCGTCGGGCAGCACGCCCAGCATCGGCCCGGTGCGCTCGACCACGCGCTTGACCACCGGCGCGGCGGTCCAGGCGGCGGTGCGCAGGCCAAAGGTTTCGGCGTTGCCCTTGGGCTCGTCCATCATCGCAAGCACGACGTAGCGGGGATTATCCATGGGAAATGCGGACGCGAAAGTCGTCACCAGTGAACTCTTGTTGTACCGGCCTTCTTCAGGCTTCTCGGCGGAACCCGTCTTGCCGCCCACCCGGAATCCCTTGGCGTCGGCGCTGCGACCTGTACCCGCCGCGACGATCATCCGCAACAGCTGCCGCATCCGGGCGCTGGTGGCGGCGGAAAAGACGCGATGGCCTTCGGGCACTTCGTTGGCGTGCAATTTGCGCAGCGTGGCGGGGCGCCAGATGCCACCATTGACCAGCGCCGCATAAGCCGAAGCGAGATGCAAGGGCGTCACGGCGATGCCATGACCATAGGAAACGGTCATCGTCGTGATGCGGCCCCAATTATAGGGCCAGAGGCTCTTCGCCCTTTCTTTGAGCTCGATCGGCGCGCGCTGGTCGAACTGCAGGTTGCGGAACAACTGCTGCATCGGCGCGGCGCCCAGTTCGTCGGCGATGCGCGCGGTGCCGATGTTGGAGCTGTGCACCAGGATTTCCGGCACGTTGATCCAGCGGCCGAGCGAATGGTCGTCCTTGATGTGGAAGCCCGCGACGGCGAGCGGCGCGGTCGCGTCATAGCGCTTCGCCATCGACGTCACCACGCCGCGATCCATGGCCGCCGCGATCGACAGCGGCTTGAAGGTCGAACCCAGTTCATAGCGCGCCTGCACGATATGGTTGCACAGCGGCGATTCGCTGCAGGTCTTGCCGGCGTAATTCTGCAGCTTGTTGGGATCGAAGACGGGAATGGACGCCATCGCGATCACCTCGCCGCTGTTGGCATCCAGGATGATGCCACCCGCGCCCTTGGCGTTCTGCGATACCATCTGCGCGTAAAGCTCGCTTTCCAGCGCCCCTTGCACCCGGCTGTCGATGGAAAGGGCAAAGGGCTGGCCGCGCAACGCCGGATCGGTCAGCCGATCATTGAACGCGGCTTCCACGCCCATGCCGCCCACGCCGTCGGCATTGGGCGCGAAGCCCAGCACATGGGCCGCCAGGCTGCGCTGAGGGTACAGACGCTCCTTCTCGCGCGGAAATTCGATGCCGATCTCACCCAGCGCGTTCACGGCCGCGACTTCCTCGGGCAGCGCGCGGCGGCGCAGATAAGCCCAGCCCCTGCCGGTCAGTTTCTTATAGAAGACCGCCTCGGCCTCATCGGGGAAGATTTCGTGCAGCTTGCGCGCCAGCTCGGCGGGCTCGCCGATCAGCTTGGACGGGCGCACCGCGATCGAATAGGCGTCCATGGTCCGCGCCAGCGGCACGCCGTTGCGATCGACGATATCGGCGCGCGCGGGCATCAGGCCGGCCGCGTCGTCCGAGCCGCCACCGCTGTTGGCGAAGATGCCCACCCAGGTCAGGCGCAGGATCACCACCGCTGTGATCCCCATGAACAGGATCAGCAGCAGCATCAACCGGTTATGCGCGATCGCCGTCAGGTCGACCCGCTGCTTGCCGGCCCGCGCTCCGCCCGGCTGAACGATGATCGTCGCCATCAGCGGGCCTCCTTCTTCTTTTCGCGCGCGGCCCTGGCGCTGATATCGCCGATGGTGCTGTCGTCCAGCAGCTTGGCGTCCAGCATCGCCATCCGCTCCGCGCGGCGGGCGACGGGGTTGGGCCGGGACGTGTCGGCGTCGGCCTTCGCCTTTTCCTCGGCGCTGCGCTTGGCGGGCTTGGCGATCTTCTCGACATTGTCGGCGGCATGCGCTTCGCGGATCACCGCTATGTCGCTGCGGATCTGCGTCGCGGCGGGGCTTGCCGGCGCCGCCTGCGGCGCGGATGGCAGGTCGGCGGGCGTCTGCACCATCGCCACCATCACCGGCGGCGCGACATAGTCGGGGCCGTTCGGCTGCACGCCGTCCAGATGCGCCAGCGCCCGCTCGCCCGCCAGATATTGCTGGGCAGTCGGCGTCGCATACATGAAGTCGTCCTGGTTCCAACGCTCCAGCTGCCGCATGCTCGCCCGCGCGCTGAACTCGGTTTCCAGATAGCGAATATCCGCCCGCGCCCGCACGATCTGCGCCTGCACCTTCATCAGTTCATTGCGCTCGGTCGCGACCTTGAGCGACACCAGATAGGCGCCGAGCGCCCCAAGGGCGACCAGGAGGATCCAGATCAGGCTCTGCAATCTTTTGACCGCGATCATGAGCGGGCGCTCCGGGTTGGATTGGGCCGGGAAACAACTGGGGCGGACGTTCGAATGGCGCTGCGCAGCGTGGCGGAACGGGCGCGGGGGTTACGAACCAACTCCGCTTCGCTCGGTCGCACCGCCTTGGCGGGCTTGCGGAAGGTCGGCACTTCGCTTGCTTTCTTTTCCGGCAGGTGGCGCGATCCCGCCCCTTCCCCGCCGCTGCGCTTGCGCAGGAACTGCTTGACGATGCGGTCTTCCAGACTGTGGAAGGTGACGACGGCCAGCCGCCCGCCTTCCTCCAATATCGCCTCGGCCGCCTCCAGCCCGCGCTCCAGTTCCTCCAGCTCGCGATTCACATGGATGCGGATCGCCTGGAAGGTCCGGGTGGCCGGGTCCTTCTTGTCATGCGGCTTGTGGCCCAGCGCCCTGCGCACGACGCTGGCGAGCTGGCCGGTGCGCTCCAGCGGACGCGCCTCCACGATCGCGCGGGCGACCCGGCGCGAACGCGGCTCCTCGCCATAGCGATAGAGGACGTCGGCAATTTCCTGCTCCGGGGCAGTGTTCAGGAAATCGGCGGCGCTCATCCCGCTCTGGCTCATGGTCATGTCGAGCGGCCCGTCACCCTGAAAGGAAAAGCCGCGCTCCGGCCGGTCGAGCTGCATCGAGGACACGCCGATATCCAGCGTGACGCCCGAAACCAAGGTCACACCCCGCTCGGCCAGCAATTCCTCCATGCGCGAAAATTCGCCGGCGATCAGGGTGATGCCCTTCTCATCGGCGAGCGCCTGGCCCTCCCGAATCGCGTCGGGATCGCGGTCGAAAGCAAAGACCTTCGCGCCCTGCCCCGCCATCGCGCCCGAATAGCCGCCCGCACCGAAGGTGCCGTCGACATGGACCTCGCCGGGGTTGATGGCGAGGGCACCAAGCACTTCATCGAGGAGAACGGGAAGATGACGGTTCGGATCGGGAGAAGCGCTCACTTGCCCCCTCCCGTTTCGCGCTGGTCCAGCCAGCGGCGGACCTTGTTCCGGATCAGTTCCGGCCGGTCCTTGCTGTCGACCAGCGTTTCGGGCTTCCAGATCTGGATGTAACGACCCACGCCATAGAAGAAGACGGCATCGCCGATGCCATATTCGTCCCTGATATCAGGATGCATGGCGAAGCGGCCGCCTTCGTCGAAATTCACCTCCTCGATCGTGCCGAGGCGATATTCCAGCTCCAGATCGGCATTATAGTCGCGGCCCTGCGCGCGCGCTTCGCGGGCCAGTTCCTCGACTTCGGTGAACAGGTGGCGACGGTGCGACTCTCCAAAGCCGATGGCGCAGGGGTTGCCGCCATGGACCGAAAGATAAAGCCGGTTTTCGTTGCCGCTGGAGAGCTTGACCTGCCGGCGCATCTCCAGAGGCAGCACGAAACGGCCTTTGCCGTCCGCGACGCTGAACGCGTTGCCCGTAAAGAGAATGACATCCGACACTTTTGGACCCGCTCGCCCCCTTGTTCAGGGGCACAGGTCATCGTCGCCCGATCCGCACGGAAGCGAACCGGATCACAGGACCAACAAAGCCTGACAAACCCCTATGGCCTTTAAATACCAAGCCATGGGGTTCAAGAAAAGGGGAATTTTGGGAGAATCCGGGAAATCCTGTTTTGTTCTGGTTTTTAATCCTCCATTTCCGGTTTTGGCCGGTCATCGGGTGCGATAGTCAGGGCGAAACGAGTCCCACCGGGCCGAAGAAACAGCGGCATGCCCAATCCTGCCCAGAAAAGCCCGACCAGCACCGCCCATCGGACGGCCCTGATCAGATCATCGGCCGTTCGCACCCAATGACGACCTTCGGGCAGCGCGCCGCCAAGGGCCTGTGCGACGAATTGCGGCGTGTCCGCCGTCCATCGATCGGGGTGGAGCGGCTTGACCGGGTCGGTCAGCCAGAGACGGTCGTCGACCAGATCGGCATCCGCGACGACGATCGCTACCCCCTTCCCCACCGTGCAGCGCGCTATCAGCCCCCGCCCGACGATGCGGCAGTTCGGCCCGGCCCCCTCAAAACCGGAGGCCGCATAGACGGCGAGCATCCGGCCATCGCCCAGAAAATGCCGCCGCTCGTCCGGCCCCGCCGCAAGCGGCGCCAGCTTGACGCCCCAATATTCCAACAGGGGGCCGAGCAGCGTCACCGCCGGCGGCCGGCGCCGGTCGCCGAGCGGCAGATCCATCGGCCAACGCAGTTGCGGATCGGCGAGGACCAATGCCGTGCCGCCCTTGGCGATCCACGCATTGAGCGCGACCAGCTCGCCCATCGAAAAGGCGCGCGGCTGGGCCAGCAACAGCGCCTTGGCCTCGCTGCGTTGCAGAGAGAGCGGGCTGTCGACGGCGCGCACATCGAAGCGCTGGCGCAGGACGGTGATGATCGGCGCATCGACATGGGCGGCGAGGCCAGAAGCACCCTCTTTCCAGAAAAGCGGCAGGCCGCTGACGACCGCCAGCTGCGGCCGTTTCCCCGACGCAAGCTTAATGCGAGGCTCTATGGCGAGCCAACAGGCCACCAAAGCCAGTAGAGCCAAACTTATCGCCACCAATTGCCGTGCTCCTGCGAACTGACGGCCCGCCAATATAACGAGTAGCGCCACCCCGAAAAACCACATCACCGGCACCAGTCCCGGCACATGCCGGCTTGCCAGAAAGGCGCAGGACAGCACTGCCCCAATCGTTCCCAGCCCTGCCCACCAGGCAGCACCCTCGCCGCGCCGCGCTTTCAGCAAGGCCGTCGCCGGGATCAGCAGCAGCGCCGGCAGCATCCAGCCGCGCGGGTCGACCTGCCCCGTGCGCAGCAAGGCAGGCAGACCGCCCAGCAGGACCAGCAAGCCCGGCAGCCAGAGCATCACCCAGATGCGGAGCGCAATTTTCAAATGTCAGGAGCCGGGATCAGCGGCCGGCAGGCTGAATCTCGCGATCCATCGGCTTTTTGAGATTGGGGTCGGGCTGCAGATCCGGCACGATCGGCGCCTGTTCGGGCGCGGGCTGTACGCCAAGTTCCGCCAGCGGCTCCTTGGGCGCGACGGCGTTGACGTCCAGCGTCGGCACCGTGGGCGGCGGCACGGTCGGATCATCGATCCGCGCCTTTTCGATCACGATATTGGCCAGACCCACGAGCAGCACCACGCCCGCCAGCCCGGTGAGGCCGATCTGGACACGCTGCAACCCTTCCTGTCGGCGGGGATGTTCAGCCATGGTAAACGCTCTTTTTTTCTAAGCCGACGCGACCTGTCGACGGTCAGCCAGTTTGCGCGAGCCAGGGGAAGACAGTCAAGCCCTTCGATTCCAGCCATGCGCGGTTGTAAAGCGTTGAAAGATAACGGAAGCCCGTATCGGCAAGAATCGTGACGATCCGCTTGCCCGGCCCAAGCTCCTTCGCCAGCGCCACCGCGCCCGCCACATTGATGCCCGAAGAGAGGCCAAGACACAGCCCCTCCTCCGCCAGCAGTCGCCGTACCCACAGCAGCCCTTCCTCATCGGAAATGCGGAACTGGGTGTCGATCGGCGCGCCTTCCAGATTGGCGGTGATGCGTCCCTGGCCGATCCCCTCGGCGACGGACGAACCTTCGGCCTTCAACTCGCCATGGGCGTAATAATTGTAGAGCGCGGCGCCATAGGGATCGGCAAGCGCGATCGTGATATTCTCGTCATGCGCCTTGAGGCCCAGGCCCACGCCCGCGATCGTCCCGCCCGTGCCGGCCGCACAGGTAAAGCCATCGATCTGCCCTTCCAGTTGGGTCCATATCTCTTCGGCTGTGCCGACGATATGTGCCTTGCGGTTGGCGATATTGTCGAACTGGTTGGCCCAGATCGCATTTTCTGTTTCTTCCGCGATCCGGCGGGAAGTGTGGACGAAATGGCCGGGATTGGAATAGGCCGCCGCCGGCACCGTCACCAGTTCGGCGCCCAGGGCGCGCAGCGTGTCCATCTTCTCGCGGCTCTGGGTTTCGGGCATGACGATGATCGTCTTGTAGCCCTTCGCATTGGCGACCAGCGCCAGACCGATTCCGGTATTGCCCGCCGTCCCTTCGACGATCGTGCCGCCGGGGTTCAACAGCCCCTTCTCCTCGGCATCATTGACGATGAACAGCGCCGCACGGTCCTTCACCGAGGCGCCGGGATTGGCAAATTCGCACTTGGCGTAAATATCGCAGCCCGTCTCCTTGGACGGCCCGGCGAGGCGCACCATCGGCGTGTTGCCAATCAGGGCGAGACTATCATTCTGAACCAGCATGATCCCCGCATAGCGGAGCGGATGCACGCTTGCCAAGCAAGGGAATGATGATCGCGCAAAAGAGCCTCTTGGCCGATCGCCGCCGGCCCGGAGAGAAAATCGCAAGCTTTTCCTGATAGCGCGCAAACTGGGTCGCTATTTTTTCGAGTTAAGGGCGCGGACTTTGGTCAGGTCTATCGGTCGGTTGAGGCATGGGGGTATCCTCGCCCTGGTGCTGCTGGCGCTGGGCGTGCCGCGGTTCATCACGGCCGCGCCGCTCGATCTGCTGAGCCAATCGCTGCCCCTGGACGATCCGGCCGAGGATGCCGGCGCGAATTTTCCCGGATCGGCCTATTTCTTCAGCCAGGGCCTGTTCGACCGCCTTCCCCCGCTGCCCGCCACCAACCGGCATGTGCTGGTTTTCGAACCGCCCCAGGCGGCGCCGGCGGCCGCGCTGCGCGGGCTGACGCCTCTGGACAGCTATCGCGCGCTCCATTGCCTGACCGCCGCTGTCTATTATGAGGCCGGGAACGAACCGGAAGAGGGGCAGCAGGCCGTCGCGCAGGTGGTGCTCAATCGGGTGCGCAGTCCGCTTTGGCCGCATAGCGTCTGTGCCGTGGTCTATGAAGGGTCTGAGCGGACCGACCTGCGCTGCCAGTTCAGCTTCAGTTGCGACGGCGCCATGGCGCGTCCAATCAGCGCCGTCGCCTGGGCGCGCGCCCGCGGCGTCGCCGAACAGGCGCTTGCCGGCAAGGTCTATGCGCCGGTGGGCCTTGCCACCTTCTACCACAGCCTGGCGGTGCATCCCGGCTGGGCGGCGTCCAAGCTGCCGGTAGCGGTGATCGGTGCCCACATCTTCTACCGCAGTTACGGCATCCATGGCACGGCTGCCGCCTTCCGCATCGCCTATCCGGGGCGGGAGTTCCAGGCGGGGCCTGCCGCCCGCCTATGGGCCGGGACTTTGCCGCTCCCCCTGCCGGTCGGTGCGGACCGTCGGCCCTCAGCCATGCCCGCCCCCGAGGCTCCAGCCTCTGTCCCGGACGAAACGGAGCGGGTCCTGCCTGAATCCACGATCCGCCCTGAATATCGCAACAGCGGCCGGCCGCGGCTCTGACCATCGGATTTTCGCCGATGAACCTCTTTTTTGGCGGAAAACCGAGCTGAAAATATATAACATACTGAAAAAGCACGATATTTAAATTTTCAGTTTTTTTCGGACCGGTGGAACCTAAGCCATCCTCGGCGGTTCTGCACATCGGATAGCAAATCTTTTGCCCCCCGCTCTTGCTATCCAAAAAAACATGAGCCCGGAACGCATCTCCCCCCCCCGACGCGTTCCGGGCTCAGAATTTTTGGGCAAAACCCCTGAAAATCAAAGATATTTGCGTCAGCGGAACGTATCGTCTGGCGACGGGTTTTTCCTTGGTCCCCGGCGTGGCGAGGCCAGCCGGACAAGTTTCTCAAGGAGACGATCGATGACCAGGAAGTTCCTTGCCGCCCTGCTGCTCACGAGCTCGCTGTTGGTAGCGGCATGCAACACGGTGGAAGGCGCCGGGAAAGACGTGCAAAGCGCCGGCCAGGCCGTCGAAAACGCCGCCAATTAAGAAACTATCTTACAGACACCAAGGAAAGAGGCTCGCCGGCAAGCGGGCCTCTTTCAGGTTGAAGCGTCCGCCGCGTCGCCGGCCGCCATCTTTTTCCGGTCGGTGAACCAGATCGCGATAATCGTGATTTCATATAGCAACAGCAGTGGGACTGCGAGCATCAGCTGGGAAACGACATCGGGCGGGGTCAGCACGGCCGCCAGGATGAACGCCCCGACAATCATGTAGCGCCGCAACCCTATCAGTTGGGCGCGGGTGACAAAGCCCGCACGATTGAGCAGCATCAGCAACACCGGCATCAGGAAGCTGATCCCGAATGCCAATATGAACTGCATGACCAGAGTCAGATAGGCGTCCGTGCTCGGCAGGGCCTCGACCGTCAGGCCGCCACTATTCCCCTGAAATTGCAGGAAGAAGTGAAAGGCCGTCGGCATCACCACGAAATAGGCGAGGCTGGCGCCCATCAGGAACAGGACCGGCGTCATGATGATGAAGGGCAGAAGCGCCTTTTTTTCCTTCGCATAAAGGCCCGGCGCGACGAAGGCCCAGAGCTGGTTCGCGATGATCGGAAAGGACAGGCAGAAGGCACCGAAGATGGCGACCTTCACCTGCACGAAAAAGGCTTCGTAGAGCTTGGTGTAGACAAGGCGGCCGCCGCCGTCGCCAAAGGCTTCCTTGAGCGGATGGACGAGGAAAGCGAAGATCTGTTGCGAAAAATAGAAGCAGACGGCGCCGGTGATGAACAGCGCCCACACGCATTTCAACAGCCGTCCGCGCAGTTCGATGAGGTGGTCGAGCAGCGGCGCCTTGCTATCGTCAATATCCTTCATGCCGCCGCATCGCCCTTCCTGCTGTCGGCCTCGGGGGCGAGGTAGGGCGGACCTTCGGACGCGGATACCGCCGCGACGGGCGCCGATTGCGCGACGAAGGGCGGCGGCGCTTCATGCTCCACAACGGGCTGTTGATGCGGTGCAGGCAGCGGCTCCATGGCCGGCGGGGCGCTTGCGTCCGCGGGATGTTCTTCCATGATCCGGCGATTCTGCTCGGCCCATTTCTTTTCAAGTTCTTCCAGTTCGACCTCCCGCACCATGGCGTCGATGCCGGTGCGGAAATGGCGCGCCATGCCGCGCGCCTTGCCGACGATCTGCCCCACCTTGTAGAGCGCGCGCGGCAGATCCTTGGGACCGATCACGACCACCGCGACGATCACGATCAGCAGAAGTTCGGACGAGCCGATATCGAACATGCGAGCCTACCGCGCTGGCCGAAGGATCAGGCCTTGGTCTTTTCTTCCGTGGCGCTCGGCACATCCTGTTCGGGTACACGATGACCTTCGATGCGCGTCGCCGGCTTGGCGGGCGTGACGTCGTCATCATCCTCGGCCATGCCCTTCTTGAAGCTCTTGATGCCCTTGGCGACGTCACCCATCAGCCCGGAAATCCGGCCGCCACCGAACAGCAGCATGACCACCAGGAGAACGATGACCCAGTGCATCAGCGAAAAGGAACCCATTTTAACTTTCTCCTGAAACCTAGCCTTATCTAGGCGTCTTCCTCGTCATTTTCCAGAACGGATTGGGCCCCCAGACCCTCCAGCGCGAGATCGACCGGGTCGAGCAATCCGGCGGCGCGCAGATCGTCGATACCCGGCAGGTCGCGGCGGCTGCTAAGCCCGAAATGTGACAGAAATTCGTGTGTGGTCGCATAGATGAGCGGCCGTCCCGGCACCTCGCGCCGGCCGGCGGGGCGCACCCAACCCGATTCCATCAGTACGTCGAGCGTTCCCTTCGCCACCTGAACACCGCGTATCGCCTCTATTTCGGCGCGGCTGACCGGCTCATGATAGGCGATGATCGCCAGTGTCTCCATCGCCGCACGGGATAATTTGCGCGTCTCATCCTTCTCCCGGCGCAGGATATGGGCGAGATCGGCGGCGGTCTGGAAATGCCAGCGCCCGCCGCGCTCGACCAGGTTGATGCCGCGCCCGGCATAATGGTCGGCAAGCGCGCCAAGCGCCGCCGCCAGATCGCCCGCCTCGCCGACATGGAGCCGCAGATCGGAAAACGTCAGCGGATTTTCCGCGACGAACAGCGCCGCTTCCACCGCGCGCAGGAAATCATCGGGTTCTTGCATCACAACAGGCGTCCCTCACGCTGTTCAGGCAGCGCCGCGCGCAGGAAGATCGGCTCGAAAATCCCTTCCTGCTGGATTTCCAGCCGGCCCTGCCGCGCCAGTTCCAGCGCGGCGACGAAGCTGCTGGCGAGCGCGG
>DATFDS010000085.1:0-8146 GCA_035251955.1 Sphingobium sp. | reverse complement strand
ATAGCTTTTGGGCGCTGACTTCGCGGGCGCGGAGGGAAACTGCACCTGGGCGGCCGGGCGCAGGGTGGCGCGCACGGGTTTTCCCAGGATGATGCGGGGACCCGATGCCGCTTCGCCACCCGCAATGGCCGTGCCGCTCTGCCCCCAACTGGTCCAAGGCTCCGGCGGTGGCGGCGCGTCCTTGCAGGCATCGGCGGGCGGGACCGCGAACGCCGGCATGGGCGCGGCGCACAGGGCAAGCAGGCAGGCGATCCGTCGCATCCTCATTCGTCCTTCCGGCTGATGGTGAGGCGGACCTTCGTCCAGCTTGGCGCTGGAAACAACTGGAAAGTCGGGAGGGGGTGGAGAGCGGACGAGGTTTGTGGTCGAAGCATAACGTGCTCCTGCGAAGGCAGGAGCCCAGGCCCGCCGTCTGAACTGGGCTCCTGCCTTCGCAGGAGCACGAATTGCTCAATGGCAACAAATGGTCGCTTGTGGACAATCCCACACACGTCATGCTGAACTTGTTTCGGCATCCATCAGGCTCGGAAGGCTCCGCTCAATCCGGAGAAATGGACCCTGAAACAAGTTCAGGGTGACGACAAGGAAATGGCGGCAATTGGCCGTTAGTCGCAGGTCCCTGTCCCTACTTCCTCCCGAACAGCTTTTCGATGTCGCCATGGCCAAGCTTTATCCAGGTTGGCCGCCCGTGATTGCACTGGCCGCTGCGGGGCGTGATTTCCATCTCGCGCAGCAGGGCGTTCATCTCGGCGACGCTCAGCACCCGGCCCGCGCGGACCGATCCATGGCAGGCCATGGTCGCGGCGACCAGATCGAGCCGCTCCTTGAGCGACAGGGCGCTGTCATACGCCGCCAGATCATCGGCAAGGTCGGACACCAGCCCCTGCACATCGCCCTGCCCCAGCAGCGCGGGCGTGGCGCGGACCAGCATGGCCGCCGGGCCGAAGCGCTCGAGTTCCAGGCCGAAGTCGCGCAGTTCGTCGATCCGCGCTTCGAGCCGGTCGCAGGCGGGCTCGTCCAGTTCGACGACTTCGGGCAGCAGCAGCGCCTGGGACGCCACCCCCTGCCCCTCCATCGCCCGCCGCATCCGCTCCAGCGTGAGCCGTTCATGCGCGGCATGCTGGTCGACGATGACAAGGCCATCCTCCGCCTCCGCGACGATATAGGTGCGGGCCACCTGCCCCCGCGCCACGCCCAGCGGGAAGCTCGACCCCTCCGGCGCGGGCGCCGCCGCCGGCTCCGCGCGCGCCTGCGGCGGAGGGGTCAGGAAGCTCGACCGGCGATCAGCGAAGGCGACTGACGGCGCCGCATAGGACAATGCCCTATCCGCCATGCCGAAGATCGGCATCGCGCCGATCGGCGTGGGGGAAACCGGCTCCGCCTTCCAGGCGGCGAGCCCGGCGGGATCGGCCTGCTGGACCGACCGGAATCCTTCCGCATCGAGCGCGCGGCGCAGGCCCGAGACGATCATGCCCCGGATCAACGCGGGGTCGCGAAAGCGCACCTCTGTCTTGGCCGGGTGAACATTGACGTCGACTTCCAGCGGCGGAACATCGAGGAACAGCGCAACCACCGGATGCCGATCCCGCGCGAGCATGTCGGCATAGGCGCCGCGCACAGCGCCCACCAGCAGGCGGTCGCGCACCGGGCGGCCGTTGACGAACAGGAACTGATGATCGCCGACCCCGCGATTATAGGTGGGCAGCGAGGCCACGCCCGACAGGCGCACGCCTTCCCGTTCCAGGCTGACGATCACATGATTGTCGGCCAGGGCGCGATCCGTGAGCCCGGCGACACGGTCCTCGCGCGCCTCGCCCGCCTGGACGCCGAGCGCGCGGCGGCCGTCATGTTCCAGGGCGAAGGCGACCGCGGGATGCGCCATGGCGAGGCGGCGAACGATGTCGAGACAGGCGGCATATTCCGCCTTGGGCGAGCGCAGGAACTTCCGCCGCGCTGGCACGCGGGCGAACAGCTGCTCCACGGTGACGCGGGTGCCCGGCGGCAGTGCGGCGGGACCTTCGGCGACCAGTGCGCCATTGTCGACCGTGCGGTTCCAGCCATCCTGCCCCTGCGGCCTGCTGTCGATCGACAGGCGCGCGACGCTGGCGATCGACGGCAAGGCCTCCCCCCGAAAGCCAAGGGTCGAAACATTTTCGATGGCATCGTCGGGCAGTTTGGACGTCGCATGCCGCTCCAGAGCGAGCGCGATGTCCGGCGGGGCCATGCCGCAGCCGTCATCGCTCACCTCGATCCGGTCGAGCCCGCCATTGCCTAACCTTATGAAAATGCGGGTCGCTCCCGCATCCAGCGCATTCTCGACGATTTCCTTGAGCGCGCTGGCGGGTCTTTCAACCACTTCACCGGCGGCGATACGATTGACCAGATGTTCGGGCAGGCGGCGTATTGACATTGATTGGGGACTAGCCCAAGCGAGCGCTTTCCGCGAGCCGTTGCCCCCGAAAATTTTGCGCCATGACATCGACAGATGACAGGGACGGATGACAGAGGCGATGGAACGTGGCAGGGACCTCCGAACGCCCCGGTTCGCGTCGCCGGGACGGGCGGACTGAACAGGAACAGGCATGTCGATCTTTTCCCGACTTTTCAAACTCTCTTCCCAGGATATGGCCATCGACCTCGGCACGGCGAACACCGTCGTCTATGTGCGAGGGCGCGGTATCGTATTGAACGAACCATCGGTGGTCGCGGTCGAGACGCTGAACGGCGTGAAGCGGGTCAAGGCGGTCGGCGACGACGCCAAGCTGATGATGGGCAAGACCCCCGATTCGATCGAGGCGATCCGGCCGCTGCGCGATGGCGTGATCGCCGACATCGATGTCGCCGAACAGATGATCAAGCATTTCATCACCAAGGTGCATGGCGGCAAGTCGCGCCCCTGGCGCTTCCCCGAGATCGTGATCTGCGTGCCCTCCGGCTCGACCAGCGTCGAGCGCCGCGCGATTCGCGACGCGGCCAGCAATGCCGGCGCGAGCCAGGTCTTCCTGATCGAGGAGCCGATGGCCGCCGCGATCGGCGCCGACATGCCGGTGACCGAGCCGATCGGGTCGATGGTCGTCGACATCGGCGGCGGCACGACCGAAGTGGCGGTGCTTTCGCTGCGGGGCCTTGCCTATACCACCTCCGTCCGCGTCGGCGGCGACAAGATGGATGAGGCGATCGTCTCCTTCGTCCGCCGCCACCACAATCTGCTGATCGGCGAAGCCACCGCCGAGCGGATCAAGAAGCAGTTCGGCGTGGCGCAGCCGCCCGAGGATGGCGTGGGCGAGACGATCCACATCAAGGGCCGCGACCTGGTGAACGGGGTGCCCAAGGAAATCTCGATCAACCAGGGCCAGATCGCCGACGCGCTGGCCGAGCCGATCAGCACGATCGTCGAAGGCGTGCGCATCGCGCTGGAAAATACCGCGCCCGAACTGGCTGCCGACATTGTCGACCAGGGGATCGTGCTGACCGGCGGCGGCGCGCTGCTCAAGGGGCTGGACGACGAACTGCGCGACGAGACCGGGCTGCCCGTCACCATTGCCGAGGACCCGCTGACCTGCGTCGCGATCGGCACCGGCCGGGCGATGGAAGATCCGATCTTCCGAGGCGTTCTGCAGACCGCATAAGGCCAGGGGGACGACAGGATGGCGCGGCCACCCAGCCGACGCCCCGGGCACAACCGGAAGGCGCAATATAGCCTCTTCGCCAGCTATGTAGTGGCGATGATCGGTGCCGCGGTCGGCCTGCTGCTGGTGGTGGTCGCCATATTCGACCCCACGGGCTTTGCCGCGATTCGCACCGCCACGTCGGAAATCACGCGGCCGGCTTCGCTGGGCCTGCGCAACATGGTGAGCGGCGCGAACTCCCTGGACGAGATACTGACCGCCTATTGGCGTGCCGGATCGCAGAATGTCGCGCTGCGCCGGCAGGTGGAGGCCGACCGCGACCGCATCATCGAAGCCAAGGCGGTGGCGCAGGAAAATGCGCGGCTCAAGAAGCTGCTGAAACTGGTCGACCAGGACCAGACCGATCTGCTGACGGCGCGGTTGATCTCCTCCTCGTCCGGCAGCGCGCGGCGTTTTGCGCGGCTCAACGCCGGCCGCTGGCAGGGGGTTCGGCCGGGTATGCCGGTGCGCGCGCCCGAAGGGCTGATCGGCCGTATCCACACCACTACGCCCAATACGTCGGACGTGCTGCTGCTGACCGACAGCAGCAATATCGTGCCGATCCGGCGCGCGACGGATAGTGTTCCCGCCATCTCCACGGGCCTGGGCGACGGCACGCTGGAGATCCGGTCGCTGGCGGCGGGACGCAATCCCTTCAGCCCCGGCGACATATTGGTGACGTCGGGCGTGGGCGGCATCTACCAGCCCAATATTCCGGTCGCGGTAGTGGTTCGGATCGAAGGCGAGATCGCCTATGGCGTACCGCTCGCCAATCCGTCCAAGGTCGATGCGGTGGTGGTGGAGCGATCGTTCGAGGAAGCCGTGACCCGCTCCGAGCCCGCCCTGCCGGCCGACGGCGCGGCGCCCCCGGCTGCCCCGAACGCCCCGGCGCCATGATGGATTCGCATCTAAACTATGTTCCCCGGCTTGGCCGCCATCCTTCGCGTTTCCGGCTGGCTGGGACGCCGGTGATCACGGTCATGCTGGGATCGGCCGTGACCGTCCTGCCGGTGATCGCCCAGGCGCCGGTGATGCCGCCCTTCGGCCTGCTGCTGCTGCTGTCCTGGCGGCTGCTGCGGCCGGAATTGTGGCGGACCTGGATCGGCCTGCCGCTCGGCCTGTTCGACGATATCATGAGCGGGCAGCCGATCGGATCGGCCATGTTCCTGTGGACCGTGATGCTGATCGCGGTCGATGCGATCGAACATCGCATGGTGTGGCGCAGCTATCGGCAGGACTGGCTAATCGCCGCGGCAGCGATTATCTTCTGCATCGCCGGCGGGGTGTTCTTTGCGCGGATCACCGGCGGAGGAAATGTGAACTTCAAACTGGTCGTGCCACAGATGGTCTGGACGATCCTGCTCTTCCCCTTCGTGGTGCGGCAATGCGCGCGGATCGACCGCTGGCGTGTGATGGCATGAAGCTGCCCAAGCTCAAGCGCAAGACCGTCAACGAAGCCGCCCTGACCTTTACCTTCACCCGCAGGGCGATGGTGGTCGGCGGGTTGCAGGCCGGGATCGGCGCCATGCTGGTCGCCCGCATGGGGTGGATCAGCGTCGCGGAGAATGAGAAATATAATCTCCTGTCGGAAAGCAACCGCGTCAACCTGACGCTGATTCCGCCACGGCGCGGCTGGATCCTCGACCGCAATGGCAAGCCGCTCGCCAACAACCGCACGGACTTTCGCGTCGACCTGATCCCCGAGCGCGTGACCGATCCCGAACGGACGATCGGCAGCCTTGCCCGCCTGCTTTCGCTGACGTCCGACGATATCGACCGGATCAAGACGGATCTGGACAAGTCCGCCGGCTTCCGCCCCGTGCAGGTTGCCGAAAAGCTGAGCTACGACCAGTTCGCGGCCGTGAGCGTGCGGCTGCCCGACCTGCCCGGCGTGGCGCCCAGCCAGGGCTTTTCGCGTTACTATCCCGCCGGCGCGACGGTGGGCCATCTGCTCGGCTATGTCGGCGCCGCGTCGGCCAAGGATTTCGAGGAGCGCAAGGACCCGCTGCTCATCACGCCGGGCTTCAAGGTCGGCAAGGACGGGCTGGAAAAATCCTTCGACAGGGAACTGACCGGCAAGCCCGGTGCGAAGCGGGTCGAGGTGACGGCGCGCGGCAAGATCGTGCAGGAACTGACGACGCGTCCCGACACGCCGGGCAATCCGATCAAGCTGACGATCGACGCGGGGCTGCAGGAATATGCCGGGCGACGGCTGGCCACGCAGAGCGGATCGGTGGTGGTGATCGACTGCCATAACGGCGACGTGCTCGCCATGGCGTCCATGCCCAGCTTCGACCCCAACAGCTTTTCCGAAGGCATCGGCCGGCTGGAGTGGGAAATGCTGTCGAAGGACGACCATATTCCGCTGCGCAACAAGACGCTGCAGGGGCTCTATCCGCCGGGATCGACGGTCAAGCCGATGGTGGCGCTGGCGCTGCTGGAGGCGGGCATTTCTCCTGCCGATACGGTGAACTGCTCGGGCGCCATCCGCGTCGGCAACACGCTGTTCCACTGCCACAAGCGGCGCGGCCATGGCACGGTGAACATGCGCACCGGCATCGCCCAGAGCTGCGACATCTATTTCTACCAGATGGCGCAGCGCATCGGCATGGACCGCATCGCCAGCATGGCGCGGCGCGTGGGCATGGGCCAGAAATTCCCCCTGCCCTTCCCCAGCCAAAGCTATGGCACGGTGCCGGACCCGGCATGGAAGCTCCAGAAATATGGGCAGAAATGGCAGGTTTACGACACCGTCAACGCGACCATCGGCCAGGGCTATATGCTCATCAATCCGCTGCAGATGGCCGTGATGGCGGCGCGGCTGGCGACCGGGCGGCAGTTGATGCCCAATTTCATCTTCGGCGCCAAACGGCCCGCGCCGGTGCCGGTCGGGGTCGCCGAACAGCATCTGGTAACGATCCGCGACGCGATGAACGCGGTGGTGAACGGGGGCGGAACAGGCGGCGCCGCACGCAGCAGCATCCCCGGTGTGCTGATCGCGGGCAAGACCGGGACGGCCCAGGTCCGACGCATCACCATGGCGGAACGCGCCGGCGGCGTGCGCGGCAATGCCGGCCTGCCGTTCAAGCTGCGCGACCACGCGCTGTTTCAAGGCTTCGCGCCCTTCGACAATCCGCGCTTTGCCGTCGCCTGCATCATCGAGCATGGCGGTCACACGAATCGCAACGAGGATGCGCCGATGATCGCTAGCGACACGCTGTCCTTCCTGTTCGATCAGGCCAAGGCGATGGAAAAGCTGGAAACGCTGGAAAAGGATTGGGGCGGACCGCCGGCCGAACGCCTGGCCCGGCAGATGGGCGCTTTCCGCCTGGCGAAGGCGATCGAGAAAGGTCAGGTGCCCGCCCAGGCGGCCAACGCAGCCGAGGCGGCGAATGCGGCCCAAGATGGTGCCGCGCCCGCCGCCGCCGCGCCCGAAGCGGATGATCTACCCCCCCCGCCCGGCTCCGCCCCCGCGGCGGCGCAATGAGCATCGTCCCGGAACCGTTGGCGCAATTCCCCTGGCGCGTGCTCGGCATATTGCTTGCCATCGCCGGCTTTGGGACGCTGGTCCTCTACAGTGCGGCGGGCGGCAGCATCACGCCCTGGGCGATCAACCAGGGCGTGCGCTTCGTCGTCTTTTCGGCCATGGCGCTGGTGCTGAGCCGCATACCGCTCGAAGTCTTCGCTCGCCTCGCCTTCCCCGCTTATGGCGCGGTGCTGATCTCGCTGGTGCTGGTCGAACTGATCGGCGGCGTGGCGGGCGGCAGTCAGCGATGGATCAACCTAGGCTTCATGCAGCTGCAGCCCTCGGAGTTCATGAAGCCCGTGATCGTGCTGGCGGTCGCGCGCTTCTATGCGCTGCTGCCGGTGGGGGAGATACGGCGGTGGAACGCCATCTGGCCGGCGCTGGTGCTGATCGGCGTCCCCTGGGCGCTGGTCCTGGTGCAGCCGGACCTGGGCACCGCGACGATGATCGCGGCGGGCGGGGTCACGGTGATGTTTCTCGCCGGGCTGCCGCTGCGCCTGTTCGTCGGTTCCGCGCTGACGCTCGCGGCGATCGTCCCCATCGCCTTCAGCTTCCTGCACGACTATCAGCAAAAGCGCGTCCTGATCTTCATGGATCCGGAAAGCGACCCGCTGGGCGCGGGCTATCATATCAGCCAGTCGAAGATCGCGATCGGTTCGGGCGGCATCTGGGGCAAGGGCTTTTTGAAAGGCACGCAGAGCCATCTCGATTATCTGCCCGAAGGGCACACCGACTTCGTCTTTGCCACCATGTCGGAAGAATGGGGACTGGCAGGCGGCATCTTCCTGATCGGCGCTTTCATGCTGTTGTTCCGCTGGGGCATCGGCGTATCGCTGCGCACGCAGGACAAATATGCGCGGCTGGTGGCGGCGGGCCTCACCACCACCATCTTCTTCTACGTCGCGATCAACCTGATGATGGTGATGGGCCTGGCGCCCGTGGTGGGGATTCC
>DATFDS010000084.1:0-12173 GCA_035251955.1 Sphingobium sp. | reverse complement strand
GTTGCCGGTCTTGCGCACCCGCTCGGCGATGAGGTCGGTGGTGGCGAGGATCTGGGTCGCCTGGTCGTCGAACATCAGATGATAGTCGCGGAAATGCGGGCCCGACACATGCCAATGGAAATTCTTGGTCTTGAAATAGAGAGCATAGCTGTCGGCCAGGACGCCGTTCAGCGCCTGCGCGACCGATTTGGTCGCATTGCCGCGCAGGTCCGTCGGGGTCTTCAGATCGGGGGCTGTCATTCGCTGCTCCTTGAAGGATGTTTCGGCTGTATAATGAATAGAGGCCGATAAGGTGCCATGCCCGAGCGAGAATTTCGCGGCGAAATGCTCGCTCAGTCTGATGGAGCGCGTCGATCATCAGGCGATCTGGAGCGCGTTGACGGCGACGACCAGCGTGACGATCAGCGTCAGCGCCGCGCCGCCGAGGCGAATGGCGCGCAAGGGCGCGGCGGCAAGCAGCCGCTCGCGCAACAGGATCACGGGCACGAGCGCCGCGATGATGCCTAGCGCCCCGCCGATTCCGGCCATCACCGGATCGGCGCTGCGGGTGGCGAGGCCCAGGATCAGAAATTGCGATCCGTCGCCAAAGCCCAGGATGAACAGGCCGAGCATGGAGGTGAGGAAGGCGCCGGTCGGCCAGCTTGCCAGCGAATCGGGCGCCTTGACCGGCCAGAGCATGCCCAGCCCCAGGAACAGCAGCGCCAGCGCCAGGAACAGCAGCCGCGCGCTGGAACCAAGCATCGGCCCGATGAACGCCCCGGCCAGTGCAGAAATGGCGGCATTGGCGGCCGCGGCGACGACAATCCCGGCGATCAGCGGCCCGGCGCGGCGGAATCGGGTCGCCAGCGCGAGGGTGAGCAGCTGACCCTGGTCGCCGATTTCACCCAGCAGGCAGCCGAGCAGCGCGGTCAGCAAGGCATCCATCGGCAGCGGTCAGGCGTCAGATGGCAAGCGGGCTTATAGCAGCAGCGACCGGCTTGAGCGCCACGGGCATCGGGATGATCTGCGCTTCGGGCATCTCCACCGCGATCGCATCGCGCATCAGGTCGAGATAGGAGAGTATCACCGGCCCCATGCCCTGCAGCGAGAGCGCCGATTGCAGCGTTTCCGCAAGGCCTTCGACGCTGTCGATGTGAAAGGCGCGCGCGACATGGCGGATCTGGTCAACCTCGTCCCGCAATCGGTCCACGGTCAGATGCCCGCGCTCCCCGGCGAGGCCGTCGACGCGGCGCAGCAGATCGGCAAGGATGGCCAGTATCGGATCATGTCGCATGGAGAAGACTCCCCTGTCCTTTCGCTCCGACAAACAGCATGGGCCGGAGCCGGTTAAGGCCGCGTAAACTCTACCATGCTCCTGCGCGCGCCGCGCCATGTAACTTGACATTATCCCGAATCTCCCTCATGGGCTGCCGCTGAAACGGGGCGGTCCCTTCCTCGACAGAGATTTGGGGGCCGCTTTTCTTGTTCACGATATTCACGCAGGAACCAGGGCCATGGCCAAGCCAGCAACCGTCAAGATTCGCCTCGTCAGCTCGGCTGACACCGGCTTCTTCTACGTCACCAAGAAGAATCCGCGCACCAAGACCGAGAAGCTGAGCTTCCGCAAATATGACCCGGTCGTGCGCAAGCATGTCGAGTTCAAGGAAGCCAAGATCAAGTGATCCGATGGCGGCTCGCGCCGCCTGATCTTCTTGATTGAAGGACCGAAAAGGCCCGTCCCGATGAGGGAACGGGCCTTTCCTTGTTCGTTCTAACATTCATCAAACCGGGATCAGCCATCCTCCCGTTCGCCTTGAGCCTGTCGAAGGGCTCTACTTCTCTTCAAAGAAGGAGTGGGCTTCGACAAGCTCAGCCCGAACGGAGGTAGGGTAATCCCGCGCAAGCGGCGAAGGCCCTCCATGGGAGGGCCTTCGCTTCACATCAATTGCCGACCGGCTGGCCGTCCGTCCGGGTGACGACGATGGTCGAGGAGCGCGGCTGCTGCCCCGCGACCGGCCAGTTGCCCGTGGGATGCTGGATGTTGATGAAGAAGGTCTTGAGGTCCGGCGTATAGGCGATGCCGGTGATCTCGCAGCCGACCGGCCCCACCAGGAAGCGCTTGGACTGCTTGCTGGTCTGGTCGATGTGATACATCGAATTGTTGCCGAACGCCTGCACCATGTTGACGGCGCTGCCGTTCAGCGTGCCCGCATTGCCGGTGAGGTTATGGTCGGTCTGCACCCACAGGCGCCCCTGCGGGTCGATCCGCAGGCCATCGGGGCTGGAGAAAAAGTCTCCATTGATGTTGCCCTTGAGATTGGCTTCGGCCAGCTGCGGGTTGCCGGCCAGCAGGAACAATTCCCAGGTGAAGCTGGTGGCGAGCGGCGAATCGCCGGTCTCGCGGAACTTCAGGATATGGCCGTGCAGGTTGGTCACGCGCGGGTTGGGA
Organism: Sphingobium sp.; assembly: GCA_035251955.1. GTDB lineage: Bacteria > Pseudomonadota > Alphaproteobacteria > Sphingomonadales > Sphingomonadaceae > Sphingobium. The sequence goes on along the minus strand of DATFDS010000084.1, from coordinate 9,745 downwards.
TTGTCGGTCACGCGACGGCCGCCATTGTTGGTCAGCGTGACGAAGATGGCCTGCTTGTTGGGCGCGACCGTGATCCATTCCGGACGGTCCATCAGCGTGCCGCCGGCGACACGCGCGGCCGACTGGCAATTGATCAGCACGTCGGCGGTGGTGTTGAAATTGACGGTCGTGGGCGTGGGCGGCGTGGTCGACTGGCTGACATTGCCCGGATCGGAGGCACCGGCGACCAGACCGTTCTGGCCCTGCACCAGCGCGCGCCATTCGCCCGTGCCGTCGGCATTGAAGCGCGCGACATAGAGCGTGCCGTAATCGAGCAGGTCCGTGTTCGCCGCGCGATTGCTGCTGCTGTAGGCACGGTCCGGAACGAATTTATAGATGCAGCCCGGCGTCGAATCATCGCCCATATAGAAGGCGACGCGCCGGTTGCTGTCGTCGAGATAGGCGACATTTTCATGGGAAAAGCGCCCCATCGCGGTGCGCTTGGTCGGCTGGGCGAGTTCCTGATAGGGGTCGATCTCGACCACCCAGCCATAGTTGGTGGCCGGCTGCGTCGGATCGAGATAATTGTTCGTCGTTTCCTCGCAGGTGAGGTAGGTGCCCCAGGGGGTGCGGCCCGACGAGCAGTTGTTGAGCATGCCCTTGATCGTGCCGGACAGCTGGCCCGCGGCGGGGCCGCCGGCGCGATAGCTGCCGTTGCCGGTATAGCGCTTGTTGAAGCGCGACCCGGCCTTCACCGCCCATTTGCCGTTGCTGCCCTTGGCGACTTCGACCACCGAAATGCCGACCGCCGAAAGCGCCAGCGCCTTCTGGTCGGCCGTGGCGGTGGCGGCGTTATAGCTGCCGGAAAACAGGATGTTAAAGTCCGCCAGCTCATGGTTGATCGCCAGCAGGCCACCGCTGTTGGCATCGGTGCCGGACAGATCGAAATATTCCATGCCGTCATGATTGCCGCCGGCCCATTTTTCCGCGTCGGCGGGCGTCGGGAAGCTGCCCGAATAGGGTGTGCCGGCCTCGACCGAATCGCCGGCCTTCAGCAGCACGTCCACGGTATAGCCGGTCGGCACGGTGACGGTGTCATTCTGGTTGATCGCCACCGGCGCGAAGGCGATGTTGTAGCTGGTTGCCGGCGTGGGGGTAGGCGAAGGCGAGGGGCTGGGCGAAGGCGAAGGCGAAGCCGAATCATCATCGTCGCCGCAGGCGGCCAGCGCACCCAGCATCGGCAGCACCGACAGGCCGAGCAGACCATTTTTCAGCACCGAGCGACGGCCGGGATTGGCGGCCACGATCGCTTCCAGACAATTGTCGCCGGCTTCGATTTTCGGCTGCGCATCGCGAAACGGCGCGCGCGCCTCGTCAGTCAGATGAGACATGGATTACCCCTGTGCAGATCGGGCTGTCGGCAGGACACCGCACCCTTGGCGGCAGGGAGTTGGCAGAGATGCGTGAAAGTCGGGCTGCACTTTGGCGGCAGCATCATGAAAGCGCGACGACGATTCCATGACATTCATGGCCAGGACGTTACAGCAGCGCGTTCACCTGTTCGATGAAGCGCAGCACGGAGATGGGCTTCGACACATAGGCCTGCGCGCCCGCGCCCCGGATGCGTTCCTCGTCGCCCTTCCCGGCATAGGCCGTGACCGCCATGATCGGCACCGGCGACAGGCGCGGATCGCGCTTGAGCGATATGATGAGGTCAAGGCCGCTGACATGGGGCAGATGGATGTCGGTGATGACGAGGTCGGGCTTGAACGCCAGCGCCTGCGCGACCACGTCCCGGCCATCGCGCAGGGGCAAAACTTCATGCCCGTGCGCGCGCAGAAGATCGCAAAAAAGTTTGAGATTGAGTTCGTTGTCCTCGACAACGAGCACGCGCTTTGCCACCAGTCACCCGCGTTTCATGATGCGCACAGGAAAGTGCGCCTTTAAGCCCGCCACCGCTCGAGAATCAATCATGCGTTCCCACACCCCCGATGGCAAGCAGGATAGCCCGGCCGATAACTCCGATCCGGGCACGCTCGCGCTGCTGGCGCTGGCCTGGACGCTGGGCGACGAGCGGCGGGCGGACCGGCTGCTGGCGCTCACGGGCCTGGATGCCGATGCGTTGCGCGCGGGCATCGACAATCCGGCGGTGCTGGGCGCGGTGCTCGATTTCCTAGCCGATCATGAGCCCGACCTCATCGCCTGCGCCGAGGCGGTCGACACCACGCCCGGGGCGCTGGTCGCCGCCAGGCAGGGGCTTCGCCGATGACCCGTCCCCTGATCATCACCGACTGCGACGAGGTGCTGCTGCACATGGTCGTCCCCTTCCGCGCATGGCTGGACGAACAGCATGACGTGCATTTCGATATGCACGCGCAGGGCTTTATCGAAGCGCTGCGTCATAAGGACAGCGGCGTGCCGCTGGAGCGCGAACTGGTGTGGCAGTTGCTGATCGGCTTTTTCGACACGGAAATGCATCGGCAGTCCCCGATCGCCGGCGCGGTCGAGGCGCTCGGCCGCCTGTCCCGCATTGCCGACATCGAAGTGCTGACCAATATCGGCGAACGGCACCACCAGCAGCGTGTCGACCAGCTCGCCGCCCATGGGCTGCATCATCGGGTGCATTGGAACAGGGGGCCGAAGGGGGCACCCCTCGCCGCCATTCTGGCTGAACGCGCCCCTTCCGCCGCCCTTTTCATCGACGATCTGGCCGAGCATCATGCCTCGGTGGCGGAGCATGCGCCCGGCGTGTGGCGCCTCCATATGGTAGGGGAGCCGGAGATCGCCGGCGGAATCGCGCCCGCGCCGCTCGCCCATGCCCGGATCGACGATTGGACCGCGGCCGAAGCATGGATTGCCGCGCGGCTGGCCGAAGGGCCCGCCCCGTTTTCACCGATCACCCCTCAGGGAGCCCCAGAATGAGCATCGAAGCCCGTCTCGCCGAACTCGGCATCACCCTGCCTGAAGCCGCCGCGCCGGTCGCCGCCTATGTCGCGACGGTCGAGGTCGACGGCCTGCTGCATATTTCCGGCCAGATCTCGCTGTCGGAAGGGCAACTGATGACCGGCCGGCTGGGCGAAGAGCGCGACCTCGACTATGGCGTCAGGGCAGCGCGCGCCTGCGGGCTCAACCTGATCGCCCAGATGAAGGCCGCGCTCGGCAGCCTGGACCGGGTGGAGCGGATCGTGAAGCTCGGCGCCTTCATCAGCAGCGCAGCCGGCTTCACCGACCAGCCCAAGGTCGCCAATGGCGCATCCGAACTGATGGTCGACGTCTTCGGCGAGGCCGGCAAGCACGCCCGCAGCGCCGTGGGCGTGCCGGTGCTGCCGCTCGGCGCGGCGGTCGAAATCGACGCGATCGTCCTTGTCCGTCCGGCGGCCTGATCGCCTCTGCTTCCTGACCGACCGGCCCTTCGCCCATCGGGGTCTGCACGGGGCCGGCGTCAGCGAAAATGGCATGGCAGCTTTCCGGGCCGCCATCGCCCAGGGTTTCGGCATCGAATGCGATGTAAGGGCAAGCCGTGACGGCGTGGCCTTCGTCTTCCATGATCCCGATCTCGCGCGCCTGACCGGGGCGGAGGGCGCCTTGGCCGACCAGCCGTCGACCGCGCTGGACGAGCTGCGCCTGCCCGATGGCGGCGTCCTTCCGCGCCTGGATGCGCTGCTCACCCTGTGCGGCGGCGACACGCCCCTGCTGGTTGAAATCAAGGCCGCCGGACGGAACGTCGCGCCGATCTGCGCGGCCGTGGCGCGCGACCTGGCGCGCCATCGCGACGCCCCCGTCGCCGTCATGTCCTTCAACCCGGTCGCGATGCGCTGGTTCGCCACGCAGAGGCCGGGCACGCCGCGCGGGCTTGTGATCACGCGGCAGGGCAAGCGTCGATGGCGCGGCTGGATCGAGCGCGGCCTTGCACTTTGGACCGCCAGACCCGATTTTATCGCCTGTGACGTTCGCGACCTGCCCTCCGCCTTTTCCCGCCGCACCCGGAACCGAGGCCTGCCCGTGCTGAGCTGGACCGTGCGCTCGGCAGAAGAACGCGCCCGCGCCGCGCAGCACGCCGACCAGATCATCTTCGAGGGCCGCCCGTGACGGACTGCGTCGTCCGGGTGGCGGGCGGTGTGGCGGACCTGCCGCGCGATCAGTGGGACGCCTGCGCCGGGGCCGTCAATCCCTTCGTCAGCTGGGACTTCCTTACCGCGCTCGAACGATCGGGCAGCGTCGGTCCCAACACCGGGTGGCAGCCGCTGCCGCTGCTGATCGACGGGCCGGATGGGCAGATCGCCGCCGCCGCCCCGCTCTACGGCAAGACCCACAGCCAGGGCGAATATGTGTTCGACCATGGCTGGGCCGACGCGTGGGAGCGGGCTGGCGGCAGCTATTATCCCAAGATCCAGCTCGCCGCGCCCTTCACCCCGGTGCCGGGTCCGCGCCTGCTGCTGCGCGACCCCGCCCTGGCCCCCGCGCTGATCGCCGGGATCGAAACGCTGGTGGAACGCAACGACCTGTCCTCCGCCCATGCGACGTTCGTGGCGCCCGAGCAGGTGCCGCTGTTCGAAGCAGCCGGCTGGCTCATCCGCGAGGACAGCCAGTTTCACTGGACCAATCGCGGCTATCGCGACTTCGCCGATTTTCTGGGCAGCCTGTCGAGCGCCAGGCGCAAGAATATCCGCAAGGAACGCGAGCGGGCCGTCGCGGGTCTGGATATCCGCCACCTGACCGGCAGGGCGTTGACCGAGGCGCATTGGGACGCCTTCTGGCATTTTTACCAGGATACCGGATCGCGCAAATGGGGCCGGCCCTATCTCACCCGCGCCTTCTTCTCGATGCTCGGCGAAAGCATGGCCGACCGGGTGCTGCTGGTGCTGGCGGAACGGCATGGCAGGCCGATCGCCGGGGCGCTCAACCTGATCGGCGAGGACGCGCTGTACGGCCGCTATTGGGGCTGCAGCGAAGACGTCCCCAATCTCCATTTCGAGCTATGCTATTATCAGGCGATCGACATCGCCATTGCGCGGGGGCTCTCGCGGGTCGAAGCGGGCGCGCAGGGCGGGCACAAGCTGGCGCGCGGCTATGCGCCCGAGCCCACCTATTCCGCGCACTTCATTCCCAACGCCGCCTTCCGCCGCGCCGTGTGCGATTTCCTGGCGGCCGAGCGGACCGGCGTGCAGCGCGACCGGGCCTGGCTGGCCGAGCAGGCGCCGTTCAAGAAGACAAGCTGACGGATCAGGCGGCGCGCAGCTGGGTCGCGGCGATCCAGGCCCGCGCCTGGCGCTGCGCCTCGACGATTTCGCGCGCCGTCATTTCCTCGGCAACCTCGGCGCGCATCGTCTGCCCTTCCGCGCTGCCGCGCAGCGCCGCAAGGTTGAACCATTTATGCGCCTCGATCAGGTCGACCGGCAGGCCGCCGGTGCCGCAGCTATAGGCGACCCCCAGATCGAAACAGGCTTCCGCCGATCCGCATGCCGCGCTCGACAGGCGGCTTTCCATCAGAAACTGCGCGCTCTTCAGACTATTGCCCATGACCGAATTTCCCTGTTGGATTTCGACGTGATGGTTTTCGACAGGCGTCACGATGCACCGGCAGCCGATAAAAAATGGTTAACACGACATTTGCCATGCAATGACCCGATGCACCCGCCCCAGCGAGGCTAATGTGGCATCGGGCGCATCTTGGGGGTGGTATCTGCGTGGGATAACTCCCATAGGCGCCTCATGCCCCATGACGTCGCCCCGCCTATTCCTGCGTCCCGGGAAAGGGATATCCATTTCCGCGAATTCGTGCTGCTCTGCGCCTGCCTGATGGCGATGAACGCGCTGTCGATCGATCCGATGCTGCCGGCGCTGCCCGCGATCGGCCGCGACCTGGCGATCCCCCATCCCAACGACCGGCAGCTGATCATCGGTGCCTATTTCATGGGGTTGGGGGTCGGTTCGCTGCTGTTCGGCATCTTGTCCGACCGCTTCGGCCGCAAGCGGGTGCTGGGCAGCGCCATGGCGCTCTTCATCCTCGCCTCCATGGCCTGCGCAGGCGCGCAAAGCTTCACCATGATGCTGGCAGGCCGCACCTGCGCGGGCTTCTTCGCGGGCGCGAGCCGGGTCATCACGGTCGGCATCGTCCGCGACTGCTTCAAAGGGGATGCGATGGCGCGGGTCATGTCGCTGATCTTCGCCGTGTTCATGCTGATCCCGGTAATTGCCCCCAGCCTGGGCCAGGCGGTGCTGTGGTTCGCGCCCTGGCGCTGGATCTTCTGGATACTCTCCATCCTGGCCAGCCTGATCCTGCTATGGATGATGACCCGCCTGCCCGAAACGCTGAAGCCCGAAAATCGGCTGCGGATCAGCGCGCGCGCGGTCTTCCACACCATCAGCGTGGTGATCCGGACCCGCAGCTCGATCGGCTATATGCTGGCTAGCGGGGTGGTGATGGGCGGGCTGATGGGCTTCATCCTGTCGGTGCAGCAGATCTTCTTCGACGTCTTTCATGCCGGCACCATCTTCCCCATCGGGTTCGCCACGATCGCGGGCAGCATGGGGATCGGCAGCCTGGTGAACAGCCGCCTCGTATCCCGCTTCGGCGCACGGCGCCTGAGCCAGGGAGCGCTGCTGGCGCTGATCCTGAACAATGCGATCCACCTTGCGGTAATAATGACAGGCCATGAAAGCCTGGCCAGCTTCATGCTGTTCCAGGCGCTCACCATGCTCTGCGTCGCCTTCACCGCCTCCAATTTCAGCGCCATATCGATGGAGCCCTTTTCCAAGGGCGCGGGCGCGGCTTCCTCATTCCAGGCTTTCCTGACGACGGCGGTGTCAAGCCTGCTCGGCAGCCTGGTCGGACGCGCCTTCGATGGATCGACCCTGCCGCTGACGGCCGGCCTGCTGGCGTTCGGCAGCGCCTCCTTCCTCATCCTCCTGTGGACCGAGAAGGGGAAGCTGTTCACCCGCCCGCATCGTGACAAGATGCGCGATCCCGAATTCGAGCGGATGCACCGAATCCCGTAAGTAAAAAAGGGAGCGGTTCCCCGCTCCCTTCTTCGCGTTCAGGCGTCCTGCCCGCCTGGCGTCGGCGCCCCCGGCAAGGGCGGCACGGGCTGCGGCGGGATGCCCACATCCTGCTCATGCGTTTCGATAATGCCGCGCCCGACATGGCTCTTGCGATAGCCGTAGAGGAAGTAGAGCACCAACCCCACCCCGCCCCAGATCGGCAGAACCAGCTGCGCATCGACCGGCAGGTTGAAGAACAGGAAGACGCAGCCGAACGCCGCCAGCGGGGCAATCACCCACACCGCCGGGGTGCGGAAGGGGCGCGGCCGGTGCGGATCGCGCACGCGCAGCACCATGATGGCGATCGTCACCATGAAGAAGGCGAACAGCGTCCCCGAATTGGAAATATCGGCCAGCTGTCCCACCGGCAGCAGCGCCGCGCCGATGGCAACGAAAATGCCGGTGACGATGGTCACGATATGCGGCGTCTTGAAACGGGGATGGATGCTGGCCAGCTTTTCGGGCAGTAGGCCGTCGCGCGCCATCACGAAGAAGATACGGGTCTGGCCGAACATCATCATCAGGATGACCGAAGGCAAAGCCAGATTGGCGGCGAGGCCAAGCGCATTGCCCACCACCGTCCAGTTGATCGAGCGCAGCACATGGGCGAGCGCTTCGTTGGAGCAGACGAGGTCGTTCACATGGGCGGCGGTGGCGCAGGCGGCCGCGAAGCCCTGCGATCCGGGCGCGACCACCGACCCATCGGGGCCGAGCACCGGCTGCGCGCCGATCGCGCCGACCGCGCCGGCGGCGACGAGCAGGTAGAAGACGGTGCAGAAGGCCAGGCTGCCGATCAGGCCGATCGGCACATTGCGCTGCGGATCCTTGGTTTCCTCGGCGGCGGTCGAGACCGCGTCGAAGCCGACATAGGCGAAGAAGATAGACGCCGCCGCGCCGACGATGCCCATGCCGCTCGTCCCCTCTGGCCCGAACCAGCCATTGGGCGCGAAGGGCGAGAAATTGCCGGTATCGAGCACCGGCAGGGTCAGCGCGATGAAGGCGGTGAGCGCCGTCACCTTGATCGCCACCAGCACCGCATTGACGCGCGCGCTTTCGGTGGTGCCGATGACCAGCAGCGACGTCACGGCCAGCGCCACGACGATCGCCGGGATATTGATGACGCCATGGGAAAAATCGGCATGGGGAACAAGGCCGCTCATCGTCCACACCGGTCCCGCGGACAGCGCCTGCGGCAATTCAAAGCCGGTGAGGCTTTTCATCAGCCCCATAAAATAGCCGGACCAGCCCACCGACACGGCGCTGGCCGCAACCGCATATTCCAGGATCAGCGCCCATCCGACCATCCAGGCCAGCAGTTCGCCGACCACGGCATAGGTATAGGTATAGGCCGATCCCGAAACCGGCACCATCGACGCGATTTCCGAATAGCAGAGCGCGGCGAAGGCACAGACCGCCCCCGCGATCACGAAGCTCCACATCATGCCCGGCCCGGCCTTTTGCGCGGCCGCTGCAGTCAGGACGAAAATGCCGGTGCCGATGACGGCGCCGATACCCAGAAGCGTCAGTTGAACCGGTCCCAAGGTGCGGACGAGGGATTTTTTCTCGGCCGTCGCCAATATGGCGTCCAGAGGCTTTATGCGCCCGAAAATCATGAGTGGAGCCCTTTATCTTTACTGTCTTTGCCCGGGCGGCCACGCGACCGCTCCCCTTTATGCTATGGGGCGGAGACTATCGCCTAATGCGGCGTGCGCAAGTATATTGCGCGGCGCCGACAGACTTGACCAAAGGGAGCGAAAAATGATCGAGTTGCTGCGCGCCGCGAGCCTGAGCGCTGTGCCGCATGGCTTTGCCGGACGGCGCGGCGGCGTTTCGACGGGCGTGCATGCGGGATTGAATGTCGGGCTGGGCTCAGCCGATCAGCGGGAGGCGGTGCTGCGCAACCGGGACCTGGCGCGCGATGCTCTGCTGCCGGGCGCCACGCTGGTGACGCTGCATCAGGTCCATTCACCCGACGTGGTCACGGTGACGCAGCCGATTCCCGAAAATGCGCGCCCCGCAGCCGATGCGATGGTGACGGATCGGCCCGGGCTGATCCTGGGCATATTGACCGCCGATTGCGTACCCGTGCTGTTCGCCGACGTCCAAGCCGGCGTGGTCGGCGCCGCCCATGCCGGCTGGAAGGGCGCGATGTCCGGCGTCACCGACCAGACCGTCGCGGCGATGGAAGTGCTGGGCGCGCGGCGGGATCGGATCACCGCCGCCATCGGGCCCTGCATCGGCCGGGCCTCTTATGAGGTCGACCTGGCGTTCGTCGACCGCTTCGAAACGCAGGACCCGGACAATGGCCGCTTTTTTTCAGCAGGGCGGGAGGGTCACGCCCAGTTCGACATCGCCGCCTATGTCGCGGCGCGGCTCGCCGACGCAGGCATGGCCCGCGTGGAAATGCTGGACGAGGACACCTATTCCCAGCCCGACCGCTTCTACAGCTACCGCCGCACCTGCCATCGCGGCGAGCCGGATTATGGCCGGCAGATATCGATGATTGCGGTGAGGTGAATGGGCTTGAAAATTGATGGAATGGGGCCGGGACAGCTCCCCCTGCCGCTTCAGTCCGTCACCATCGTGCCGTCAGTTTCGGAGGCCGGCATGGCTTTGGAAAGAGATTGATCGAGAGCGATGCATAAGGCTCTGTACCCAAACTGGGCATCCAGATATTCCTCGCGGCCGATTATGACATGAGGCTTGACGCGGACATGACGCCCCG
>DATFDS010000083.1:0-28862 GCA_035251955.1 Sphingobium sp. | reverse complement strand
CCGACCCGCCCCAGCCACGCCCGCGCGCCGTCCGTCAGGTCCAGCACCACCTTCCTGTCCTTGAGCAGCTTCGCCACCCGCCCGACCTGGATGTCGACGATCGGCGCCATATGGCTCGCACCCAGCCGGTGGAACAGGATCACCTCGTCCAGACGGTTCAGGAATTCCGGCCGGAAATGGGCGCGGACGATGTCCATCACCTGATCCTCGACCTTCTCCACCGGCTCGTCGTCGGCAAGGCTGGCGATGAACTGGCTGCCCAGGTTCGACGTCAGCACGATGATCGTGTTGGTGAAGTCCACCGTGCGCCCCTGCCCATCGGTCAGGCGGCCGTCGTCCAGCACCTGCAGCAGCACGTTGAACACATCGCCATGCGCCTTTTCGACCTCGTCGAACAGCACGACCTGATAGGGCCGGCGGCGGACGGCTTCGGTCAGCACGCCGCCTTCCTCATAGCCGACATAGCCCGGAGGCGCGCCGATCAGCCGGGCGACGCTGTGCTTCTCCATGAACTCGCTCATGTCGATGCGCACCATCGCGCTGTCGTCGTCGAACAGGAATCCGGCCAGCGCCTTGGTCAGTTCCGTCTTGCCGACGCCGGTGGGGCCGAGGAACAGGAACGACCCCAGCGGCCGGTTCGGGTCCTGCAACCCCGCGCGCGACCGGCGCACGGCGGTCGACACGGCCTTCACCGCATCGGCCTGGCCGATGACCCGCTTGCCCAGTTCCGCTTCCATGGCGAGCAGCTTCTCGCGCTCCCCTTCCATCATCTTGTCGACGGGGATGCCGGTCCAGCGCGACACGACCGAGGCTATATCCTCGCTCGTCACCTCCTCACGCAGCATGGCCCCTTCGGTCGCGCCCTGCGCCTCGGCCAGCTTGCGCTCCAGATCGGGAATGGTGCCATAGGCCAGCTCACCCGCCTTGGCGAGGTCGCCGCCGCGCTGCGCCTGCTCCAGTTCCAGCCGCGCCACGTCCAGCTGTTCCTTGAGCCTGCTTTCGCCCGCGATCTTGTCCTTCTCCGCCTGCCAGCGCTGGGTCAGTTCGGCCGACTGCTGTTCGAGGTTCGCCAGATCCTCCTCCAGCGCCGCCAGACGATCCGCCGAAGCCTTGTCGGTCTCCTTCTTGAGCGCCTCGCGCTCGATCTTGAGCTGGATGATCCGCCGGTCGAGCGTCTCGATCTCCTCGGGCTTGGACTCCACCTCCATGCGCAGGCGCGACGCGGCCTCGTCCATCAGGTCGATGGCCTTGTCGGGCAGGAAGCGGTCCGTGATGTAGCGGTTGCCGAGCGTCGCCGCGCTGACGATCGCCCCATCGGTGATCCGCACGCCATGGTGCAGTTCATATTTTTCCTTCAAGCCCCGCAGGATGGAGATGGTATCCTCCACCGTCGGCTCGCCCACGAACACCGGCTGGAAGCGCCGCTGGAGCGCGGGATCCTTCTCGACATATTTGCGATATTCATCCAGCGTCGTCGCGCCGATGCAATGCAGTTCGCCGCGCGCGAGGGCAGGCTTCAGCAGATTGCCCGCATCCATCGCGCCTTCCGATTTGCCCGCGCCGATCAGCGTGTGCATCTCGTCGATGAACAGGATGATCTGCCCTTCGCCGGCCTTCACCTCGTCAAGCACGCCCTTCAGCCGCTCCTCGAACTCGCCGCGATATTTGGCACCCGCGATCAGCGACCCCATGTCGAGCGCCATCAAGCTGCGGTCCTTCAGCGTATCGGGCACGTCGCCATTGGCGATGCGCAGCGCCAGGCCCTCCGCGATGGCGGTCTTGCCGACGCCGGGGTCGCCGATGAGGACGGGGTTGTTCTTGGTCCGCCGCGCCAGGATCTGGATCGTCCGCCTGATTTCCTCGTCGCGGCCGATGACGGGATCGAGCTTGCCCGCGCGCGCCGCGTCGGTCAGGTCGCGGGCGAATTTCTTGAGCGCGTCATAGCGATCCTCCGCGCCTGCCGTGTCGGCGCTACGCCCGCCGCGCAGATTGTTGATCGCGGCGTTCAGCGTTTCCGCCTTCACGCCCGCCGCGCCCAGCGCTTTGCCCGCCGCCGTGGTGGTGGCGAGTGTCAGCGCCAGCAGCAGTCGCTCGACCGTCACGAAGCTGTCGCCCGCTTTGGCCGCGACCTGCTCGGCGCTGTCCAGCACCCGCACCGCATCATTGTCGAGCCCCGGGGTCTGCTGCGCGCCCGAACCGGACACCGCCGGCACCTTCGCCAGCGCCGCGTCCGTCTCGCGCAGCGCCACGGCCGGGTCGCCGCCCGCCGCCTTGATCAGGCCCGACGCCATGCCCTGATTGTCTTCCAGCAGCGCCTTCAACAGATGTTCCGGACTGATCCGCTGATGGTTCATCCGGATCGCGACGGTCTGCGCCGACTGGAGGAATCCCTTGGCGCGATCAGTGAATTTCTCGAGGTTCATGCTATCCTCTTGAGAGTGAGAGTGTCAGCGATGTAGTGTTGCTTAAAAGCCACACAAGGGCGCCCGGCAAATATTTCCAACCCGTCGATCATCTTCAGCGCTTTGCCGCTTTCGCCGCCTGCGGGGCGAATATATCGCCGAAGAAATCGCCCTGATACCAGCGCGGCGCTTCCGCAGCGTCGGCAATGCCTCTTGCGATGGCGTAGTTGACCCGCGCGAATTTCGCGGCCGCCTGCCAGTGGAAGGGCAGGTTGATCTGGTCCGACGGCTGATGATAGTCCGTTTTCAGAAATCGTTCGAACGCCTCCCGCCCTGGGCCGGCGAAGCCCGTCATCAGAAAGACGGAAGGCACCCCCTCCTGCACGAAGCGATAATGGTCGGATCGCGTGAACAGCCCTTCATTGGGCAGCGGATCGGGCGAGAGGGTGACGCCTGAAGCTCGCGCCGCCTTTTCCACGATCGGCCCCAGCGTCGAATGTTCGGCGCCGAAGGCAATGACATCGCGGAAGTCGTAGGTCAGGATCGGCATGTCGAGATTGACGACGCCCACCAGCTTGCCGTCCTTGGGCAGGACCGGGTTCTTCGCCAGATATTGCGACCCCAGCAGCCCGTCTTCCTCGGCCGTCACGGCGGCGAACAGGATCGACCGCCTGGGCCGGCTGCGCGCCTCCGCAAAAGCCTTGGCCACCGCCAGCATGGTCGCGACGCCGGAGGCATTGTCCATCGCGCCGTTGTAGAGCTTGTCCGGGCCCTTGGCGCTTTCCCTGATCCCCAGATGGTCGAGATGCGCCATCAGCAGCACATATTCATTCCTGAGGTCGGGGTCCGCCCCCGGCAGGAGCGCGATCACGTTCCGGCTGTCCGCGGTGGCGACGCTGCTGCTGCGCTCCAGCCTGACCGTGGGTTTCAACGCGAAGCCCCGCGGCCTGCCCCAGCTTTTCGCCGCTTCCGCGTGAATGGTGGCAAGCGTCCGACCGGAGCCGGCCAGCAGGGCTTCGGCGGCGCCGTTGTTGACGAAGGCCGTCGCGCGGATGCCCGGCGTGCGCACATAGGGCTGCCCGTCCGCGTCGAGCCAGCTCACTACCGGGTCGTCGATCCGGTCGCGCACCCTTTCCCAGGGCATGCGGGCAGGCTGGCCGGTGCTGAATATGGTGATCAGCCCGATCGCGCCGGCCTGCTGCGCCGCCATCGCTTTTTCCGCCGCCAGATGCGCGCCTATCTCGCTCGGCATGCCGACGGGCGATCCCGACAGCGCCACCGCGAACTTGCCCTTGAGGTCGAGGCCGGCATAATCGTCGATCCTCTCGCGGTCGGACTTGAGGCCGTAGCCGACGAACACCGCCTGTGCCTCCACGCTTTGCCGCGGCTCCCGGCCGAAGGCGTTGATCGCGACGTCGCCGCCATTGCCGAACCGGCGGCCCCCGATCGTCAGCGCCGCCGCCTCCTTCCGGTCGAGCCGCGCCACGCTCAGCGTCACGGGCTGATACCAGCTGCCCGGCAGCGCCTGTTGCAAATCCAGCATTTCGAAGCGGGCGGCGACATAGCGCGCCGCTATGTCGTAACCCCGTGTCCCGGCATCGCGCCCTTCCAGCAGATCGTCGGCCAGGAATCCTATGTCGGCGCGCATCTCGCCTGCCGATATGTCGGCGGCGGCCTCGGCCAATGCGGCCGTCGGTACGGCCAGGGTCAGGGAGAGAAGCGAAGCGAAGCACAGGGCACGCAGGCGCATCAGGACAGACACCTCTCATCTTATGGTTTGATTCTGAAGCCTATATTTCCCCGCGGCGCTGTCCAGTGGAATGCGTATTGCGCGGCTAAAACGCCTTGCTATGCTGCGCGGCGACCGGCCGTCGCGCCGTCTTTTTTGTTGATGTGATGAGGCGCTGATGACCCTTTCTCCCTTCTCGCGCCGGCTCGCCTTGATGCTTGGTCTGTCCTCGCTCGCCCTCGTGCCGACGATGCAGGCGGCGGCGGCCCGGGTTCCGGCTTCCGGGACGACCGGTTTGGCCGCGCCCGCGCCGCTCTCCAGCCTGGTGGCGGCGGTGGACATTCCCTATGAGCAATTCACGCTGAAAAACGGTCTGCGCGTCATCGTCCACACCGACCGCAAGGCGCCGGTGGTGGCGGTGTCGGTCTGGTATCATGTCGGGTCGCGCTTCGAACCCAGGGGCAAGACCGGCTTTGCCCATCTGTTCGAGCATCTGATGTTCTATGGCTCGGAAAATGCGGATGGGCCGTTTTTCGGGCGGCTGGAGGATATCGGCGCGACCGACTGGAACGGCACGACATGGTTCGACCGCACCAATTATTTCGAGACGGTGCCGACCGGCGCGCTCGACCGGGCGTTGTTTCTGGAATCCGACCGGATGGGACATCTGCTCGGCGCCGTCACCCAGACCAAGCTCGATGCCCAGCGTAGCGTCGTGCAGAATGAAAAGCGCATGGGCGAGAATGAGCCCTATGGCCTTGTCGAATATGCCCAGCTCGCCGCGATGCTGCCGGAGGGGCACCCCTATCGCCACTCGACCATCGGTTCGATGGCGGACCTGAACGCGGCCAGCCTTACCGACGTGCAGAACTGGTTCAAGACCCATTATGGCCCGAACAATGCCGTGCTGGTGCTGGCCGGCGACATCGACGTGCCGACCGCCAGGGCGAAGGTCGAGAAGTGGTTCGGCAATATCGCCGCCGGTCCCATCCCCCAGGATGTGGATGCGACCGTGCCGACGCTTGGGCAAGATGTCGGGAAGGTGATGCACGACAATGTCGCGGCCACCCGGCTCTACCGCAATTGGATCGTGCCGGGGGTCAATAGCGACGAACTGCCGCAGCTTGATCTGGCGATGGCGGTGTTCGGCGGGCTGGGGTCATCGCGGCTCGACAATATCCTTGTGCGGAACGAGAAGGTCGCAGTCGGCGTCAAGGCCAGCATCGAGCCCTTCGAAAAGCTCAGCATCGCCGAGATCACGGTCGACGTGAAGCCGGGGCAGGACCCTGTGGCGGTGGGAAAGCGGCTGGACCAGCTGCTCGCCGATTATCTCGCCAAGGGGCCGAGCGCCGACGAGGTGCAGCGCGCCGCGACGCAGCAGCTTTCCGGCACCATCGGCGGTCTGGAAAAGGTCGGCGGCTTTGCCGGCAAGGCGGTAACGCTGGCCGAGGGGGCGGTCTATTCGGGCGACCCGGCCAAATATAAGAAGGACCTCGCTACCTATGCCGCCGCCACGCCGCAGTCGGTGAGCGAGGCCGCGCGCAAATGGCTCGGAAGGCCGGTATTCCGCCTGACCGTGGCGCCGGGCGAGCGTTCGGCGGAGGATAATGCGCTGGCCGGCAATGCCATCCATCACCCCGCCTATTTCCGCGATCCGAAAAAGCCCGCGCCTGTGGCCGCCACGCCACCGCCGCCCACCAAGATCGCAGAACCGGGGATTGAGCCGGTCAAGGATCTGGAATTCCCGGCGGTCGAGCATGCGACCCTGAAGAACGGCATCCCGGTGGTCTTTGCGCGCCGGGCGACGGTGCCGGTGGTGCGGGTGTCGGTGTCCTTCGACGCGGGCAACGCCGCCGACGACAAGGCGAAGCTGGGCACGGCGGGCCTGACCACGGCGCTGCTGGACGAAGGCACGACCAGCCGCAGCTCGGTGCAGATTGCCGAGGAGCAGGAGCGCCTCGGCGCTTCGATCAGCGCGGGCAATGGCATGGATGCGACCAATGTCGGCCTTTATGCGCTCAAGCCCAATCTGGATGCGTCGCTGGGCCTGCTGGCCGATGTGATCCGCAACCCGGCCTTTGCCCCGGCCGAGGTGGAGCGTCTGCGCGGGCAAATCCTCACCCGCATCGCGGCGGAAAAGACCGAGCCCATGCCGATCGCGCAGCGCCTGCTGCCGCCGCTGCTTTATGGGCAGGCGCATCCCTACGGCATCCCCTTCACCGGCTCCGGCACGGAAAGTGGCGTCAAGGCGGTGACGCGGGCCGATCTGGTCGCCTTCCATGACACATGGATGCGGCCCGACAATGCGACGATCTTCGTGACCGGCGACACCAATCTGGCCGATGTGCTGCCGCTGCTGGAAAAGCGCTTCGGCGACTGGAAGGCGCCCAAGGTCGCCAAGGGCGCCAAGCTGTTCCGCATGGACCGCATGCTGCGCCCGTCGCGGATCATCCTGGTCGACAAGCCGCAAAGCCCGCAGTCGATGATCCTCGCGGGCCTGCTCACCAACAAGGCGGGCACGGACAATCCGGTGACGCTGATCACCGCGAACGAGGTGCTGGGCGGCAGCACGACATCGCGCCTGATCATGGACCTGCGTGAGAGCAAGGGCTGGGCCTATTCTGCCGGAACGGGCCTGCCGGGGGTCAAGGAAACCATCCCGCTGCTGGTCTATGCGCCGGTGCAGACCGACAAGACCGGCGAATCCATCACCGCCGCCCGCAAGGATATCAGCGACTTCCTGACGACCAAGGGCACGACCGAGGCCGAGCGCAACCAGACGATCAACAGCCAGATATTGTCGCTGCCGGGCAGCTTCGAAACCTCGTCCGATCTGCTGGGCGCGATGATGCGCAACAGGATGCTCGGGCGGCCGGACGATTATTATGCCACCCTTCCGCAAGTCTATCGGGCGATGACCGCGGCCGATCTCGACAAGGCGGCGCGGGAGGCGATCAATCCCGACCGGCTGATCTGGGTGGTCGTGGGCGACGCGAAGCTGGTGAAGCCGCAGCTTGACGCGGTCGGCCTTCCGGTGGAAATGGGGACATTAGCGGATTGACGCTAACGTAAAGGAGGACAGACATGGCTTCGGTAGATGGTGCCTATGATTGCGTGGCGAAGACCCCGATGGGCGACCAGAATGGCGTGCTGACCGTTATCAGCTCGGGCGACAGCTTCCACGGCACCTTTGCAGGCATGATGGGCTCGCTCGACGTGGGCGAGGGCAAGGTCGATGGCAACAAGCTGACGTGGAAGATGAATATGACCATCCCCATGCCGATGACGCTGGACTGCGAGGCGGAGGTGAGCGGCAACAGCATCACCGGCACCATGCAATTGGGCGCTTTCGGTGCAGCGGGCTTTTCGGGTACGCGCCGGGGCTGATCGGGGCTTAACATTCCCCCGTCATTCCCGCGAAGGCGGGAATTCCTCTCCGCGCCATGCCGTCAAGCGCAACGGGCGGGAGATGCGTTCCCGCCTCCACCGGAACGGCGATTGAACAACGAGTGGGGCGTGGCAAAATGAAACAAATCCTTGACGTAGGAGATTAGTTAGCTACCTAACACAAATGTCCCGTTCCGAACATAAGCGCGTTCTGGCGCACAAGCTGCCGCAGGTGACGCGCAAATGGCGGCAACTGGCCGATCAGACGCTGGCCGAATTCGGCGTGTCCAACAGCGCGGGCTGGTGCCTGATCTATCTCGCTCGGCTGGGTCCGAATGCGCGGCAGGCCGATGTGGCCGATGAACTGGGCATCACCCAGCCTTCGCTGGTACGGACGCTGGATCAATTGCAGGCGGCGGGCCTTGTCGAGCGCATTGCCAATCCCGATGATCGACGGTCGAACCGGGTCGCCTTCACGCCGGAAGGACAGAGGCTGGTGGGCCGGATCGAAACCAGGCTGGCCGATTTGCGGCGTGAGTTGCTGGATGGCGTGCCGGACGCCGCCATCGAAATTGCGGTCAATCTGCTGAACCTGCTGGAGCAGCGGATGACCGAGCGCCGGGGCCGCTGATCCCATGCTCAGAAGCTGGAGCGAGCGCATCGGCTGGCCGGCGGCGCTGTTTTCGCTGAAATGTTTCGCGGCGGCGATGCTGGCGCTGTTCATCGCGCTCAGCATCGGGTTGGAGCGGCCCTATTGGGCGTTCCTGACCAGTTATATCGTCGCCCAGCCGCTCGCCGGGGCGGTGATTTCCAAGGCGGTGTTCCGGGTGATGGGAACGCTGGTCGGTGCGATCTTCGCCGTCGCCATCGTCCCGCCGCTGGTCAATGCGCCCGAACTGCTGTCGCTCGCCATGGCGCTGTGGCTGGCATTGTGCGTGTTCGTTTCACTGCTCGACCGCACGCCGCGCTCCTATATGTTCGTGCTGGCGGGCTACAGCGCCTGCCTCATCGTCTTTCCCGACGTCGACATGCCGCAGACCATCTTCATGGTCGCGACGCTGCGTGTGCAGGAAATCACCATCGGCATCCTGTGCGGCAGCCTGATCCACGGCGTCGTCTTCCCCGGATCGATCACCAACCTGCTGTTCGCCCGGGTCGAGGCGATGCTGCGCGATGCCGAGCGCTGGTCGCATGACGCCATCGCGCTGGAGCCGGTCGAAGGGCTGGCGGCCGAACGCCGCCGTCTGGCGCAGGACATTACCGAACTGCACCAGATGTCGGTGCATCTGCCCTTCGACATTTCCCGCCTGGCGCCGCGCGTGCGCACGGTGCGGGCGATGCAGGACCAGTTGTCGCTGCTCCTGCCGCTGGGCGGGGCGGTGGAGGATCGGCTGGCCAACCTCAAGCAAGCGAGCGGGGGAATCGTGCCCCCCGAAACAGTCGCGCTCATCGATGAGGCGCGCGCCTGGATCGCCCATCCGGGTGAAGATCGTTCGGTGCGCACGGCGGCGGCGGATGCGCTGATCGCCCGCTGCGCGCTGATGGAGCCGGCGGCACAGGCCGACATGGGCTGGGCCGACATGATGCGCCTCAGCCTCTATGCGCGGCTTGCCACGCTGATCGCGGCGCATCGCGACTGCCGCGACCTCTACGACCAGATGGTGACGCACAGCCGCACCCCCGTCAGTCCGCGCGTTGCTGAGCTGCTGGAAGGGCGGCGCAACAGAGAGTTGCACAAGGATGTCGCCGGCGCGGCGCGGGGCGCCTTTGCCGCCTTCGTCACGGTTGCGCTGGGCTGCGCCCTGTGGATCGGCAGCGGCTGGAAGGACGGCGGCAGCGCCGTGATGCTGGCGGGGGTGTTCCTGGCGCTGTTCGCGGCATCGGACAATCCGTTGGCGCCGCTCAAGGGCTTCATGATCGGCACCATCGCCGCCTCGCTGCTGGGGGCCGTCTATGGCTATGCCATCATGCCCCGGCTGGATGGTTTCGGGATGCTGGCGGCGGCCTATGCGCCGATGCTGCTGCTGCTGGGCACGATGATCGCCTCGCCGCGCTGGATGGGCATAGCCTTGCCGACGCTGTTGGGGCTGGGCAGCCCGGTGCTGCTGTCGGACCGCTATGTAAACGCCTTCGCCAGCTATGCCAATGGCACGGTCGCGCAGCTGGTCGGCATATGGTACGCGATCATCATGGCGGGGCTGTTGCAGTCCGCGGGCGTCGAGGGCGCGATCCGGCGGACGGTGCGCGCAGGCTGGGCCGATATCGCCAACCGGGCGACGCTGGTACGCACGCCGCCCGATGTGCGCGGCTGGATCAACCGGATGCTCGATCGTATCGCCCTGCTGGCGCCAAGGCTGGCGGCCATGGGCACCGATAGCGGGCGGCCGCTCTATGATGCGCTGCGCGATTTGCGCACCGGCGTCGCCATCGGCGAACTGCGGCAGTTGCGCATGGACCTGCCGGTCGCGGAGGCCGCGCCGCTGGCCGATGTGCTGACGGGGGTGAGCGCTTATTATCGCGGACTGGACCCGGCGGCGCCCAAACCTGCCGGCGGCGCCCTGCTGGCGGACATCGACCGGGCCATTGGCGATCTGGCGCAATATCCCGGTGCGGCGGTCCGGCGGGAGGGGGTACTGGGCCTCGTCAGCCTGCGCCGCAACCTTTTCCCCGACAGTCCGGGCTATCGGGGGATGACGGCATGACCGGAGAGATCGCCCTGGGCGGCGTCTATGTGCCGACCCTCCTTTTGCTGGCGCTGGTCGCGCTGCTGCTCAGCTGGGGCGTGACCCGGTTGATCGGCGCCTTGGGCCTCTATCGCTTTCTTGCCTATCGCGCGGCGGTCGACCTCAGCATTTTCGTGTTGATGCTGGGCGCGCTCGCCCTCCTCATTCCCCGTTTTGGAATCCGCCTATGAACCGTCTTTCCGCCACGCTGGTCCGCAGCGGCGCCACCATCGTCATCGTTATCGCCGCCATTTTGGTCGCGATCTGGATGTGGAACCATTATGAGCGCAGCCCCTGGACGCGCGATGGACGGGTGCGTGCCGATGTGGTGCGGGTGACGCCGGATATCAGTGGGCTGGTGACGTCCGTGGCGGTGCATGACAATCAGCCGGTGAAAGCGGGCGACCTGCTGTTCGTGCTGGACCGGCCGCGTTATGCGCTGGCGCTGGAGCAGGCCGAAGCGCGGATTGCTTCCGCCAGGGCGACTTTGGGCCAGGCGCGGCGGGAAGCGAGCCGCGATTTGGCACTGGGCGATCTGGTCGCGGCGGAAAGCCATGAGCAGAATGTCGCCAAGGTCGCGATGGCTGAGGCCGCGCTCGCCGAGGCGATGAGCGCGCGCGATGCGGCAGCACTCAACCTCAAGCGGACGCGGGTGCTGGCCTCGGTCAATGGCGTGGTCACGAACCTTGACCTGCATCCGGGCGATTTCGTTGCCGCCGGCACCCAGGCAATGGCGCTGGTCGACCGCGACAGCCTGCGCATCGAGGGCTATTTTGAGGAAACCAAGCTGCCCCTGGTCTGCATCGGCGCGCGGGTGACGGTGCGGCTGATGGGCGAGGCGCAGGACCTGCACGGGCGGGTCGAGAGCATCGCCTATGGCATCAACGACAGCAGCCGTACCGACAGCGGCAACCTGCTGCCCACGGTCGAGCCGACCTTTTCCTGGGTGCGCCTCGCCCAGCGCATCCCGGTGCGGGTGAAGCTGACCAAGGTGCCGGCTGAGGTGAAGCTGATCGCCGGCCGCACCGCCACGGTGACGATCGAACCGGCGAAAAAGGAAGAGAAGCCGGGTGCCTGCCGCCATGCGTAAGGCAATATGGACGCCCATGCTGGCCATGGCGCTGGCCGCCTGCGCGACGGCGGGGCCGGATTATCGCCCACCGGAAAAATCGGCCGCGACCGCGCCGGGTGCGCAGGGAGCCTTTGTCGCCGCGCAGGGGGCGGCGTTTGGCAATGCCGAACTGCCCGATCATTGGTGGCAGCTTTATAATGATCCCAGGCTGGATGCGCTGATCTCTCAAGCGCTCGGCGCCAACGCTGATCTGCGCGTGGCGGAGGCGAACCTGATTGCTGCCCAAGCCGTGCTGCGCGAAACCGAGGCGGGGCGGCAGGTCGGCACCACCATCAGCGGCGGCGAGACTCTGGCGCGGCCTTCGGGCGTGACGCAGCATCTGCCTGGATCGGTCAGCTATGATTTGGGCCTCAGCGCTGCCTATCCGCTGGACCTCAATGGCCGGATCAAACGCGCGATCGAAGCGAGCGGCGCCCAGGTCGAAGCGGTGGCGGCCGCACGCGACTATGTGCGGGTGAGCGTCGCGGCGGCGACGGCCAGGGCCTATGCGGAGGTCTGCACCGCCAACTATTCCTTGGCCGTGAACCGGCGCGTGGTCGCCTTGCAGCGCGATACGCTGACGGCGACGCGACGGCTGTTCAAGGGCGGGCGCGGCACCGCTTTCGATGTCAGCCGGGCGCAGGCGGCGGTGGATGCGAGCGAGGCAGCGCTCCCTGCTTTCGCGGCCCAACGGCAATCGGGCCTGTATCTGCTGGCGACCCTGCTTGGGCGGCCGCCCGCGGATTATCCCAGGGATGTGGAGGGCTGTGCGACCTTGCCCGCCTTGCGCGCGCCTCTCCCGGTGGGGGATGGCGCGGCGCTGATCCGGCGGCGGCCCGACGTCCGGCAGGCGGAGCGGACCATTGCCTCGGACACCGCGACGCTGGGCGTGGCGATGGCGGACCTGTATCCACAGGTCAGCATCGGCGGATCGGTGGGCCTGGCCGGCCCGCTCAAGGATTTCGGGTCGGGTTCGGCCTTGGGTTTCAGCCTGGGGCCGCTGATCAGCTGGAGCTTCCCCAACCGCCCGGTGGTGAAGGCCAGGATCGCCCAGGCCGATGCGCAGGTGCAGGCCGATCTGGCGCGCTTTGACGGCGCGGTGCTGGAGGCGCTGCGCCAGACCGAGACCGCGCTGGAAACTTATCGGCGCCATGCCGAACAGGCGGTGGCGCTCGACCGGGCGCGGGACAGCGCGGGCGTTTCGGCGACCCAAGCAGCCAAGCTGTTCCGCTTCGGCCGCAGCGACTTCCTGTCGCTGCTGGATGCGCAGCGCAGCCTGGCGAGCGCGGAGGCTTCGGCGGCGGCGGCGCGGGTCCAGCTGGTGCAGGACCAGATCGCCATCTTCCTGGCGCTTGGCGGTGGATGGTCCTGAATCCCGCTCTAAGGAGAGAGGATGGGTCGCCAATGTCGCCGGGATCGCCCCTGCGGAAAAGCCCGCCGATCTTCCGACCGACGGGCTCCCTGAAGCAGTGGTTGCGACCCAAAGGCTTCAATATTGGCCAACCTCAATATTGGCCAACCTTAATATTGGCCAACCTTAATATTGGACAGTCACCGTCACCGCGCGGCGGTTCTGCGCCCAGGCGGCCTCGTCGGAACCGAGCGCGGCGGGGCGTTCCTTGCCATAGCTGACCGTGTTGAGGCGGCTGGGGTCGATGCCCAGCGAGGCGAGATAGTTTTTCGCGGCGTTGGCGCGGCGTTCACCCAGCGCGATATTATAGTCGCGGGTGCCGCGCTCGTCGGCATGGCCTTCGATCGTGACGCGGACATTGGGGTTTTGCTGCAGCCAGGCGGCCTGGCTCTGCAGCGTCTGCTGGTCCTGTGCGTCGACATCATATTGGTCGGTGTCGAAGAAGATGCGATCGGACGAGACCGAGGCGACAAAATCCTCCTGGCTGCCCTTGGCCGGGCCCGAAGGCGGGGGCGTCGTGGTCTGCGTGGTCGTGTCGCCGGCGGGCGGGGGCGGCAGCTCCTTGGGCGCCTTCTTGCCGCAGGCGGCGAGCGCCAGGACGGACGCGGCGATCAAAAGGGGGCGGGACAGTTTCATCGGGGGTCTCCTTGAAAAGGGTATAGGGTCGTTACGCTTTCGCGACGACGTGGTTCCGTATCAGGGAAGCAGCGGGCCCCAGGCGGGATCGGAGCCGCTCAAGGGCGTGGGGATGCGGCGTTCGTTGACGCCGGTCAGGTCGACCTGCCAGACTTGGCTCGACCCGTCGCGACCCGGCGTCGTGCGGAAGAACTGCAGCACGCGGCCATTGGGCGACCAACTGGGCTGCTCGTCCTGCCAGCCGTTGGTCAGGATGCGCTCATTGTCGCCATCGGGGGTCATGACCGCGATCTTGAAGTCGCCCGAAATCTTGGTGAAGGCGATCAGGTCGCCGCGCGGGCTCCATTCGGGCGTCGCATAGCGGCCGCCGCCATGGCTGATGCGGCGCTGGCCGGATCCGTCGGCGTTCATCACATAGACCTGCTGGCTGCCCGAACGATCGCTTTCGAAGACGATGCGGGTGCCGTCGGGCGAATAGCTGCCGCCGACATCGATGCCGGGCGCGGTGGTGAGGCGGACGGGCGATCCGCCCTGCGCCGCGACGCGATATATGTCGGTATTGCCCGCGACCGCCATGGAAAACAGGATGTTGCGACCATCGGGCGACCAGCGCGGGGCGAAGGTGGCGTTGTTGCTTTCCGTCACGAGGCGTTGGCGGCCGGTGCCGATGTCATAGACATAGATGCGCACCCGGCTGCCCAGATAGCTTACATAGACGATCGACTTGTAATCGGGCGAGAAGCGCGGGGTCAGCGCGATCGACTGGCCGTTGGTGATGAAGCGGTGGTTGGCGCCGTCCGAATCCATGATGGCGAGCCGCTTGGTGCGGTTCCCCTTGGGGCCGCTCTCGGCGATATAGGCGATGCGGCTGTCGAAGAAGGGACTTTCGCCCGACAGGCGCGCATAGATGGCATCGGCGCATTTGTGCGCGGCGCGGCGCCAGTCGCGCGGGGCGACGACATAGCCCTGGCGGGTCAGCTCCTGGCGGAGCGCGACGTCGTAAAGATAGCAGCCCACGGTGATGTCCGCTTCCCCGCCGGTGGTGCGGATGAAGCCCTGGACCAGCGCCTGATAGGCGCCCCATTTGTCATAGGCCGGGCTGGTGACTTCGGGGAAGCCGATGGTCGGGATGCCGCTCGGGCCGGAAGGGGCAAAGAGGCCGGAGCCCTTGAGGTCCTGCGCGATCACTTCGGCGATCTTGCGGCCAAGCTCGGTCGAGGAACCGGCGGGTGTCGAGACTTCCGCCTGCGCGGGGAGGGCGGGCACGACGATCTTCAGATTGCTGTCGATCTCGCCGGTCACGTCCACCGAAAGCTGGGCGGATGCCGGGACGGCAAAGGCCATGAAGGCGGTGGCGGCCAGCCCCAAGCGGCGCAAAAAGGTCGTCATCATCGGTTCAGCCTCGCGTCAAAGCGGAGTGGCCGGAGCCATTTCCATTGTTCGTAAAATTCGGGCGGCAGGTTGCGGAAGGGCGATGCCAGCTTGACCGCCTGGATCGCGCGCTCGGCATGGAGCTGCGCCTGGGGGCGGTTGCTGGCCGTAACGCCGAGCTGGTCGATCACTTCGGGCGCGCCGATCACATTCCCGCTCTTGTCGAGCCGTACTTCGAGCAACGTCACCAGCTGGTCGGCGTCGGCCCCTGAGGGCGGACGCCAATGGGGCTTGAGCTGGCGGCGGATTTCCGCGTCCAGCGCGGCCTTCTGCGCCGGCCCCATGGCGGCGGCGGGCGGCGGCGCGGGCTTGCGCGGGGCGTCGGCGTCGGTGTCGATCCCTTTTAGGAAATCGCGGCCGAGCAGCGAGCCCTTGGGCTTTTCCGCCTTGCCCTGGCCGGAGGCGCGGGCGGGCGGCGTGTTTGTCTTGGGCTTGGCCTTCTGCTGCGCGGGGGTCGGCGCGGCCGCGGCGGGCTTGGGCTTGGGCGGCGTGGGTTTCGGCTTGGGCGCGGGCTTTTCGGGCGCGGGCTTCGGTTTCGGCGCGGGTTTGGGCGGCGGCGGCGCGGGGGTCGGCTCGGGCGCCGGCGTGGGCTCCGGAACCGGCGCGGGCGCAGCGTCCTCGGTCGGGCCTTCTTCCGGCGCGACGCTGGGCGGGGGCGGCGCGGTCGACACCTGCGGGGCCATCGATTTCAGGTCGACCTCATCCACCAGGCTGACGTCCATCGGCGGCGAGTTCAGCTTCAGCGGATTGGGGGTGGCGAGGAAACCGGCCGACAGCAGGCCGAACAGCAGGACATGTCCCGCCGTCGCCACGCCAAGGCCGATCTTCTCCGCGCGTTCCATCGCCAAGTCCTATGGCCCCTATTCTGAACGACGGCTGACAGCGCCGTCCTCGGCGCCGGTGCTGACGAGCGCGACCTTGTTGAGGCCGGCGCGGTTGAGTTCGCCCATCACCCGCATCACCCGGCCATAGTCGAGCCCGGTATCGGCGCGCAGGAAGATCTGCTGCGGCTCCGGCTTGCCGGCATTGGCGGCGGCGATTTCGGCCAGGCGGTCGGGCAGGTCGGCATCGCTGACCTCATCCTCGTCGATATAGATGGCGCCGTCGCGGTCGATCGACACGACCTTGGGCTTCTGGTCCTGATCCAGCCCCTTGGCGCGGGTTTCGGGCAGGTTCACCGGCACGCCGGTGACGAGCAACGGCGCCGTCACCATGAAGATGATCAGCAGCACCAGCATGACGTCGACCAGCGGGGTGACGTTGATGTCCGCCATCGGCGCGCGGCCGCGACCCCGGCGGCCGGAGGGAGGACCGGACATGGCCATGTTATCGACCTCCCGTCATGCCAGCGAAAGCTGGCATCTCAGGCGGGAAAGCGCACACCAGGCCTCCCGAGATCCCAGCTTTCGCTGGGATGACGAGGGTGGCTGGGATGACGGCGATCCGGATCGCCGTCACCGCTGCGCCTCCAGCTCACGGCTCAGCGTCGAATAGAAGCTGTCGGCAAAGCGGGTCAGCTTGGATTCCATACGGTTGATGCCATGGCTGAAGCGATTATAGGCGATCACCGCCGGTATCGCCGCGAACAGGCCGATGGCGGTCGCGAACAGCGCTTCGGCGATGCCCGGCGCGACGACTGCGAGCGAGCTGTTCTGCTCGGCTGCGATCGCGGTAAAGGCGCGCATGATGCCCCAGACGGTGCCGAACAGCCCGACGAAGGGCGCGACCGACCCGATGGTGGCGAGGATGTTGAGCCGATCCGACAGCCGGTCGACCTCCGCCGCGATGGTGCTGGACATGGACGTCGCCAGCCGGTCGCGCGTGCCGTCGCGGTCGATCACCTTCTGCGCGGTCGATCGGCGCCATTCGGTGACGCCGGCGGCCATCACCTTGGCGGCGGGAAATTCGGACTTGCCGCGCGCTTCGTAGAAACGGTCGATATCCTCCGCTTTCCAGAAATCGGCCTCGAAGGCGCTGCTCTGCTTGCTCGCCCGGCGCAGGGTGAAGCTGAAGCCGATGATCATCGCCCAGGTCCAGATGCTGGCCAGCAGCAGGCCCAGCATCACCACCTTCACGACGATGTCGGCCTGCAGGAACAGGTTCAGCGGCGAAATGGTGGCACTGGTGGCGGCAGCGCCGACCGCGGCGCCAACGGCGGGCATCGAAAGGCTCATGGGTTGATGTCTTCCCCTCTCATCAAACGGCTGAAAATGGCGATCCAGGGCTTGGGTTGCCGCGTGGGGCGGCCCCTGGGTGTCAGGAAGGCGACAGAGACTTCGCCGTCCGTCAGTATTTCCTCTCCCCGCCTGACTCTTTGATGAATGGAGCAGGTCGCGGCACTGATAGCAGTTACTTCGCTTTCGACCAGCAGGTCATCGTCGAGCCGTGCCGGGCGGCGATAGGCGATCTTGAGGTCGGTGACGGCGTAGACGCCCGTCCCTTCCTCCTGCGCGGCGCGCTGGTCGATGCCCGCGACGCGCAGCATGTCCGATCGCGCCCGCTCCATATAGCGCAGATAATTGGCGTGATAGACCAGGCCCGACAGGTCGGTATCCTCGAAATAAACGCGCAGCGGGAAATGATGCACGGCGGCGATGAACCTTCCGGTCGCCGGCGCGGGCAGCAGGTCAGTGGCGGACATGCGCGGCCTTTTAACCATCATGCACGCGGCGCGCAAAGCGGGAATTGCCGCGCCCGAAACCATCTTGCCGGGCGGGCGGGGCTGTCCGTCCCGCATTGTATCGCGGCGGCGGCTGTCTAAGGGGTCGAAAGCACTGGTCGCCTGCCTTCCCAGGCGCTAGGTGACGGCAAAATATTTTCAGGCGGAGGTAAAGCTATGACCGAGATCCGGACCGTGGGCGTGATCGGCGCCGGCCAGATGGGCGCAGGCATCGCGCAGGTGTCGGCACAGGCCGGCTATGACGTGATCCTGAACGACATCGACCTGGAGCGCGCGGAAAAGGGCCGCGCGGGCATCGCCAGGCAACTCGGCCGGGCGGTCGAGAAGGGCAAGCTGGAACAGGCCGCCGCCGATGCAGCCCTCGCCCGCATCCGCGCCAGCGGCGACATCGCCCCGCTTGGCCAAGCGCAGCTGGTGATCGAGGCGGCAACCGAGCGCGAAGAGATCAAGCGCAGCATCTTCGGCAATGTCGGCAAGCTGCTGGCGCCGGACGCGATCCTGGCTTCCAACACCTCCTCCATCCCGATCACCCGACTGGCGCAGGCCGCGCCCGACGCCACGCGTTTCGTCGGCGTCCATTTCTTCAACCCCGTGCCGGTGATGGCGCTGGTCGAGGTCATTCGCGGCCTCGCCACCAGCGCGGAGACGGTCAGCGCGGTCGAAGCCTTCGCCAAGCGCCTCGGCAAGCAGGTGGTGCATGCATTCGATGCGCCGGGTTTCGTCGTGAATCGCATCCTGCTGCCGATGCTCAATGAGGCGGTGTTCGCGCTCGGCGAGGGCGTGGGCAGCGTGGTGGACATCGACAGGGGCGTGATGCTGGGCCTCAATCATCCGATGGGGCCGCTGACGCTGGCGGATTTCATCGGCCTCGATACCTGCCTTGAAATCTGCAAGGTGCTGCAGGACACGACCGGCGACCCCAAATATCGCCCCGCGCCGCTGCTGGTGAAATATGTCGAAGCCGGCTGGCTGGGACGCAAGACCGGCAAGGGCTTCTACGACTATTCGGGCGCGGAGCCTGTGCCGACGCGCTGATTATAAACTCGGTAAGCATAAAACCCCGTCATCCCCGCGGAAGCGGGGACCCATCTCCTGGCGTCTCCCCAGTCGCGAGGGTGGGAGATGGGTTCCCGCTTTCGCGGGAAGGACGAATGGGATCACCCCGCACTCAAGCCATGCTTCTTCATGCAGTGGCGCAGCTGGTCATAGGTGAGCCCCAGGCCCTTGGCGGTTGCGCGCTGGTTATAGCGATAGCGCTCCAGCGCCGCGCGCACGATCGCTGCCTCATGCGCGTCCACCGCTGATTTGAGGTCGGTCACGGCTTCCCTGACCTCGGCGCGTAGCACAGGCGCGGCTTCGGCTGGCGCGGCATGCGCCGCCGCCGGTTTCCAGGGCGACGCGAAGGGATCGAAGACGATGCCCCCGATCGGCCGCGCCGGATCATCCCAGCGATAGACGGCGCGCTCCACGACATTGCGCAACTCGCGCACATTGCCGGGCCAGCCATGCGCCTCCAGCTCCGCCATGCAGGCGGCGGAAAAGCCGGGCCATTGCGGCCAGCCGATCTCGGCGCCCATGCGCCGGCCGAAATGGTCCGCCAGCACGGCGACATCGCCTTCCCGCGCGCGTAGCGGCGGCAGGGTGATGACCTCGAAACTGAGGCGGTCGAGCAGGTCGGCACGGAAGCGGCCGGCCTCGGCCGCGGCGGGCAGGTCCTCATTGGTCGCGGCGACGATGCGCACGTCGACCGTCATCGGCCGCGACGCGCCGATGCGGGTCACTTCGCCATATTCGATGACGCGCAGCAGACGTTCCTGCGCCGCCATCGATAGCGTGCCCAGTTCATCGAGGAAGAGCGTCCCGCCATCGGCCTCCTCGAACCGGCCCGCGCGGGCGCGGGCGGCGCCGGTGAAGGCGCCCTGCTCATGCCCGAACAGCTCCGCCTCGATCAGCGTTTCGGGGAGTGCTGCGCAGTTCATGACGATCAGCGGCTCGCCCCAGCGCGGGGACAGGCGGTGCAGCCGCTCGGCGATCAGTTCCTTGCCGGTGCCGCGCTCGCCGATGACCAGGATCGGCCGGTTGAGCTCGGCCGCGCGCCCGGCCTGCTCGACCGCGTCGAGGAAGGCGAAGGATTGGCCGATGAACTGGGTGTTCTTCTCCATCCCCAACTTATGGTGAAATTTCCCACCTTTCGGCAAGGGGCATATTGGCGCGCGGTCTCTTCATCCCTGCCAAACCCGCGCAAATCCGCCGCTTCGGCAAATTGGCACGGCCCCTGCAATGTTTCGGGGGAAGTCGCTGCACGGACAAGCAGCACAAGTTCGAAGGCCAGATCAGGGAGTTTCCATCATGGAAAAGGACATCGTCAAGATTCGCGAAATCGGTCAATTGCTGTCCATCGCCCTTGCCTCCATCCTGTTCGGATCGACCCTGGTCCTTTCGGCGGTGGGGCCGGCGCGGGCCAGCGAAGCCCCGGTGCTCGCGGGCCATAACAATCCCGCCGCCCTCTATTATCTCGCCTGAGGCGGCCACCAAGTTCGATACCAGGAGTGAAGTTCAGATGGGTATTTTCTCCCGCACCCGCGACATCATCGCCGCCAATGTCACCGACCTGCTCGACAAGGCGGAGGATCCGGCGAAGATGATCCGCATGATCATCCTCGAAATGGAGGAGACGCTGGTCGAGGTGCGCGCCTCTGCCGCTCGCACCATCGCCGACCAGAAGGAAATGCGCCGCCATATCGCGCGCCTTGATGGGCTGCAGCAAAGCTGGACCGAAAAGGCGCAGCTGGCGCTCAGCAAGGACCGCGAGGATCTCGCCAAGGCCGCGCTGGTCGAAAAGCAGAAGGCGGCCGACATGGCCGAGCAATTGTCCCACGAGATCGAGATATTGGACGAGGCGCTCAGGGCGTCGGAGGAGGATATCGCCAAGCTGCAGGCCAAGCTGCGCGAGGCGCGCACCCGGCAGAACAGCCTGGTTACGCGGATGGAAAGCGCGCACAACCGTCTGCGCGTCCGCGAAGCCTATGCCGGCGAGAAGGTGAATGAGGCCTTCGCCCGCTTCGACATGCTGGAACGCCGCGTCGACATGGCCGAGGGGCGCGCCGACGCCATGAACCTCGGACAACAGCCCAAGACGCTCGAGGAAGAAATTGCCGAGCTGAAGGCTTCGGACAAGGTCGATGCCGAACTCGCCGCGCTTAAAGCCAGCATGAACAGGGAAGGGTGAGTATATGGAGGATGTGTTCCTGCCCATCATGATCTGCGGCATGCTGTTCATCGGCATGCCGTGGCTGATCCTGCACTATACTACCAAATGGAAGCAGGCGCCCAAGATCACCGACGAGGATGAGAAGCTGCTGGACGAGCTGCACCTGCTGGCCCGGCGGCTGGAGGAAAGGCTGCAGACGGTCGAGCGCATCATCGCCGCCGACAATCCCGATTTCCGCCCCGCTCGCCCGTCGCATGACGATGTTTATGATTTCGACCGCCAAAATCCCGACCGGAGGAACTGACATGGCCGCCCGCCGCACCAAATTCTACCTCGACAAGCAGAATGGCAAATGGATGGGCGTGTGCGCCGGCATCGCCGACTATAGCGGGATCGACGTGGTCTGGGTTCGGGTCGGCGCGGTGCTGGTGACGCTGATGGGGGCCTTCCCCTGGACGCTGATCGCCTATTTCGCCGTCGCCTATTTCGCCGAGAACAAGCCGGCCGGCCTCTATGCCGACCGCGATGACGAGAAATTCTGGCAGGGCGTGCGCACCAATCCGGCGCGATCGACCCGCGACGTTCGGTCGAAGTTTCGCGACATCGACCGGCGGCTGGCGGATATCGAAACCTATTATACCAGCCGGAACACGCGCCTGGCCAACGAGATCGACAGCCTGCGCTGAAGGGCCGCCGGGAAGGGCCGGAGGTAGCAGGCGCGGCGCCGGGGACGCTGTTCATCGAACCACCCCCGGCGCCGGTCGAAAAAGCGGCATGATTGCCGGCAAACACGAAAAGCTGTTGAACCCCGCCCGGCGCGTCCCTGCGTTGCGCCGATGCGGAGCAAGGGAGACTTTCCATGAATCCGTTCGAAATGGTGGTCGCGATCGTCGCCATTGCCGCCGTCGCCAGCGTCATCCGCGCGAAATATGGCATCGTGCGGCGCCACCGGGGCGAGGAATTCGTGCAGCGAGGGCCGGACCCTGAAGCTGAACGACTGCGCGCCGAGGTTAAGGCGCTCAAGGACCGTGTCGCCGTGCTGGAGCGCCTCGCGACCGACAGCACAAGCGCGCTGGAACGCGAGTTCGACAAGCTGCGGGACCGCGACTGAGGTCGCCCGGCCCATCCATCGGGAGGACAGCATGCAGGACCCCCTTATCTACCTGACCATGGCGCTGACGGGCCTTGCCGCCCTTGCCATCATCGCCGTTGCCGGCCTGCGCGGCTGGAATGGCTGGCTGGACCTCAAGCGCGCGGAGCTGGAGCGGCGCCCCGAAGACGCCGCGCCGCCGTCCACCGCCACGCGGATCGAGGTTGCCGACCTCAAGGAACGCATCCGCAAGCTGGAGGCGATCGCCGCCGGCGTGGATCTCTGACCCATAAGAAAAGCGGCTTTCGCGGGCCGCTTTTCTTCTTATATGACGGGCATGACCCAAGTGCCCGCCCTTGCCGATCTGTACGACGAATATGAGTTTCTGGACGCGGATGACCGCTACCGGTTGCTGATCGACCTCGGCCGCGCGCTGGAGCCGATGCCCGACGCGCTCAAGACCGATGCGACGCTGGTGCGTGGTTGTTCGGCGGCTGTATGGGTCTATCCCACGGTGCTGGATGACGGGCGGCTGCATTTCCTGGCCGACAGCAACGCCGCCATTACGAAGGGGATCATCGCGCTGGTGCTGCTGACCGTGCAGGATCGGGCGCCGGCCGAGATCGGATCGGCCGATATCGAAGGCGCGCTTGGGCCCTTTGATCTGCGGAATCAGCTCAGTTCCAACCGCACCCAGGGCATTCCCAACATGATCGCGCTGATTCGGCAGACTGCGGCACGCTACAGCTGACATGAGGAAACCCCAAGGCAGTGGGGGCGTTCTTCCTTCCGTGACCGAAACGGAAGAAGGAGAGGCGCGATGCGCAGCATCGTGGCGCTGGCGGCCCTGGGGTTGATCGCGGCCTGCTCATCGGGCGGGCAGAAGGAACCGACCCAGCGCGAGCAGATCGGCCAGCAATGGAAATATGAAGGCGGCGCGGGCGGCAAGCCCAGGCTCGCCTATATCGGCAGCGCCAACAGCGTGCCGACCATGACGGCGGGAGATACTTTTTCGGTCCTGCTGGTGCAGCCGATGCCCCAGGGCGGGGCCGATGTGACGGTGAAGCTGGTCGGCGCGCCCTTTGCCTGCGACCTGTCCGACTGTCGCGTGACGGCGACCACCGATGACGGCAAGGCGCATGAATGGAAAGGGCGGATGACGCTGAACAAGGACGGCATAGAGGTGCTGCCCGCGTCCAGGGCCTATGAGGCGATCAAGGACAGCAAGCTGCTGAAGGTCGACCTGGTGATCGGGCCCAAGGACAAGAGCTTTCCGTTTCAGTTCAATGTCGCCGGGCTGGATTTGCACGGATAGGCGTAGGGCCTATTCCTGCAGCGAAACCCCCGGACTTCTCGGGTCTGCCGCGCCCACCCAATGGCCGTCGGCGGTGCGTTCCGCCGCGTTGGCCTTGAGCCCCATCGGCGCGATCGTCACCTTATGGCCCCAGGCTTCGAGCGGCGCCCGCATCGCTTCGAGCGTCGTGCCCTTCTCCAGCACCAGTCCCCCCGCATCGAAAAACTCCAGCCCCAGCGCGATCGACTCCTGCGCCGACAGTCCCCAGTCGAAATGGGCGATCAGCGCCTTGGCCACCTGCATGATGATGGTCTTGCCGCCCGCCGCGCCGATGGTGAAGACCGGCATCCCCTTGGCATCATAGACGATGGTCGGCGACATGGAGGACAGCGGCCGCTTGCCCGGCTCGACCCGGTTGGCGACGGGCGCACCGTTCTTTTCCGGCGTGAAACTGAAGTCGGTCAGCTCATTGTTCAAGATCACCCCGTCGGCGATCAGCTGGCTGCCGAAGAAGCTTTCGATCGTCGATGTCCAGGCGGCGATGTCGCCATCGCGGTCGACCGCGACGAAATGGCTGGTGCCGCTTTCCGCGCGCGGGCCGGCAGGAGTGTGCGGCTCAGCGCCCGGAGGGGTGCCGGGCGGGTAGGTGCCCAGCGCCCGGCCGAGCCGGATGCGGGCGGAGCGCTGCCTGAGATAGGCGGGGTCGATGAGCCCGGCGATCGGCACGGAAACAAAGGCCGGGTCGCCCAGCCATGTGTCGCGATCGGCATAGGCGAGGCGCATGGCTTCGCCGATCACATGCCAGGCGCGCGGATCATCCTTGCCCCATTGGCGAAGCGGGAAGCGCTCCACCATGCCCAATATCTGCAGCACCGTGATACCGCCCGCCGAGGCCGGGCCCATGCCGCAGACCGTATAGGTCCGATAGGGACCGCAGACGGGCTTGCGGGGCTGGACCTGATAGGCGGCGATGTCCGCTTCGGTCATCGGCACCGGATTTTTGGGCGCCTTGGTGACGGTTTCGGCAATCGCATGCGCCGTTGCGCCGCGATAAAAGGCGTCCGGGCCTTCTGCTGCCAGGCGCCGGAACAGCGCGGCGAGGGGCGGATTTTTGAGCGTCGTGCCGATCGGCGCGGGTGCGCCGTTCACCCAGAAAAATTTCTGGATCTCCGGAAAATCGGCCCAGACCGGCGCCACCGCCTTCATCGCCGTGTCGAGCCGCTGGCGCACTTCGAACCCGTCTTCGGCAAGGCGGATGGCCGGTTCGAACAGCCTGGCCCAGGGCAGCTTGCCCCATTTGCGATGCGCGTCCCAGGCGAGCCGCACATTGCCCGGCACGCCGACCGAATAGCCGCCAGGCCATGCCTCGCGGAAGGGCAGGGGCTGGCCATCGGCGCCCAGGAAGCGATCGGGGCGGGCGGCGGCAGGCGCGGTCTCGCGCCCGTCGATCGATTCCAGCACGCCCGTCTCGCCATCATGATGCATCAGGAAGCCGCCGCCGCCGATGCCGCTATTATGCGGTTCGACGACATTGAGCGCGAGCATCATCGCGATCGCCGCGTCGGTCGCGCTGCCGCCCTGGCGCAATATCTCCTGCCCGGCGGCGGCGGCGCGCGGATCGGCAGCGGATACGGTGGCGTTGAGCGCCACCGGCTCGCGCGCGAGGAGCGGCGCGGGAATGGCGGCAAGAGCGGCGAGGAAGGCCAGGCGGCCGGCAAGGCGGATCGTCATGCGCGTTACCCTATCGTTCCGACGCATCGCCGCAACCTGTTGTTCAGATGAGGAGATCAGGCGTCCGCTCCCACCACCTCGCTGATATGCTTGACGCCATCGCGCGCCATCAACTGCTTGAGGCCTTCATTGATATGCCTGGCGAGATAAGGGCCTTCATAGACGAGCGCGCTGTACAGCTGCACCAGGCTGGCGCCCGCGCGCAGCCGGGCATAGGCCTGCTGCGCATTGGAGATGCCGCCGACACCGATCAGCGGCAGGCGCGTGCCCAGCACCCGGCGGAAATCGCGCAGCCGTTCCAGCGCCAGGTCGGTCAGCGGCGCACCCGACAGGCCGCCTGCTTCGCCCGCCTCCCGTGCACGCAGCGGGGGACGCGAAATGGTGGTGTTGGACACGATCAGCGCGTCGACGCCATGGTCGAGGCAGGCTGCCGCAATATCCTCGACATCGGCCGGTTCCAGATCGGGCGCGACTTTCAGGAAGATCGGAGTCGCACTGGCGCCGCGCGCCGCCATCACCGCGCCCAGCAACTGGTCGAGCGCCGCCCGGTCCTGCAGCGCGCGCAGGCCCGGGGTGTTGGGGGAGGAGATGTTGACCGCCAGATAATCGGCCAGCGGGGCCATGCAGGTGACGCCGGTCGCATAATCGGCGATTCGGTCGGCCGCATCCTTGTTGGCGCCGATATTGATACCGATCACCGGGCCGCCAACCCCCGTCCCCTTGGGCTGGCGGCGCTTGGCGATCCGCTCGGCCGCCGCCGCCTGCCCGCCATTGTTGAAGCCCATGCGGTTGATGACGGCACGGTCCTCCACCAGACGGAACAGGCGCGGTTGCGGGTTGCCCGGCTGCGACAGCGGCGTCAGCGTGCCCAGTTCGGCAAAACCGAAGCCCAGGCCGTGCATCTTGTGCGCGACAAGCCCTTCCTTGTCATAGCCTGCCGCCAGCCCCACCGGATTGGGAAAGCGGATGCCGGCGACGGTCTGCGCCAGCATCGGATCGGGCTGGATCGCGGCAGGCGTCGGCATGAGTCGCAGCAGTGCGATCGACAGATGATGCGCGCGTTCGGCATCCAGGGCGAAGAAAAGTGGACGGGCCAGGCGATAGGACATGGGCCGGCCCTATGCCAGCGCCCGAGCGCCGCGTCGAGTCGCTGTGGCGCAGCGGCAACAGTGGGTGCGGAACCATGTTTTCCTACGCAATTTCCGCGAGGTCCTGCCGAAATGGTCCGGCAAATGTCCGATCCATCCA
Organism: Sphingobium sp.; assembly: GCA_035251955.1. Taxonomy (GTDB): domain Bacteria; phylum Pseudomonadota; class Alphaproteobacteria; order Sphingomonadales; family Sphingomonadaceae; genus Sphingobium. Next base: position 2,778 of record DATFDS010000083.1, on the reverse strand, counting down.
ATCATACTTATCCGATTCGGACGTATGACTCGCCTTGCGACCCGAAGGCTCTAAGCCGTTAGGCTGACGAGACCTTTTCCTGGCCCGGTGGATTAAAAACCACCGGGCCATTTTTTCTGTCTTGTAAATGGCCAAATGCTGGCAAAATAAAAGTTATCAAAGGCTAAGCATCGCTCTTGCACCTCGGCCCAGATGCATCATAGTGATTCTGCGGGGTGATTATGGGGCATCGCAAGGAAGCGTCCGGGGGGACGCAGACAGTGAATTCGGCGGAGGACCGCCAAGCGCCGCTTTCCTACACCGTAGATGCGGCTCAGGGTCCGGTACGACTGCGTTATTTCGCGCCGCCCGATCATCTGCGTTCTTATTTCGGCTCGATCTATTTCTTTACTGAAACGACGGACCGCTATTCGGACGTGACGCGCGCCGATGTTCCGCAACTGCGCTTCATGTTGAGCGGCTCGGGCCATTATCATTTCCATGACGGAACGAGCGCGCCCACGCCCGAGGTCTGCCTGCTCGGCCCGACACTCGGCGCAACCCGGTTCGAACTGGACGGCCCCGCGCATGTCGTGGGCATTTCCCTGCTGCCCGCCGGCTGGCTGCTGCTCCATGGCGGGGAGGCCAGCAGCTTGACCGACCAAGTTTTCGACCTGGACGGGCCCGAGGCGGGGAACCGGGCGCAGGGCTATGCCGAACTGCTCACCCGGCTGCGCGACATGAAAGATACGGATGCCATGGCGGCGCTGTGCTGGTCCTTTGTCGAAAAACGGCTGGCACCTTTGCCCGATTCGGTCTGGCAGTTGCTGGAGGCGGTCGACCATTGGCTGATGGATGAGGGATCGCCCCGAATCGAAACATTGGCGGAAAAGACCGGCCTGTCGCCGCGCCAGCTCGCGCGGCTCACCAACCGCTATTATGGCTGCCCGCCCAAGCTGCTTGCCCGCAAATATCGCGCGCTCCGCTGCAGCGCGCGGATCGCGCTCGACCATGAAAGCTGGCAGGAATTGTGCGAGGATGGGCGCTTCTACGACCAGTCGCACTTCATCCGCGAGATCAAGCATTTCATCGGCCTGACGCCGCACCAGCTGCAGACAGAGCCGACCGCCGTCGCGCAGCTCACCCTGCTGAGGCGGTCGCTCGGCGGCGACGTCGCCGTCCTCAATCGCTTCAGCTGACAGCAGCTTCCAAGTAAAAATGCCTTGATTCCGCCGGCGCGCGGGACCACATCCGCAATCGGATTGATTCGATCCGATTTGAGAATGGTTCGCAAGACTTAGATCATGAGGCTTTCGAGTTTCGCAGATTATGCCGTGGTGCTGATGTCGGCCGCCGCGCGTCATTGCGGCGCCGGAGCGGGGCTTGACCCCGCGACCAACAGGCATGTCAAGATGAACGCGACCACGCTGTCGGCGGAAACCGGGATTCCGCTGCCCACCGCGCAGAAGCTGGTGAGCCGTCTTTCCGCCGCCGGCCTGCTCGAATCGAGCCGTGGCACTGGCGGGGGCGTGCGCCTGTCCCGTCCACCCGCGGCCATCACGCTCGCCGATGTGGTGGAGGCTGTCGAAGGCCCGATCGCCATGACCGCCTGCGCCGAACATGGCGCGCATGACTGCTCGCTGGAGCAGGACTGCCGCGTCCGCCCGCATATGAATGTGGCGAACAATGCGATCCGATCGGCCTTGGCCGGGGTGACGATCGCCAGCCTTGCCAGAGAAGTAACCCCGCCTCCGTTCGTTTCGAGCGAAGTCGAGAAACCAGTTGCAGAGCATACGCTATGACCGAAGAAGCAACCACTGTTCGCAATCTCGAAGCGCATGAGGCGGCCGAGCGCGCCTCCACCTACGAACATGGCTGGTCCTCGGCCATCGAGCAGGACTTTGCGCCCAAGGGGTTGAACGAGGATACGGTCCGCTTCATCTCGGCCAAGAAGAAGGAGCCGGAATGGCTGCTGGAATGGCGGCTGAAGGCTTTCCGTCTGTGGCAGACGATGGAAGCGCCCGAATGGGCCAAGCTCAACATCCCGCCGATCGACTATCAGGACGCCTATTATTACGCCGAGCCTAAGAAGAAGGTCGAATTGGACTCGCTGGATCAGGTCGATCCGGAAATCCTGGCCACCTATGAAAAGCTGGGCATCCCGATCGCGGAGCAGGAGATGCTCGCCGGGGTGAAGGGCAGCCGCAAGGTCGCCGTCGACGCGGTGTTCGACTCGGTATCCGTCGCCACCACCTTCCGCAAGGAGCTGGAGGAAGCGGGCGTCATCTTCCGCTCGATCAGCGAGGCGGTGCGCGAATATCCCGACCTTGTGAAGAAGTGGCTGGGCAAGGTCGTGCCGATGCACGACAATTATTTCGCGACATTGAACTGCGCGGTCTTTTCCGACGGCACCTTCGTCTACATCCCCAAGGGCGTCCGCTGCCCGATGGAACTCAGCACCTATTTCCGCATCAACGCGGAGAATACGGGGCAGTTCGAACGCACGCTGATCGTCGCGGACGAGGGGAGCTATGTCTCCTATCTCGAAGGCTGCACCGCGCCGATGCGCGACGAGAATCAGCTCCACGCCGCCGTGGTCGAACTGGTCGCGCTGGACGATGCGGAGATCAAGTACAGCACCGTCCAGAACTGGTATCCGGGCGACGAGAATGGCAAGGGCGGCATCTATAATTTCGTGACCAAGCGGGCGCTCTGCCAGGGGCGCAACAGCAAGGTCAGCTGGACGCAGGTGGAAACCGGCTCCGCCATCACCTGGAAATATCCCAGCTGCGTGCTGAA
>DATFDS010000082.1:0-31280 GCA_035251955.1 Sphingobium sp. | reverse complement strand
CGCATCCTCGGGCGGGCAGAGGCCCAGCCGCACCGAATAGCGATAGGCGAGCGCCATGCCGGCCGCGACGCCCTCGCCATGCAGCAGCCTGTCGGAAAAGCCGGTGTCGGCCTCCAGCGCATGGCCGAACGTGTGGCCCAGGTTGAGCAGCGCGCGCCGGCCGGAGGTTTCGCGCTCGTCATCGGCGACGATCGCGGCCTTGGCCTGCACGCTGCGTTCGATCGCAAATTCGCGTGCCTTCGGATCGCCTTCGAGCAGGCGCTGCCCGTCGCGCTCGCACCAGGCGAAGAAATCGGGATCGTCGATCAGGCCATATTTCACGACCTCGGCATAGCCGGCGCGGGTTTCGCGCGGCGGCAGGCTGTCGAGCGTCGAGGGATCGATCAGCACCAGCGCGGGCTGGTAGAAGCTGCCGACCAGATTCTTGCCCGCGCGCGTGTTGATCGCGGTCTTGCCGCCGACCGAGCTGTCGACCTGCGCCAGCAGCGTGGTCGGCACCTGGATGAAATGGCAGCCGCGCTTGAGGATGGAGGCGGCAAAGCCGACAAGGTCGCCGATCACCCCGCCGCCCAGCGCCACGACATGATCGCCGCGCTCAACCTCCAGCGCCAGCAGCTGGTCGAGCAACCGCTCCAGATGCGTCCAGCTCTTGGTCTGCTCGCCGGCGGGGAGGATGATGGGCTCGACCGCGAGATTGGCCGCGCGCAGGCTGGCCTCGAGGCGGGGAAGCTGCGCCTGCGCCACATTCGCGTCCGTCACCACGACCAGCCGGCCCCCATGCTTACCGGCTCGCGCATAGCCCGCCAGATGCGCACCCGCCCGATCCAGCGCGCCCTCCTCGATGACGATGTCGTAACTGCGCGACTCCAGCGCGACGCGGACTAATGCCATGCGACCAGTTGCTCCATGATCCGGTCCACCGCGACGTCATGCGGCGCGGCGATGCTTTTGATGTGAATGGGGGCGAGCGCGTAGATGGGATTGCGGACGGCGGCGAGTTCGGTGAGCACCACGCGCGGGTCCTTGCCCTTGAGCAGCGGCCGTCCCTCGCGGCGCGACACGCGGTCGACCAATATGTCGATGTCGGCGTCCAGCCAGATGGCGGTCGCATGATCGAGGATCAGCGTGCGCGTCTCATCCTGCATGAAGGCGCCGCCGCCCGTGGCGATCACCTTGGGTTCGCCGTCCATCAGCCGGGAAATCACGCGCCGCTCGCCGTCGCGGAAATAGCCCTCGCCATAGCGTTCGAACATCTCGCTGATGGTCATGCCGGCGGCCTTTTCAATCTCCTCGTCGGCGTCGACGAAGCTGAGGCCCAATCGCGCGGCGAGGCGGCGGCCGACCGTCGATTTGCCCACGCCCATCATCCCCACCAGGACGATGGGGCCGCGCCGCGATGGCGCATCGGCGGATTTGCTGTTTCGCTGCATGGCGAGGGGGGCTATACATCCCCCCGTCTCGGAGGCAAATCGCAACTTTCCTCAACTTTCGGCCCGGCCGCACAAGGACTCATGAAAAGCAATCGTTCCTACAGCAGTTTCGACAGCAGCTCACGCCGTCGCGGCAAGCGTCTGCCGATCATCCCCATCGTCTTGGTGGCGGTGCTCGCCGGGCTGATCGCGCTATTCTGGTCGCGGGGCGGAGAGGTGCCGCAGCAGCGCGTCGAAAAGGCGATCCCCAACGAAAAATTGGGCAAATAAGCGATCATGCGCCATCGGCGGGTGAATGTGAAATGGACGCTGGGCACGCTTGCGCTCGCGCTGGCCTTGCCGGTGGTGGCGCAGGACGCGCCCGAATCCCTGCTGCCGCCCGGATTTGGCGACGCGCCCGCTGTGCCGCCCGCCGCCGCGCCGCAGCCGTCCCGTCCCGCCGTTCCCGGCGCGCCGTCTCCTGTCGTTCAGCCTTTGCCGCCACCTGCCGCCGCGCCGGCTGACAACGCAACGGGCAATGCCGCCGAAGAGGATGCGTCCGACGAGAATCTGGCGGCGCAGAAGGCGAAATATGACTTGCCCGAGGATGCCCATCGTTCGCTCGACCGCGTCGGTCCGCTGACGCCGGAGCGGCATGGCTTTGCGCCCAACGCCTTTGGCGCGCGGTCGGGCCAGTTTCTCGCGACGCTGATGAAGGAGACGCGGGCGCCGATCACCTCGCGCTGGGCCTCCATCCTGCTGCGGCGGGCGCTGCTGTCCGCCACCGACACGCCGCGCGACATCAATGGCGCGGATTGGGTGGCCGAGCGTGCCTGGCTGCTGCTGCGCATGGGCGAGGCGGACAGCGCGCGGCTGCTGGTGCAGAGCGTCGATTCGGACCAGTTCACCCCGCGCCTTTATGCCATCGCGATGCAGACCTATCTGGCGACGGCGGACCCGGCGGGGCTGTGCCCGCTGTCGGCGGGCGCGTTGCGCACCAGCAAGGAACCGGGCTGGGACATGACCCGCGCCATCTGCCCGGCGCTGTCGGGAGATCAGGGATCGGCCAGCGGCGCGCTCAACCAGGCGCAGCGGCGCGGCGTGGTGCGCGGCATCGATTATCGGCTGGCGGAAAAGGTGGTCGGCACGGGCTTTAACGCACGCCGGTCGGTGAAGATCGAATGGGATGCGGTGGACCGGTTGACGGCCTGGCGGTTCGGTCTTGCTACCGCGCTCAATGTCGAAATTCCCGATGCGCTCTATGCGACCGCCGGGAGCCATGTCCGGGCCTGGGAAGCGCGCGCGCCTGCGCTGAGCGCCGTGCGCCGCCTGCCCGGATCGGAAGCGGCGGCGCGGCTGGGGGTGCTTTCCAGCGAGGCGCTGGTCGGCTTCTACAGCCAGCTTGGGGCTGATGGCGACGCGCCCGCCGAAGCCGCCGACCGGATCGACGCGCTGCGCACCGCTTATGCCGGATCGAGCGCCGCCGATCGGCTGCAGGCGATGCGCACGATCTGGAAGGACAAGGCGCGGCCCGATTATGTCGGCCTGATCGCGACGGCGCGCGCGGCCGCCGCCTTGCCGATCGAGCAACTGGACGCGCGTGACGTCGCCAATCTGGTCGCGGCGATGCTGACCGCGGGCTATGACCGCAGCGCCGTGCGCTGGAGCCAGCTTGCCCGTCAGGCGGAGGGTGACGGCGCCGGGGATCTCTGGGCGCTGCTGGCGGTCGGTGCGCCCAGCAATGTGGTCGACATCAGCGAAAGCCGCGTGTCATCCTTCGCGCAGGAAGCGGGCGGGGCGAAGGGGCAGATGCTGATCGCCGCGCTTGCGGGTCTCGCGCGCTTGAATCCGCAGGACAGCGCGTCGCTCGCGCAGGATAATGGCCTCAATCTGGCGGCGAACAGTCGTTGGGCACGCGCCATCGGTCAGGCGGCGCAGCGGGGCGAGCGGGCGACCGTGGCGCTGCTTGCGGCGGTCGGCATGCAGACCGCCGAATGGGACCGGCTGCCCCCTGCGCATCTCTATCATATCGTCGCCGCGCTGCACCGTGTCGGGCTTGATCCCGAAGCGCGGATGATCGCGGCGGAGGCGATCAGCCGGATCTGATGCATGGTAGACGATAGCGTGCTGATCGACCGCTTCCTGGAAATGATGGCGGCCGAGCGAGGCGCGTCGCGCAATACGCTGCTGGCTTACCGTGCCGACCTGGAAGGCGCGGGCGAGATTGTCGGCGGGCTTGCGGACGCGGACAAGGCCGCGATCGGCACATTGTCGGAAGCCTGGAGCAGCCTGGCGGCCTCCTCCGTGGCGCGGAAGGCTTCGGCCCTGCGCGCCTTCTATGCCTTTCTGGAGGAGGAGGGGCTGCGTGGCGACAATCCCTCCGCCGCGCTGCCACGTCCCGTCACGCGCCGGTCCCTGCCCAAGATCCTGTCAACGCAGGAGGTCGATTCCCTGTTCGCCCTGATCGAACAGAAACTGGCCGTGGAGCATCCCGCGCCGCTCGACCTGCGACTGTTGGCCCTGATCGAGCTGCTCTACGGCTCGGGCTTGCGCGCGACCGAACTGGTGTCGCTGCCGCGCCGCGCGCTGGCTGCCGATCGGCCCTTCCTGATCCTCAAGGGAAAGGGCGCGCGGGAAAGGCTGGTGCCGATTTCCGATCGCGCGCGGGCGGCGGTGGCGGTGTGGCTCGCGCATGTGCCGGCGGACAGCGCCTGGCTTTTCCCGTCTGGCAAGAGCCATGTGAGCCGCATCCGCCTTTACCAGATGGTAAAGGCCCTGGCTGCCGCCGCCGGCATCGCGCCCGAGCGGGTCAGCCCGCATGTGCTGCGCCACGCCTTCGCCACTCATCTGCTGGAAGGCGGCGCCGATCTGCGCGCGCTGCAATCCATGCTGGGCCATGCCGATATCGGAACCACGCAAATCTACACCCATGTCGACAGCCGGCGGCTGGTCGAACTGGTCAACGCTCGCCATCCTCTTGCGAATATGACACATCGGTGCGTTGACGGCGAAGCGCCAGCGCCGTAACGCCCACCGCCATGGTCAGCTTTCTGGAATTTGAAAAGCCCATCGCCGAGCTGGAAGCGCGCGTCATCGAACTGCGCACGACCGCCAGTGCCGGCGATATCGACATTGGCAGCGAGATCGACAAGCTGGAGCAGCGCGCTTCGAAGATGCTGGTCGACACTTATGCCAAGCTGACGCCGTGGCAGAAAACGCAGGTGGCCCGCCATCCCGACCGCCCCCATTTCAAGGATTATGTGGCGGGCATGTTCGACAATTTCATGCCGCTGGCCGGCGACCGGGCCTTTTCCGACGATCAGGCGATCATCGGCGGCTTTGCGACGCTGGGCGATCGGCGCCTGGTGGTGATCGGCCATGAAAAGGGTGACGATACGGCCAGCCGCGTGCGCCACAATTTCGGCATGGCCAAGCCCGAAGGCTATCGCAAGGCGATTCGCCTGATGCAGCTGGCGGACCGTTTCGGCCTGCCGGTCGTGACGCTGGTCGATACGTCGGGCGCTTTCCCCGGCGTGCAGGCCGAAGAGCGCGGGCAGGCCGAGGCCATTGCCCGTTCGACCGAGCAATGCCTGGCCATGGGCGTGCCGATGGTAGCCGCGGTCGTGGGAGAGGGCGGCTCGGGCGGCGCGGTGGCGCTGGCGGCGGCCAACCGCGTGCTGATGTTCGAACATGCGGTCTATTCGGTGATCTCGCCCGAAGGCTGCGCATCGATCCTTTGGCGCACAGCCGATCGCGCGAGCGACGCGGCAACCGCGATGCAGGTGACGGCGCAGCATCTGAAGGCGCTGGGCGTTATCGACCGGATCGTGGCGGAGCCCGTCGGCGGCGCGCATCGCGAGCCGGTGCAGGCGATCGCGAACCTCGGCGCGGCGATCGGCGAGGAACTGGATTCGCTCAGCGGCCTGAGCGCGCGGGATCTGCGCACCGACCGTGCCGACAAGTTCCTGGCGATCGGCGCCTGAAGTCTTTCCTTTTCGGGAACATGCTGCCACCGCTGCTCGTTACGAAAAGGTAAGGAGTGGATGTGGGAGTTAGCGTGAAGCGTAGACATAGCTTGGCGTGCGTCGGGGCGGGGCTGAGCCTCGCCCTCGCGGCGCCCTCGGTCATCGGACAGCAGCGGGCGATCCGCACCGTGTCCTCGATCAGCCCGCAGGAAAAGGCCTCGGGCGCCAAGCAGCATCCGCAGCTGCTCAACGAATTTGGCGGCGCCTATGCCGGTCCGCAGGCCAAATATGTGGAAACGGTCGGGCGACGCATCGCGGTACAGTCCGGCCTTTCGAACGCGCAGAGCGATTTTACCGTCACGCTCCTCAATTCGCCTGTGAACAACGCCTTCGCCATCCCCGGCGGCTATGTCTATGTCACGCGCCAGCTGATGGCGCTGATGAACGACGAGGCCGAACTGGCCGGCGTATTGGGACATGAGATCGGCCATGTCGCGGCCCAGCACGGCCAGCGGCGGCAACAGACGGCGCAGCGCAACGCGATCGGCGGCACGCTGCTGCAGGTGCTGACGGGCGCGTTGCTGGGCGATTCGATGATCGGCGGGCTGCTGCAGAAGGGGATCGGCACCGGCAGCCAGCTGCTGACGCTCAAATTCTCGCGCAGCCAGGAATATGAGGCGGACGATCTGGGTATCCGTTACCTTGCGTCGGGCGGCTATGATCCCAAGGCGCTCTCCACCATGCTGGCATCGCTCGCGGCGCAGAGCAGCCTGGACGCGCGGGTGTCCGGCAATGCGCGGTCGGTGCCTGAATGGGCGAGTACCCACCCCGACCCCGCGTCGCGTGTGGGGCGTGCCGCCAAGAACGCGGCCGCCACCGGGTCGACGGCGGTTGCACGCAACAAGGATGCCTTCCTCAGCGCGCTGGATGGGGTGCTTTATGGCGATGATCCCAAGCAGGGCGTGATCGAGGGCAATCGTTTCCGTCATCCTGACCTGCGGCTGGCCTTCACCGTGCCGTCCGGCTTCGGCATGGAAAATTCGGCCGAGGCGGTCGCCGTGACCGGATCGGGCGGGCAGGCGCAGTTCAGCGGCGGCGCCTATACGGGCGACCTGGCAAACTATATCGATTCGGTCTTTGCAAAGCTTGGCGGCGGCGGAAGCGTGCCGCCGGGCGAGGTGCGGCGCACGAGCGTCAACGGCTTGCCGGCCGCGTGGCGCACGATCCGCGCCAGCACCCAGTCGAGCCAGGTCGACGCGACCGTCTTCGCCTATGATTTCGGCGGCGGGAAAGCCTATCATTTCCTGCTGTTGACGGCAGCGGGGCAGGGCATCGGCCCGTTCGCCTCGATGGTTCAGTCGGTCCAGCGCCTGTCGGCTCAGGACGCCGCGGCGATCAAGCCGCGCCGGGTCAGCGTGGTCACCGTCAAGGCGGGCGACACCGTGCAATCCCTGAGCCGCCGCATGGCCTATCCCGATTATCAGCTGGACCGTTTCCTCACCATCAACGCGCTGACCGCGCAAAGCGTGCTGCGGCCGGGCCAGCGGGTGAAGATCATCATCTGATCGCGCGGGGGGCGGGCCTAGAGCGGGATGACGTTAGATGGATTCAAGTTGCCTCCGTTCGTTTCGAGCGAAGTCGAGAAACGGAAGCGCAGTTCATGCTGTTTCTCGACTTCGCTCGAAACGAACGGATCAAGGTAAAGTCATCCTACTCTATGCGCCGCGCACGGAAAAGGGCGGCGGAATTGCTTCCGCCGCCCTTTCCTTCGCAATGGCTTCGAGCTTACTTCAGGTTGCCCGAGACATTGTTGAAGGTGTTGCCCAGCTTGCCGCCGAGGCTGGTCATCGCGCCGATGGCGGCGACGGCGATCAGGGCCGCGATCAGGCCGTATTCGATGGCGGTCGCGCCCTTTTCGTTCTTCAGCATCTTACGCACGAACTGCATTGCAGGTCTCCTTGACTTGAAATTCCCGGTTTAACTACCCCGCCGCCCCGCTACAGATTAGGTCAGCTAAGGCGGGTTTAGAGACAGTCGGTTGATAAAGTTTTAATGCCGCGCTGGAACTGTCAGATATTGATGGTTAATGAGCGAGAACTTCTGTCGCGACGTTGTTCCACATGCCGATTGTCCTGGTCGCGACGTTTGACAACGCGGCGATCATGGCCAAAACCACCAGCGCGAGGATCAGGGCATATTCGACAGCCGTTGCGCCTCGTTCGCAGCGCAGCAATGCCCATCGGGAGATGGTTTCCACTAACCCACGCATGCCCATGTCCCATTAATTGCAGACAGTCCCGGATCCCCTTGTAAAAGAGCCAGAGTTAACAAACCCCTTTTAGCCGGATGGATATGACGACAATTTCTCCCCTTTTGGTGGTGGCCGCCGCCCTGATCGACGCGGATGGGCGCGTGCTGTTGCAGCAGCGTCCGCCCGGCAAGGCGATGGCGGGCCTGTGGGAATTTCCCGGCGGGAAGGTGGAGGCGGCCGAAACGCCCGAGGCCGCGTTGATCCGCGAACTGGAAGAGGAACTGGGGATAAGGACGCATGCCAGCTGCCTGGCGCCCGCCACTTTCGCGAGCGAGGCGCTGGGCGATCGGCACTTGCTGCTGCTGCTTTACGTCTGCCGCAAATGGCAGGGCTTGCCCGAAGCGCGGCATGCGACCGCGCTGACATGGGTCAGGCCCAACCAGATGTATGCGCTGGACATGCCGCCTGCGGATCTGCCGTTGATCGGCCTGCTCGATTCGCTGATCTGAAGCGGCTCTTTAGAGCGATTTCCAAGCGATCGGAATCGATCGCTGGTTAAGAAATCGCGGTAAAACAAAGAAATAGAGCGGTTGATCTGATGCAATCAGATCGAAAACCGCTCTAAAGGAAGGGGCGGGGAGGGCTGCCGGATGCGCTACCCGCCCCCTGTCGTCATTCTTCCGCTGCCTTGCTCTGCAGCTGGACGTAATTCTGGATGCCCATGCGTTCGATCATCTCGAACTGGGTTTCCAGCGTGTCGATATGCTCTTCCTCGCTCTCGAGGATCGACTGGAACAGGTCGCGGCTCACATAATCACGGATCGATTCGCAATGGGCGATCGCATCCTTGAGCACGGGCAGGGCCTCATATTCCAGTTCGAGATCGGCCTTCAGAACTTCCTCGACATTCTCGCCGATCTTCAGCCGACCGAGCAGCTGGAAGTTGGGCAGGCCATCGAGGAACAGGATGCGCTCCGCCAACTTGTCGGCGTGCTTCATCTCATCGATGGATTCCTCATATTCGAACTTGGCGAGTTTCTCGATGCCCCAATGGTCGAGCATGCGATAATGGAGGAAATATTGGTTGATGGCGGTCAACTCATTCTTGAGGACCTCGTTAAGATAATCGATGACCTTGGCATCGCCCTTCATGGCGGCTTACTCCGGCTGTCTGAACAGAGCCGGGATTATAGGCGTGTCGGGGCGTCTTGTTAATCCAATGGCCGCAGAAATCCGCCATTTTTCATCTGGCTATTGCGTACTGTTCGCAATCGGCAGGCTTGCCTGGATGCAGATGATTTGCAATGGCTTCAGACGGTGGCGCGTTCGGCGGCTATGATGGTCCGGGCAAAGGGGACGCACTGGCCGCATTTGGCGCGGCGGCCGAGCCGCGCATAGGCGCTGCAAGGCGTTTCCGCGCCTTCGCGCACGGCTTCCTTCAAGTCCTTTTCGCGAATGGCATTACAGATGCAGACGACCATCGGGCTCTCCCTGGGCCCGAGATAACGCAGATGATAATAGCTCGCAATAGAATTCTAGCTGCTGTTGCGAATCTTTTGCGGTTGGCCGCGCATGAGGCTGCGCCACAGCCATTCCAACGGACCCAGCGCGAATCGCGAGAGCCAGAGGGCCGACCATAGCAGCATGCCCGCCCAGGCGCCCAGCACCAGGAGCGGAAGCTGCGCCGGGCGGATATGCGCGAACAGCCCCAGACCCCAGCCATAGAAGATCGCGCACATGACCAGGCTGCTGCCCAGATAATTGCTGAGCGCAAGCCGGCCGACGTCTGCCAGACGATCAGCGATCCGTTGATGCGGGTATTGCGAGAGCGGCCACAGGATCAACGCCGCCCATCCGACGGCAAGGGGAATGCGGAAGGGGAAGGACCAGGCGAGCGTCGTGCCCAGCGCAGGCAGGGCCGGGAAGTCGCGCAGGATCAGCCATGCGGCAAGGCCCGCCATCGGGGGAAGCCCGATTAGAAAACAGTGGCGCGCGGTACGCCGATAGTGCTCCGGCGCCCAGCGTCCCGTGAGAAAGCCCCCCTTCAACATTGCCATGCCCAGCAGCATGAAGCCCAGCGTATCGAGCGAGGTGAACAGGAAGGTCCAGAGCCAGTCTTTCGCATAAAGGCTCAAATGGTGATGGACGATCGTGACGAAGCCGCTCCGGTAGGTCGCGATTTCGGCTTGCAATGCGGGGTGGCGGGGATCGGTGAGGGACGCGCTGAAACTGGCGAAGCCTTCGCGCACGCTGGCTGCCGCGTCCGGGGCTGAAGCCGCAAATTGCCAGCCATAGAGGCTGACCAGGAAGGCCGCGCAGGCGAGGAAATGGAGGAGGAAGAAAAGGAATGCCCACTTGACCAGCGACAGCGGCTCCTTGCGGACGAACAGCAGCGCGGCAAGGCCGACCAGCGCATAGGTCATCAATATGTCGCCCCACCAGAGCAGCAGATAATGGGCCAGGCCGAAGACGAACAGCCAGGCGGCGCGGATGATCTGCGCGCGCCGGCCATTGCGACCCGCCATCTCCTCCCGGTCGATCAGCAGCAGCATCGACGCGCCGAACAGCATCGAGAACAACGCCCGCATCTTGCCGTCGAAAAAAAGGAAGCTCACCAGCCAGAACAGGATGTCGCCGGTCGACAGCGGGCCGGCCGCCTTGGGGTTCAGATAGGCGGTCTGGGGCAGGGCGAAGGCAAGGATGTTCATCCACAATATCCCCATGACCGCGCAGCCGCGCAGCACGTCCATGGCGGGATTGCGGGATGAAGGCGCGGTCATGCGGTGAGTGTCCTTGAAGAGGCTGGCAAAGGCGGCGTCGCTCTGCCATGCGACTAGCCATGAACAGCGGCCGCAAGCAACGGATAAGCGATGCCTTCGGCGCGGCGGCGGATCATTATGACGATCATGCCGGGCCGCAGCGTATGGCGGCTGCGCTGGTGGCCGATCTGGCACAGCGCCAGCGGCCGGGGGCGGTCGAGCGGATATTGGAGATCGGCTGCGGCACCGGACTGTTGACGCGGGATATCCAGGCGCGCTGGCCCGGTGCGGAACTGATCGTCACCGACCTGTCGCCCGCGATGCTGGACAAGGTGCAGATGGGCGGGCTTGTCGCGGGCACGTTCCTCGCCATGGACGGGGAAGCGCCGCTGTTCGAGGGCGAATGGTTCGATCTCATCCTGTCCAGCCTGTCCTTCCAATGGTTCGAACAGCTGGACGCGGCCATCGCGCGCCTGGTCGGGCTGCTGCGGCCGGGCGGCAGCCTGATCTTCTCGACCATGGGGCAGGGTAGTTTCAGCCGCTGGCGCGCGGCGCATGCGGCATGCGGGGTGACGGCCGGCGTGCCCGATTATCCGGCGCTGCAGGACTTGCGGGCGATATTGGCCGGCTATGGGGACGCCTTCGCCTTCGACGAGGATTATGCGCTGCCCTGCGGCGACGCGCGCGGGCTGATCAAGCATTTGAAGGGCATCGGCGCGGTGGTGCCAAGCGACGGCCGAAAGCCGCTTGCGCCCAAGGCGTTACGGTGCGTGATGGCGGCTTTCGACGAGGATGGCGGCGACGATGCCTATCAGGTGCTGTTCGGGCGGGTGACGCGGGCCGGCCAGGTTAGTCGGCGAGGCGCGGAAAACCGAAGCCCAGGGAGAGATCGTCCCAATGCGGGTTCTGTTCCTCGATGAGTGCGATCTTCCAGGCGCGGTTCCACTTTTTCAGCCGCTTTTCACGCTGTATCGCTTCCTCCATCGTCCCATGCTGTTCGAACCACATGAGGCGTTTGACGTCATAATCCTGGGTGAAGCCCGGGACGGTTCCGAGGCGGTGTTGGTGGATGCGCTGGATGAGGTCGGAGGTAACCCCGATATAGAGCGTGCCGTTACGTTTGCTGGCGAGCATATAGACGCAAGGCTGGCGGTCGCGCATGGCGGCCATGGCTAACCCAATCGCCGTTCCCGCGAAAGCGGGAACCCATCTCGCCTTCGCCACGGCAGTCGCACGGGGCGATGCGGGTCCCCGCTTGCGCGGGGACGACGAGGGAGAAATTCAGAGTTCGGCGTCCATCAGGTTCGGGAAGAAGCCCTCATGTGCGCTGCGCAGGTCGGCGAGCGCGACGCCTGCGACCGACTTGCCCTGCACAGTGCCGATGCGGACGGCGCCGGGAATGTCGACCCCGGCCGGCGCCGCGACGATATAGCGGCCCTGATCCTCGCCAAAGGCGCTCGCGGTGGTGAGGGCGATGCTGAGGGCAGCGCCGATATTGCCCGCCAGCGCCATTTCCGCGACCGCGACGATCAGGCCGCCGTCGGAAATATCGTGCACCGCATTGACCTTGCCCTCTGCGACCAGGGCGCGCACCTGTTCGGCGTTGGCGCGCTCGGCGGCGAGGTTGACCTTGGGCGCGTCGCCCGCTTCACGGCCCGCAATCTCGCGCAGCCAGATCGATTGGCCGAGATGGCTGCCCTCGCCGCCGATCAGCCAGATCGCGTCGCCATCCTTCTTGAAGGCCACGGTCGCCATCACGTCGACATTCTGGAGCAGGCCGATGCCGCCGATCGCCGGGGTCGGCAAAATGGCCGAACCGCCGCCGGTCGCCTTGGACTCATTGTAGAGCGAGACATTGCCCGACACGATCGGGAAATCGAGCGCGCGGCAGGCATCGCCCATGCCTTCCAGGCAGCCGGTCAATTGCGCCATGATTTCCGGGCGCTGCGGATTGGCGAAGTTCAGGCAGTTGGTGACGGCCAGCGGCGTCGCGCCGACCGCGCTGATGTTGCGATAGCATTCCGCGATCGCCTGCTTGCCGCCCTCATAGGGGTCCGCATAGCAATAGCGCGGGGTGCAGTCGGTGCTGATCGCAATGCCCTTCTGCGAGCCATGAACGCGCACGACCGCGGCATCGCCGCCGGGGCGCTGCACCGTGTCGGCGCCGACCATGTGGTCATATTGTTCCCAGATCCAGCGGCGGCTGGCGATGTCGGGCGATCCCATCAGCGTCACGAGGTCCGCGCCGATGTCGGTGCTTTCCGCGATCTCGCCCAGCGGCTGGACGCCCGACCAGGCCTTATATTCATCCTTGGGCATCGACGGACGGTCATAGAGCGGCGCGTCGTCGGCCAGCGGGGCGAGCGGAATGTCGCACACCGTCTCGCCCTTGTGGACCAGCACCATGCGGCCGGTATCGGTCACATGGCCGATCACCGCGAAGTCCAGTTCCCACTTGCGGAAGATCGCCTCGGCGAAAGCTTCCTTGCCCGGCTGGAGCACCATGAGCATCCGCTCCTGGCTTTCCGACAGCATCATTTCATAGGCCGTCATGCCGGTTTCGCGTTGCGGCACATCGTCCATGTTGAGCCGGATGCCGACGCCGCCCTTGGACGCCATTTCCACCGAGGAAGAGGTAAGGCCGGCCGCGCCCATGTCCTGGATCGCGACGATCGCGTCCGACGCCATCAGCTCCAGACAGGCTTCGATCAGCAGCTTTTCGGTGAAGGGGTCGCCCACCTGCACGGTCGGGCGCTTGGCGTCCGCATCGTCGCCGAAATCGGCCGAGGCCATGGTCGCGCCATGGATGCCGTCGCGGCCGGTCTTGGAGCCGACATAGACGATCGGATTACCGATGCCCGACGCCGCCGAATAGAAGATCTTGTCGGTGTCCGCGACGCCCACGGTCATCGCATTGACCAGGATATTGCCGTCATAGGCGGCATGGAAATTCACCTCGCCGCCCACCGTCGGCACGCCCACGCAATTGCCGTAGCCGCCGATGCCATGCACCACGCCGCTGATCAGATGCTTCATCTTCGGGTGATCGGGACGGCCGAAGCGCAGCGCGTTCATGTTCGCCACTGGCCGCGCGCCCATGGTGAAGACGTCGCGCAGGATGCCGCCGACGCCCGTCGCCGCGCCTTGATAGGGTTCGATATAGGACGGGTGGTTGTGGCTTTCCATCTTGAAGATCGCGGCCTGGCCGTCGCCGATGTCGACGACGCCCGCATTCTCGCCCGGCCCGCAAATCACCTGCGGCCCTTGCGTCGGCAGCTTCTTCAAGTGAATGCGGCTGGACTTGTAGGAGCAATGTTCCGACCACATGACCGAGAAGATGCCCAGTTCCGTCAGATTCGGCTCGCGGCCGAGGGCGTGCAGGACGCGGTCATATTCTTCCGGCGAAAGGCCATGTTCGGCGACGATTTCCGGGGTGATCTGGGTGGCTGCGGTCGACATGAGCGCGCCTTTAGCGGGCGAGCGGAGGATAGACAATCCTCACGCGGCCTCGCTCATGAAAACATGCTAGGATAAGCGCGTTCAGCACCGGTTCGGGAGAAGCCGAGATGGAATGGATGCTGCTGCCGCTGCGCCGCTACGCCAAATTCTCCGGGCGATCGCGGCCCAAGGAATATTGGATGTTCGTCCTGTTCCTGATCCTCTGCTTCGTCGGCCTCTCGATCATCGAGGGTGCGCTGGGACTCGGCACGACGGAGCATTGGGCGCGCCGGGGCAGCTGGTGGGTCGATACCGGCTATCGGACTCGCGGCGGACCGCTGACGGGGCTGTTCGGGCTTGCGACCCTCATCCCCTGGCTGGCCGTCGCCGTGCGCCGCCTGCACGACACGGACCGGAGCGGTTTCTGGCTGCTGATCATCTTCTTTCCGATCATCGGCAGCATCGTCCTGCTGATCTTCTTCGTCATGGGCGGAACGCGCGGGGCCAACCGTTTCGGGCCCGATCCGATCGAAGTGGGCGAACCGGAAATGGCGGGGACATGAAGGACCGGGCATGGAAAAGGCCGGGCTCCTCAGCAAAGGAGGCCCGGCCTGCGATAAGGTAAAATGCGAAAGCGGCTTTACGCCTTGCAGCTGAGCGCGCTCTTCCCCGGAAGGGTGGCGGTAATCTGCTTGCCGCTGCCTTCGACCTTGTAGCCGGCGCCTTCGAACGGCTTGCCTGCCTCGGCGGCGACCAGCTTGGTCGGCGCGCCATCCTTTTCGGTGCGCAGGTTCACCGTCTTCTCGTCGCTCAGGAAGTCGACGAAGATCAGGCTGTTGTCCTTGCAGCGATACTGATGGCTTTCCTTCACCGACGGCGGCAGTTCCACCGGAGCGGCATTGGCGAGCTTTTCGGCCATCGGGTCGGCTGGGCCGCCCACGACTTCGGGCTCGTCATTCTTGTTGCAGGCCGACAGCAGCGCGAGGGCGGCCACGGAGATCAGGGGGAGATAATATTTCATAGCGGTCCTTCTATGTGCACTTGCTACAGGGAGCGTCAACGCAAAACTATCGAAAGTCCGCCAGCCCCCTTACCTGACGTCATGACACTTTGATGACAGTAATGGCGGAATCGTGCGCGACAGGCGGTGCGGGCTTGACCCGGCGATCAGGCCTCGCCAATGCAGGAACCATGGCCGAAGACAGCAGGGTTGAGCAGGGCGATACTGCCCAAATGTCGTTCGAGGATGCACTGCGCGCGCTCGAGTCGATCGTCCGCCGACTGGAAAGCGGCGACGTGCCGCTGGACGAATCCATTTCGCTGTATGCGCAGGGCGAGGAATTGCGCAAACGCTGCCTGGAACGTCTGCAGGCGGCCGAGGCTCGGATTCAGAAGCTGACCCTCGATCCCACGGGCGCAGTCACGGGCGCCCAGCCGTTCGGCGCGGATTGAGCGCGGCCGTCATGGAGGGCGCGACCTCCGCCAGGGCGCTGATCGCCGGCCGCTCCGCCGCTTTGGCCGGTGAAGTCGACCGCCTGTTCGAGGCGTTGTTGATCGTTCCTGACGATCCGCGCGCGCGGCTCTATCGGGCTATGCGCCATGCCGCGATCGGCGGCGGCAAGCGGTTGCGTCCGCTGCTGGTGCAGGCGGCGAGCGACCTGTTCAACATCTCGCGGCAATCGGCGCTGCGGGTCGGCGTCGCGGTCGAGTGCATCCATGTCTATTCGCTGGTGCATGACGATCTGCCGGCGATGGACGATGACGACATGCGCCGGGGCAAGCCAACCATCCACAAGGTCTTTGACGAGGCGACGGCGATCCTGGCGGGCGACTGCCTGCACGACCTGGCCTTTGAAGTGCTGGCCGATGAGGAAACCCATCCCGACCCCTTCGTGCGCATCGAACTGGTGAAGGCGCTTGCGCTCGCCAGCGGCCCGGCGGGCATGGCCGGCGGGCAGATGATGGACCTGGAGGCGGAGAAGGCGAGCTTCGACCTTGCCACCGTGTCGCGGCTTCAGCAGCTCAAGACCGGCGCGCTGATCGGCTTCTGCGTCGAGGCGGCGGCGATCATGGCGCGCATCCCGCCCGAGGGACGCCGCAGCCTGCACGGCTATGCCCGCGACATCGGCCTTGCCTTCCAGATCGCCGACGATCTGCTGGATGTCGAAGGCGATGCCGCGCTCGCCGGCAAGGCGTTGGGCAAGGATGCGGCGGCGGGCAAGGAAACCTTCGTGTCGCTGCTTGGTGTGGAGCGGGCGCGCGAACAGGGGCGGCTGCTCGTCAGCCAAGCGAAGGCGCATCTTCATGGCTATGGCGGGGAGGCCGACCTGTTGCGCGCCATTGCAGACTATGTCGTGGAAAGGGACCGTTAGATGAGCAGGCAGCGGGTGGGCGTATATCCGGGTACTTTCGATCCCATCACCCTGGGACATATGGACATCATCCGGCGCGGGGCGAAGCTGGTCGACAAGCTGGTGATCGGCGTCACCACCAATATCGCCAAGTCGCCGATGTTTTCCGATGATGAACGGCTGGACATGGTGCGCCGCGAATGTGCGGGCATCGATACGGAAATCGTCGTCACCGGCTTCAATTCGCTGCTGATGGACTTTGCCGAATCGCAGGGGGCGAGCGTCATCATCAGGGGTTTGCGCGCCGTCGCGGACTTCGAATATGAATATCAGATGGCGGGCATGAACCAGCAGATCAACGGCCGGGTGGAGACCGTCTTCCTGATGGCGGACGTGTCGCTGCAGCCGATCGCGTCGCGTCTGGTCAAGGAAATCGCGCTTTATGGCGGGCCGATTCACAAATTTGTGAGCCCCCGGGTGAGCGATGACGTGGTCGCGCGCGTCGCGGCTCTTGGCCAGAAGGGCGGGGAATAAGCCTCCGCTCAGCCTTCGTTCAGTTGCCAATCGCGATTAGCGCGCTATCAGGACGGCTTGGCCATCCGGCAAAAGATTAGGAAAGCTCATCCATGCGGTTCAGTTCGGCGTTCAAGACCGTAGCGATCACTTTGTCTCTCTATGCATGCAGCGGCGCTGCTCTGGCACAGGGCGGCCGTGGCAATGCCGAGGAAACGAAGAAGGCGGAAGCCGCCGCACGCGCAGAGCAGCAGGCCAAGCAGCTGGGGCTTGACCCGGCCGCGAAGCTGCCCCCCGCCGTCGTACCTGTCGATCCGCAGAATGTGTGGGATCTGGACCTGTCGAGCGGTGGTCGGGTGCGCATTCAACTGCGTCCCGATATCGCGCCGACCCATGTGGAGCGGATCAAGGAACTGACGCGGCAGGGCTTCTACAATGGCCTGAAATTCCATCGTGTGATCCCCGGCTTCATGGCGCAGGGCGGCGATCCCAAGGGGGACGGCACCGGCGGGTCGACGCTGCCGGACCTGAAGGCGGAGTTCAATCCGATGCCGCATCTGCGCGGCACCGTCTCCATGGCCCGCGCCCAGAGCGACGACAGCGCCAACAGCCAGTTCTTCATCGTTTCCCTGCCGCGCATGCAGCTCGACAAGAAATATACCGTCTTCGGCCGCGTGATCGAAGGTATGCAATATGTCGATGCGATCGCGCAGGGCGAGCCGCCGGCCAACCCGACGGTCATCCTGCAGGCGTCGATCGAAAGCGATGGCAAGCCGCCGGTGACGGCGCTGCCGACGCCGCCGAGGCTTCCCACCGCGATCGTGCTGCCGCCCAGCACGTCCGCGCCCGCGCAGCCGCCTGTCGTCGCCAAGAAAAAATAGCCCTTCGCCCTGCCGAGGGGGCGTTTTTCATGCGCGTAGACCTGTTCGATTTCGACCTGCCGCCTGAGTGCATCGCGCTGCGGCCCGCATCGCCGCGCGATTCAGCGCGGCTGATGCTGGTGGCGGGCGACGCGCCGATCGAGGATCGGGTCGTGCGCGACCTGCCCTCGATCCTGCGCGCGGGCGACGTACTGGTCTTCAACGACACGAAGGTCATCCCGGCCCAGCTGGAAGGGATGCGCGGCCAGGCGAAGGTCGGCGCGACGCTGCACAAGCGGCTCGGCCTGCGTCAATGGCAGGCTTTCCTGCGCAATGCCAAGCGGGTGCGCGACGGCGACCGCATCGATTTCGGCGCGGGCGTGACGGCGATCGCGGGGCCGCGCGACGAGGATGGCGGCGTGACGCTGAGCTTCGAGGGCGAGGAGCCCGTGGAGGTGCTGCTGGAACGGGCCGGCCGCATGCCCCTGCCGCCCTATATCGCCAGCAAGCGCCCGACCGACGCGCGCGACCGCAGCGACTATCAGACGATGTTCGCGCGCGAGGATGGCGCGGTCGCGGCGCCGACGGCGGCGCTGCACTTCACGCCTGAATTGATGGCGGCGCTCCAGGATGCAGGCATCGGCGCCGAAACGCTGACGCTGCATGTCGGGGCGGGGACCTTCCTGCCGGTGAAGGCCGACGACACCGATGATCATCGCATGCATGCCGAATGGGGCCGCATCGACCAGGCGACGGCCGATCGCCTGAATGAGGTTCGGCAGCAGGGCGGCCGCCTGATCGCGGTGGGCACGACCAGCCTGCGCCTGCTGGAAAGCGCGGCAGGCGAGGATGGGCTGATCCGCCCCTTCGCCGACGAAACCCGCATCTTCATTACACCGGGCTATCGCTTCCGGGTGGTGGACGGGCTGATGACCAATTTCCACCTGCCCAAATCGACTCTGTTCATGCTGGTCAGTGCGCTCATGGGCCGCGAGCGGATGCAGGGGGCGTATGCGCATGCGATCGCCAGCGGCTATCGCTTCTACAGCTATGGCGATTCCAGCCTGCTTTTGCCGGCCGGATAGGGCGTTTCAGGTGCGGCCCACGAACAGGAAGCCCACCGCCGCCATGATGCACAGGAAGGCGGCGAGGTGGCGCCACTGCAGCGGCTCGCCCAGCACCATCACCATGAAGCCGCCGAAGACGATCAGCCCGATCGCTTCCTGCGCGATCTTCAACTGGCCCGCGCTCCATCCGCTGGCAAAGCCGATGCGGTTGGCCGGTACGGCGAAGCAATATTCGACCAGCGCGATGCTCCAGCTGATCAGGATGACCAATAGCAGCGGTTTGTGCATGCCGCCCTTCAAGTGCCAGTACCAGGCGACGGTCATGAACAGGTTCGACGTGAGCAGGAGCAGGAGAGTAGGCATGGGCGGCCTCGATTGGGCGGGAGCGTCGCGCTCTCGCATTGCAGGCGGTGGGAACGCAAGGGGCGCATGGTCCCCGGCCTCTCCATCCGATCGCGGAAGCGGGGAGGGTGTCCGAATCCGGCCGGATCCCTGCATCTTCCAATGTCCGCGCATGGTGCGACGGATGAAGGCGCCAGCCTGAAACGGGACAAAAAAAGAGGGGCCCGACCTTCGTCGAGCCCCATCCTTTCCGATGGCAGGATCGGTTTAGAGCATCGTGCGGAAAAGTGGGAACCGGTTTTCCGCTAAAACGATGCGACAACAAAAACTTAGAGCGCGCGACCTGCGTCCGATTTAACCCAGCGCGCTCTAGCGGCTGCGATAGGGATCGCGCGTCGTGCTGCCGTCGCCGCGGTCGCCGAACAGGGCATTCTGCTCGCGCTCGGTCTGCCAGGCGGCGTGCGCTTCGTCCGCTGTCTTTTCCAGCGTCACCCGCTGCGTATCGACTGACTTGATCCAGGATGACGGGATCGAGTGGTGTACGCCGCCCGAGTCCTGGTCCGTCTTGGTCAGGATGATGCGGTCACCGCTCAGCTTGTCGACCGTGCCGACATGCGCGCCGTCGCTGCCGACAACTTCCATATGCTCCTGGACCTGTTGGACAGCCTGCCGCTGTTCATCGCGCCGCGTCCGCCAGCTGCCGAATTCGTTGTTGAAGCGCTCGCGATGTTCGCGCTGATATTCGGCATAGTCGCGGTCCAACTCGTTTATGCGCTGTTCCCGCCAGGCATAATAGTTGGCGTCATGGTGCGCGCCATAGTCATGCACCGGCCCATAGGAGCGGATGCGATTGCCATGGTCTTCGCTGCCATAGCCGCTGCGCTCGCCCGTATAGGGCGCATAGCCGCGGTTCGGCAGGTAGCGGTTGCTGCTGGAAGCCGAAGCAAAGCCGATGCGGCTGCTTTCGTCGCGCGGGTCGCCATAGGGACGGTTGTAATATTCGTCATATTCGCGCCGGCGTTCCGCTTCCTCATCCCCGAACCAGCTGCGGATCTCGTCGCCCGCCCGGTCGAAGAAACCGCGATGTTCCGGATCATATTCCTGCGACGGACGCGGATAGTCGGGCCCGCTGAACTGGCCGCGCGTGCCATAGCGATAGCTGCGATCATCGCGCCATTCACCCCGCTGAGCGCGGTGGCGATCCGAACCCCGGTCCCAGTCGCTGCGGTTGCGATCAGTGTCACCGTAGCGACGTCCGCCTTGGTAGCCCATTGTCCTTCTCCTCGACTGCTGTTCCTACGGCCGTGCAATGCGCCGTTGCGTCACCAATGAGCAGAAAGGCGCATCGTTCCTGCCGTTACGGAGCAGTAATGTCCCCCATTTCGCTCACTCCGCCGATGGCTTCCGTGCGGCCTGCGAAGGGGGCAAAGCCACCGGAGGACTATAGCATTTTTTCGTGCAAAAAGATCGTTGCAAGGGGCGTTTTGCTCGCTTATAGGCAGCGCTCCTTTTCGGGGCCGTAGCTCAGCTGGGAGAGCGCGTCGTTCGCAATGACGAGGTCAGGGGTTCGATCCCCCTCGGCTCCACCATTTCCATTTGATTTCATTGGATAAATTCCCCTTCAAGGGGGCGGGCCTAATTTGGGGCCTAACTTCAGATCGGATTTTTTTGAATGATCTGAAGTCGTTCTTGCCACTCAATGATGCCAAGGATTAGCGAGGGACAAGGCGGCAACTTTGGGGCCTGGGGGAAAACGATCGTTGATCTACTGCTCCCCAGCACATGCCGATCCGCCAAGATGATTCTCCGCTTCGATGCGGTCCCTTCTGTGGAGGTCGTCATATCCCTACGAACTATAGCGCTCGGGAAATAAATTTTTCGAGCTGAGAGGGCGCATCGACCGAGTCCCATGTGTCAGCGGCAGGTGCGAAAGGGGGCAAGCAAACCAGGCGCTCGGTCGCTCACGCGGCGGGTTCACAACCAAGATCCACGGCAAAGCAGGTGGTGGCGGAGACCTGATCGCATCGGACCTGACCGGTGGCGAAGCCTCCGATTGCCCCCACTTCGAGACCCTGCTCGGCATCGGACCCGACATAATCCCGCGCGCCGCCATCGCTGACAAGGGCTATTCCAGCAAGGCCAACCGGGCTGCCGCAAGAGCGCGCGGCATCGCCCCGGTCATCCCCTACAAGGCCAACGAAAAGGACCAGCCCGCCTTCTTCGCCCGAACGCTCTAAAAGGCCCGCGGTCGCGTCGAACAAGGCTTCGGCCGGCTCAAGCGCTTCAAGCGCGTCGCCCTCAGATGCGAGAAAACCGCCGAAAACTTCAGATCAAGCGTCAGCTTCGCCGCTGGCCTATGCTTGATCAAATTCGTCCACACAGCCTAAGGCTCTATGAGACAAGCTCATCGAGCCTTGGTATAAGTGTTAATTGGGCTCACGTTGCACTGCAACGGACGCAATTCCGGCCCGCATTTTTAGCCTGATAAGCTGCGTTGTCTGCGCGCTCAAGGACGTCCTTCATCTCGCGATCACAGCCCTGCCGCGCGGATACGCCGATGCTGGCGGTGAACCGGGGCAGACCCGCGTAATTCGCGGCCGACAATGTCGATCGGATGCGTTCCGCGACCTGCAAGGCGCCCTCGATATGCTCACCGGGCAGGATCACTGCAAACTCTTCGCCGCCAATTCGACCGACAATACTGTCTGGCCGCAGTTGGGATGAAAGCAGCTTTCCGACCTGTTGAAGAACCCTGTCACCGGCAGCATGCCCAAAGCTGTCATTGATTCGCTTGAAATGATCGAGGTCGATCGCCAGACAAGTGAACTGCCCGCGTGCGACGTCCCGGTATGCAAAGAGGCGATTTCCTTCCGTGAAGAAGGCTCTTCGCGTCAAAAGCCCGGTCAGGAGATCGGTGGTCGCTTGCGCGCGTAACTCCATGAATTCAACCGTCAGGCGGGCAAATTGTGAGAGGCTCGCGAGTTCCTTGTCGGTAGGACAGCGTGGTATCTGATCAATCAGGCAAAAGGCACCAATATTGTGGCCGCTCCGCGTGGTGAGCGGGACTCCCCAATAGGCTCGGACGAAGGGGGGGCCCTTTACCTGAGGAAAATCTGCAAACATCCGATGGGACCGGGCATCCTCAATCACCAGTGGCTTTCCCTGTTCAACCGTCGTTGAACAGAAGGCCGCCGTGCGCGCACTCTCACATGGCAGAGGCGCGCTATGGGTCTTCAAAATCTGACGATTGGCGGCGATAAGCGACACGTAGGCCATCGGGAAGCGCAGCGATTCTGCCGCGATCGCCGCAATGCGGTCGAATGATAATTCCGGTCCGCCCTCGACGACATATAGGTCCGCCAGAGCGGCAAGGCGTGCCTGCTCTTCATTCTCTATCCAACTGACATCTGCAAGAGATTCGGCAAAGGACGGCATGTAACTTCCACAATCCGGAGTGCAACTTGACTATCGCGTCAGCTAGCATTGACCTGGATAAGATTTGGTTACGCATTCGGGCCGCGGCGCCTGCAGCGAAGGAAGTTCAGCCGCGCGTTCAAGTTTGAAGCGGTAAGATTGGTAAAGGAGCGCGGGGTAGCTGTTGCGCAGGCGGCCCGCGATCTTGATGTGCATGAAACTGTGCTGCGCAAATGGGTTCGGGAGTTTGCGACGGACAAGCTGGAAGCCTTTCCCGGCCACGGTCAGATGAAAGCCGAACAGCAGGAGATCCAGCGCCTGCGCCGCGAGGTGGCCAAGCTCAAGGCGGAGCGTGACATACTAAAAAAGGCCGCAGCCTACTTCGCGAAGGACTCGATATGAGATTTGCCTTCATCGCGAAACACCGAGGGATCTGGCCGGTATCGTGGCTTTGCGGGGCGCTCGGTGTCTCGCGCAGTGGGTTTCATGCCTGGCTGGTCCGAGTTCCTTCGGCACGCGCCAGAAGCGATGTCGACGTGGGGCGCAAGGTCAAGGCAAGCTTCACGCTCAGCGACCGGACTTATGGTGCGCGACGGGTCTGGCACGATGTGCTGGCCCAGGGTGTCGATTGCGGCCTGCACCGTATCGAACGCCTGATGCGCCAGCAAGGGCTGCGGGCTAGGCCGCGCCGACGCGGCCTGCCCAAGGATCATGGCGAAAGATCGATGGCCGCGGCCAACGTGCTGGATCGCCAGTTTGTCGCTGATGCGCCCAACCAGAAATGGGTGGCCGACTTCACCTACATCTGGACCGCTGAAGGCTGGCTCTATGTCGCAGCGGTCATACGTCGTTGAACGTGCGGGTAGCTGAAATCTCTATTACCGCAGGCGCTTCCCTGATGCGTAGCCGCGCATCTGGGCCGGTCAGATGACAACAAGTCGCTGGGTGTGTCCGCTTGCCCAGCGTCGTATCCAGTCCGCCTACAGCATCGCCTGGTCATGTTGGAGACGAACCCAACAAGCCACCGCTCGGCGCGCTCATATCAAATCCAAAACGTAACTGTAAAGCTAGGCCGCCCGCGGCCGAAAATCGTCCAGAGATACGACATTCGCGCCCATGTGGCGGCTCTTCCAAACCTTGGGCGATACACCGAAGCGCTTCTTGAAGGTTCGGCTGAAGTGCGGAACGTCGCTGAACCCCCACGTATACGCTATCTCCGTCAAGGAAAAGCCGCGTCGGGAGCATTCCAGTTCTTCGCGGCATCGCTGCAAACGTCGCTCCCGGATCCAGCCTGAAACCGTGCTTTCCTGATTGGAAAAAAGCAGATGCAGATAGCGTGTCGAAATCCCGTGGGCAGCGGCAACATATGCTGGCGTCAGCGCGGAATCCTCCAGATGGCGGTCGATGTAAGAGATAATTCGGCGGAATAACGTCGTGCGCCGGGCGGGGCCGTCGCATTTCGATTGATCATCTATTGCGTGGGCAACCATAGCGAGCGCCATTTCCACGGCCGAATCCGCTGAAGTGGGAGGCATTTCTTCAACTTGACTGGCCAAGCTCTTCAAAAAAGCTGCCATCATGGACCCGATAGGAGTGTCCCCCGGCATTAACCAATGGCTGTCGGGCATTCGACCGCGAATATAATTCGCGAACCGAACCTGTGGCAAAAGGATCGTAAAAATCGCAAGGTGCTCGGGAACGCAAAATGCCTTCTTGCCTTCATTGCGCCAAACCAGAGTATCGTTGGGTCTTAGCTCTACCCGTTGCCCCGATCCCTCCAGGAGTTCTCGCCCTTCCAAGAGGCAGGACACGCCGATATAGTCGCCGCCATCAAGGCCAGTATGGTGGTCGCCTCGTCGGCCTTCGCATGCTCCGCTCACCAGATATGAGAGCCTCAAATCGTCCTGGCGTCGATATTTGAGGCCCAGCAGGTTTGTGTGGGAGTTGCCGCTATAATCCCAATGCAAAATAGCATCGGGGAGATAGGCAATATTATTGTGTGGCTGCCTATTCATCCTCGCAATGGCTCCTCTCTCCTCCCACCCACAACACGCGGGGGACAATGATCTTCGAGTGCTCTGCTTAGTCGAGAGTCGTAACCCATGATCTGGAGAGACATTATATAGGGACCTAAGGGAATTGCCCCCCCCCACGTTGGGGGGGGCATGCCTCGGGAGTGGGTGGCGAGCGTCTGTCCGAGTGCGAAGATTACTGCGCCAGGATACAATCTTCGGTTCCCGGATGTTCAACGCTCCCCAGCATGATCGAGCTACAATGTGATGGACATCGATCATGTCGTTGCCATTTCGCCTTCACATTTTTTGGAGGGGCACGGGGTGATCGGAGGTTTGGTCGCCGAGTCAGGTAGAGCAGACATACCGGCAGGCGCTCGAATTGAAGAATGAAAGGGGAGGGGAGTTGAATAGTAAACCCAACGTGATACTGAGACAGGTATCCTTGGCTGCGTTGATCGCAGCGGGAGCGCATGGGAATGCCTATGCCAAGACGGTGCCGGCTCAAGTGCTGGCCAATCAAGCAAGCGCAACTTCTCAGAATGATCAGGCGGCCTCGGATCAGAGTGCCGCCGCGCTTAGCGAAATCATTGTGACGGCAACGCGCCGTTCGGAAAACCTCCAGCGCGTTGGCATTTCGGTGACCGCCTTCAGTAGCGAACAGATCCAGCAACTCGGTTTCAGGAACGCCGTCGACCTCGTCCGGCAGACGCCCGGCCTCTCGATCAACTCCTCTTCCCCCTCAAACACCAACGTCAATATCCGCGGCGTTTCGCAAAATGATTTCGCCGACCATCTCGAAGGGCCGATCGCCGTCTATTCCGACGACGGCTATTTGGGCAACGCTGGCGCCGTCAACGTTCAGACCTACGATCTTGAGCGTGTCGAGATCCTGCGAGGTCCGCAAGGCACCCTATTCGGTCGCAATGCAACCGGTGGTCTCATCCATTTCATTTCGCGCCCTCCCACCGATCAGTTCGAGGCGTTCGGTCAGGTCGACGTTGGCGAACGCGATCTCATTCAGTTCGAGGGTGCAGTTAGCGGTCCACTGAGCGATCACGTCCGCGCCCGCCTTTCGTTCGCGGGCACGCATGACGACGGTTACGTGAAGAATCTGATCGGGGCCGATCCTGGCAACCGCAACAATTATTCTGGCCGGCTTCAGATCGTTGCGGATTTGTCCGATGTGACCCAGTTGAAGCTTCAGGTGAACGGAAACACGAATTCCGGTGAACACGGCACGGCGGCTCAGGGGATTGCAACTGTTCCCAACGCACTTGGCCTCGGCACGGCACTCGGCAACGCGATTGGATCGTGGCCCAATATCGTGACCGGCGGGATCGTTACAGGGACATGCGCCGGCTGCGATATCCTCGGCTATAAGGGGTCCTCGGACATCTACAAGGTCAGTCTGAGCGATCCCGGTACGTTCGAGCGCGATATTGTCCACGGTCAGGCCAAGCTGACCAGCGAACTATTCGGTGCGAACCTGACGACCGTCAGTGATTATCTGTACGTGCGTAAGAACAACTTGAAAACCGATTCCGATGGCGGCCCCTCGCAATTCTTCCGCTACAGCACGCGGGAAAAATACCACCAGTTCTCCCAGGAGGTTCGTCTTGACGGTGCCGTCGGGCGTCTCAAATGGCTTTTTGGCGGATATTATTTAAGTATCCGTGGGGATTATGAAACCAGCGTACTGTTCGATGTCTCCCGCTATGTCGGGGCGCCGGTCTGCGGCGTAACGTCAGGCTTCCCCTGCCCAACGCCTATCCCCGGCGTGATAGTCTCGACCGACGCGACCTACTCGATCGACGTTGACTCTTATGCTGCGTATGCTCAGCTCAACTACGAGCTGACATCGCAGCTGTCGGTGGTTGGTGGCGTGCGCTATAGCCACGACGATAAGACAGTCGATTACATATGGTCGTCCAATTTCTATCCACCGGTCGCCTACAATCGGTCCACCGATCCGACCGCAGATCGTTCGTTCAAGAATTTGTCCATTCGGACTGAGATCGATTGGCATCCGACACGGGATACTCTCGTCTATGCGAGTTTCAACCGCGGCTGGAAGGGTGGCAACTGGGCTATGCCCGTCTTTCCCCCGCCGATCACAACCGCAGACTTTGCCGTATTTCCGCACAAGCAGGAGCGGCTGGATGCCTATGAAGTGGGCCTCAAGACCGAGCTATGGGATAGCAAGATTCGATTCAACATCGACGCCTTCTACTATGACTATCACAATTACCAGGCTTTCACCATCACGGGCCTTAATCAGAGCATCTTCAACAAGGACGCAAAAGCCTGGGGTGGGGAGGCCGAGCTTACCGTGGCGCCAATGCGCGGCCTCCAGTTCAATCTCGGTGCGGCTTCCATTACGAGCCGCGTCTATGACATGCAATCGCCGACGGGCGCCTTCTACACTGCTCGGCTGCCCCTGGCGCCTAAGCTGTCTCTCAACGGCCTGGTGCGCTACGAATGGGCTGCCCTCGGCGGGAAGCTTGCGGCGCAAGCCAACTTCAATACGGTTGGGGGGGCGTATTTCAGTGTAGCGAATGAGCCGATCACTTGGCAGAAACGTTATTTCAATGGGGATCTGAGGCTGACCTACACGGCACCGGGTGACCATTGGAATGTCGGCGTCTGGGTCCGGAATGTCACGGACGCGAAGTACAAACAATTTGCGCTCGACCTCTCCACGCTCAGTATTGGCGGTCAAGTCTACGCTCCCCCACGCTGGATTGGCGCAACCTTCGGCTTCAAACTTTAGGAGTGTCGGAAATGCAGTTTGCCGAACATAATGCGCCGGAAGAAAGGGATTTCCTCTGCAATGCCTGGTATGTCGCCGCATGGTCCACAGAATTGCCGCCTGGCGAGGTCATCGGGCGACAGATCATCGGGGAACCGATAGCCTGTTTCCGCTCTCCTGATGGCCGGGTGCATGCCTTGGAGGACCGCTGCCCTCATCGTCATGCACCGCTTTCGCTCGGCCGGATCGAGGGTGAGCATCTTCGCTGCATGTACCATGGCCTGAAATTTTCGGCTGATGGCGCATGCGTTGAAGTGCCAGGAAACGACCGGATCCCGCCCAATAGCTGCGCACGGACCTACCCCTGTGAGGAGCGTCACGGTTGGATCTGGGTGTGGCCAGGCGATGTGGAACAAGCTGACCCATCTTTCATACCAGCGGCATATGGTCTTGATCCGCTTCGTTACTCTCTCATGTCGTCCCAGCTTGACTATGAGGCCAATTACCAGCTGATAAATGACAATCTGTGTGATCTCTCACACGTCGATTTCGTCCATGAGAGGACACTCGGCGTGGGCGCTTTCGGTTGGGCTGACGCCCAGCCCAAAATCACTACCCTGGATCGATCGATTCGCGTCGAACGCTGGTTGAACGGCATTACCGATCCAGCGGACCCGCAACCCTGTGAATATTGGAACAGCTACGAATTTCACATTCCGGGGATATTTGTCATGTCTAGCTTCCTCTACCCGGTGGGAAGCGCCGAACGCTTCGGCGGCGTGGCGCCCAATCTGCTTGAGGCAAAGGGTCATCGCGTGGAGCAACAAGCGGTGACGCCGATTGACCAAAAGCGGACTCGCTACTTTTTCGCGAGCGGGCTTGAGGCGGTGAATGTTCCCGAGGAAATTATGTCGCGCTTCTTTGACGTGATCGAAGCGGCGTTTGCGGAAGATCGCAGGATGATCGAGGCACAGCAGAGAATTTGGGATCTAACGTCAACCGACCGGAGAAAAATGTTCATCGCGCACGACAAGGCGCCTTCGATCATCCGTAGGCTAATTGCTCGCTTAATCGACAAAGAGCGGGCCACAGAAATGAGCACGACGCGCTCTCCAGTGCGAGAATTATCCAGATAGATGGAGCGCTCATATGTCAAAGATCATCATCAGCGGGGCCTCTGGGCATCTCGGTCGAGAACTCACGCGTGAATTGTTGAGGAAAGTTTCGCCGGTCGATATCCGGCTGGTCACACGTACGCCGGAAAAGCTCCGACCAGTCGTGCCGGCCGAGGTAGAGATTGTCGTTGGCGACTTCAACAAGCCTGAGCTACTCGACGAGGCCTATAAGGGCGGTGACGTCCTGATGTTGATCAGCGGCACAGCGATTACCAAGCGCGTCCAGGAACACCGCAACGCGATCGAGGCCGCAAAGAAGGCTGGCATTAAACATGTCGTCTACACCTCGTACGTCGGCATCCATCCGCAAAATCCGAACCTTGCGGCACGCGACCACATCCGCACCGAAGCCGATCTGATCCGCTGTGGTCTCGAATATACGATTCTGCGCGACGCGACCTATGCGAACTGGGTCTACGAGCTTTCGATCCTGCCAGCGCTTCGCACCGGTCGATGGGTATCGATCAAGGGCGATGGCCGCTTGGCACCGGTTGCCAAGGAGGACGTAGTGGCCAGCATTGTTGAAATTCTCGCTAGCCCGGAGTTCCATGCCAATGCGACATATGAGATCAGCGGGCCTGACCTGTTTTCATTCCGTGAGATCGCCGAACTCTCGCGTGACGTGTTCAATTCTTCCTTTGTGATCGACGAGGTCACTCCGGACGAACGCCTTGCCATCTGGGATTCAATAGGTATCCCTCGCACGCGCGAGGAGGGCATTGCGGCACATGCCGAGGCGGAGTGGCTGGCGAGCGATGAACTGATATCCGGCGAAATGGCAATCGCCCAGACCGGCTACCAGGGTATTCTTTCAGACCATGTACGCATGATCACGGGACGCGCGCCCCGCAGTTTCCGGTCTGTTCTGGAGGAAATCGCCGCGAGCGGAGAACAGCGTTCGATTATCGAGGAGGTTCAACAGGCGGGGGCTGCTAGCTAGAGCGCGCTGCGTTAAATCTGACGCAGGGCGCGTGCTCTAGGTTGTGTGGACGAATTTGATCAAGCATAGGCCTGCGGCGAAGCTTACGATTGATC
Organism: Sphingobium sp.; assembly: GCA_035251955.1. Lineage (GTDB taxonomy): Bacteria > Pseudomonadota > Alphaproteobacteria > Sphingomonadales > Sphingomonadaceae > Sphingobium. Next base: position 1,937 of record DATFDS010000082.1, on the reverse strand, counting down.
TGAAGTTTTCGGCGGTTTTCTCGCACCTGAGAGCGACGCGCTTGAAGCGTTTGAGGCGTCCGAAGCCTTGCTCGATACGGCCGCGCGCCTTGTAGAGCGTCCTGGCGAAGAAGGCGGGCTGGTTCTTTTCGTTGGCCTTGTGCGGGATGACGGGAGCGATGCCCCGCACCCTTGCAGCAGCCCGGTTAGCCTTGCTGGAATAGCCCTTATCGGCGATGGCGGCGCGTGGGGATATGTCCGGCCCGATGTCGAGCAGGGTCTCGAAGTGGGTGCAGTCCGAGGCTTCGCCGCCGGTCAGGTCGAAGGCGATCAGGTCTCCGCAGCCGTCCGCTTTGCCGTGGATCTTGGTCGTGAACCCGCCGCGCGAGCGACCGAGCGCCTGGCCCGCTTGCCCCCTTTTGCACCCGCTGCCGACACATGCGCGCGCACGACCGTGGAATCGAACATCTGGATCAGGTGCGCTGACGGGCTCATCGCGGCCAGCGTGTCGAAGAAGGCTTCGAACACCCCGGCCTTGCTCAACCGGTCGAACCGCTTCCACACCGTGTTCCAGTGGCCGTACTCCTTGGGAAGCGCCCGCCAGCGCACATTCTCCACCGTGAAGAAATGCAGCGCTTCCAGAAACCGCCGGTCGTCCGCCGCCTTGCGTCCCCGGCGCGGCAGGCACGCCCGGAACACCAGCAGCGCATTTTCCCAATCTTCCTCGCGCATCCGTGTCGACAACGCTTCCGACCTCCATGACAGTCGGAAACCTATGAATCAGAACAGATTCATCTTGGGAATCGGAAAATCTCTTCAACCCCAAATTCGTCCACACGGCCTAGTTTTTTGTTATTGCATCGTTTCTCGCGCAAAACCGGTTCCCACTTTTGCGCGCGATGCTCTAGAGGCTGTTATGAACCTGCCGGGAGAGCGGCCGGCTGTTTCATCATGATGCAGGCGAAAACGACAATGTGCAGTCCAGCGAGTGTCTTGGCGTAACGCTCATAGTCCTTGACGAGGCGGCGGAAGCGGGTTGCCCATGCGAAGGATCGCTCGACGACCTATCGGCGCGGCAGGAGGTCCGCCCCGCCTGCCGGACTTTGATGTAGGTCGCGTCGAGCCAGGCGTAATGCCAATCGCCTTCGATCGGGCGGTCGAGGAAGGCTTTCATGCGTCCGTCGATTTCCTGGCACAGCCGGCTCATCTGACTTTTGGAGATGCCGCTCATCCCCATCGCCTTGACCAGATCATCAACGGAGCGGGTCGAGATGCCCTGGATGTACGCCTCCTGGATCACCGCCGTCAGCGTCTTCTCCGCCAGCCGGCGAGGCTCTCCAGGAAACCGGGAAAATAGCTCCCTGTACGCGGCTTGGGGATGGGCAGCTCGACCGTGCCCGCGCGCGTCTCCGACCATGAACTCCTGGTGAGGGATTGGTCTTCAGCAACCAAATCCTCCCACCAGGGGGCCATTCCCGCCAGCCGCCAGTCGAGCGTCAGCAAGGTCGTTCAATCTCATGAATACAAACACCGCATAGCTTCAGTGCTTGCTCCGCCCGCATTTCAGAAATCGAACCCGAGTGTGACGCCATAGGTCCGTCCCGGCGCGATGCGGACCTTGTCGCCGGCGCCCGTTGTGTAGAGTTGGCTTGCATAAGCGATGTTGCCGATGTTCTTCGCCCAAGCCGCCACGCTGACGCCCCCTGAGGTCTTGTATTCGACCGTCGCATTGAAAAGGTGGTAGGAATGCTGACGCTGCCGGTTCTCAGCTTCACCAAAATAGCCACCATTATAGGCATAGTTCCCTGAAAGCGTCAGTCGCCGCCATGTGTAGATCGATCCGCTGCCGACGTCATGGCGTTCACAGGCCGCGCGCACGCAGCCCTCCAGGCCGAATGCATCCCGCAGCACAGCCAGCTTCTGCTCCACCGTCCAGCGCCGCCGGCCCGACACCCGGC
>DATFDS010000081.1:0-13592 GCA_035251955.1 Sphingobium sp. | reverse complement strand
GTGGGTGGTGAGCGGACACTCCCCCTCCCGCAAGCCGGAGGGGGCCGGGGGGGGGTGGGCCAGCGCAGCGCCTAGAGCAGGATGACTTTACCTTGATCCGTTCGTTTCGAGCGAAGTCGAGAAACGGAAGCGCAGTTCTTGCTGTTTCTCGACTTCTCTCGAAACGAACGGAGGCAACTTGAATCCATCTAACGTCATCCCGCTCTAGCCCATTCCCACCCCCTAACCCCCTCCCGCTTGCGGGAGGGGGAACATGTCCGCTCCTGGCCGCTACCAGCCATAGAAAAAAGGCCGCGCAGGCATGTCCCGCGCGGCCCCTTTTTTCCGTCAGGCCAGCTTACGCCGCCTTCTTGTCCGCCTTGTAGCGCTCGATCGCCTCCAGGGTGATACGACGCGCATCTTCCGCGCCGCCCCAGGTGCCGATCCGCACCCACTTCTGCTTTTCCAGATCCTTATAGTGGGTGAAGAAATGTTCGATCTGCTCCATCACGATGCCGGGCAGGTCGTCCTTCTCATCGACGTCGCTATAATAAGGGAAGGTCTTGTTGTCGGGGACGCAGACCAGCTTTTCGTCGCCGCCGGCTTCGTCTTCCAGATTGAGCACGGCGATCGGGCGCGCGCGCACCACCGAGCCGGGCACGAAGGGCGAGCGCGCGATCACCAGCGCGTCGAGCGGATCGCCGTCGGGCGAGAGGGTGTGCGGCACGAAGCCGTAATTGGCCGGATAGCGCATCGGCGTGTGCAGGATACGGTCCACGAACAGCGCGCCCGATGCCTTGTCGAACTCATATTTCACCGGCTCGCCGCCAACGGGAACCTCGATGATGACGTTCAGGCTGTTGGGCGGATCGTCGCCGACCGGGATCAGTTCGATATTCATGGGACTTCAAGCCTTCAAATATGCGTTAGCGTTCCGGGTGTTTCATGTTTTCGGTTTGAGCAGCCGGTCGAGGCTGCCTTCACCCTCTCCTGTCTTTTCGAGGCGCGGATAGCGCAGCCCGCCTGAATATGCGAGCGTCAAAGTGCGATAATATTTGTCCTGGCGAAGAATGATCTGCATCGGCTTTGCGGCCTTCAGCGCGGCCTTGAAGACGTCCCCGGAATATTCATCGCCGTTGATCGCGACGATCTTCGCGCCGATCACCAGGCCCGCCTTGAAGGCCGGGCTGTCCCAGACGACGTTGGAAATCTCGCCATCGGGCTTGACGATCAGGCCGATGCCGAAACTCTGGTCGACATTCTTGCCCTCGGCCGACTTGGTATAGGCGTTGGGCGTGTCGCTGTAGCTCAGCTTATAGCCGCCCAGGGTGAATCCGCCCTTGGGCGTTTCGCGCGTCGTGCTGTCGACATAGGTGCGGAAGAACCCGGCCCAGTCATAAGGCGCGACGCCGTTCAGGGTGCGGATGACCTCATCGCGATCATAGACGACCTGGCCCCAGTCCCCCGGCCTGATACCGAAAAAGGCCTTGGCGAAATCGTCGAGGCCCTTGGCGTCCTTCGTCTGCTTGCGGATGATCGCATCGGCCTCCAGCCAGATCATCAGGCCTTCATTGTAATAATCCTCCGACCGCTGCCAGCTCGACCAGCCCTTGGGGCGGCGGGCGGAGATGATGGGGTCATGGGTGGTGTCCTCCATCGGCCGCCATTCGCGGCCCTTCGTGGTGTCCAGCTTGGCCGCGATATGGGCATAGGCGTCCAGCGTCTCCTGCTTGGTGAACAGGCCTGACCGCGCCCCCAGCACATAGCCCCAGAATTGCGTCTGCCCTTCATAGACCCACAGCAGATTGTCCTGCATCGGCACGTTGAAATCGGGGGTCCACAGCAGGTCGGGGCGGCGGAACTTGCCGTCCCAGCTGTGGGTGAATTCATGCGGCAGCAGGTTGCGGTCGAGCAGCGCCTCGCCCTCGCCCCATTTCTTGAAATAGCCCGGCTCCACCTGATTTTCGGAACTGCGGTGATGCTCAAGGCCGATGCCGCCCATCTCGTCGGTGATGGCGAACAGAAAGTCATAATGGTCGAAATGATAGGCGCCGAACAGGGCGCCGGCTTCATCGACCAGCTTCTTGTGCCTGGCGATCTGGTCGGGCTTGGCGTCCAGCTCGTCGGCATCGTCGGCGACGATGTTGAGCGTCACATTCTTGCCCAGGTCCACCGCCTTGAAATGGATGCCGGCGAAGACGGGCGAATCCTGCAGGGCTTCATAATCGATCACGTCATAGGCGACGGTCGACCCGCCCTGCTTGCCGCGCAGCGCGGTCGCCGCCTGCCAGCCGGCGGGGTAGGTCACGGTCGCCTGTATCGGTATCTGCCGCGTATAATAGCCGGCCGGATAGAGCGACACCGATTCCCACTGGATGTTCAGCATCTTGGGCGTCACGACGACGCGGCCCTGGTTGGACTGGGTGGCGGAGAGGAACTGGAACTGCGCCACGATCTGCTTCGCGCCCGGCGGCACGTCGATGACGAAGCCATAGACGTTGAGCGGGTCGCGCTTCCAGGTGAGCGGCTTGCCGTCGGCGGTGAAGCTGAGGCCGTTCAGCTTCTCTATCTGGCCGCGCGGGGCGTGGTTGCCGGGCAGCCATTGCGGCATCAGCAGCGTCATCGGGCCGCTGGTCGCGACGGGAATGGTCTCCTTGACGCGGAAGATGCGCTGGATGGTGTCGCTGGCGTCCACCTCCAGACGGATGGTGCCGCCGGGATAGGGAATGTCGCGCGGGGCGGGGCTGGCGTCATTGACGGTCGGCGCCGTCGGCTTGGAGCGGACGGCGTCCTGAGCGACATCCTGAGCGATAAGGGGGCTGGCGATGGCGGTCGAGAGCAGCAGGGCGGCAGCAAGGCTGCGGATCATGAACATCTCCGAAAAATGCGTGGCCGAACGACCGTATAACAACAGCATGGCGGGCGTTTCCGGCCTCGTCCAGTCTCATAAGGCGTTGCGACATTATGGTATAAAAAAGCGCGTTTCCTTGAGACTTCTTTGCCGCTAAAGGCGCTGTCCCATGGCGAAAATCGAAACCCCGCGCCCGGTGCGCGGCACGCAGGACATGCTGGGGGGCACGGCGGAAGCGTTCCAGGAACGCTTCGCGCAGGTGGTCGCGACCTTTGAACGGGTGCGAAAGCTGTACGGGTTCAACCGGGTAGAAGTGCCGGTGTTCGAAGCGACGGCGGTATTCGCGCGCTCGCTGGGCGAAAGCACCGACGTCGTTTCCAAGGAAATGTACACGTTCGAGGATCGCGGCGGCGACAGCATCACGCTGCGCCCGGAGTTCACCGCCGGCATTTCGCGCGCCTATATCACTGAAGGCTGGCAGCAATATGCGCCGCTCAAGGTGGCGACGCACGGCCCGCTGTTCCGCTACGAGCGCCCGCAAAAGGGCCGCTTCCGCCAGTTCCACCAGCTCGATGCGGAAATCATCGGCGCCGGCGAGCCGGGCGCGGACGTGGAACTGCTGGTCTTTGCGGACCAGTTGCTGCGGGACCTCGGCGTGTCGGAAGGCGTGACGCTCAACCTCAACACGCTGGGCGATGCGGAGAGCCGCGAGGCGTGGCGTGCTGCGCTGGTCGCGCATTTCTTGGGCCATCGCGACCAACTGTCGGAAGAAAGCCTGGACCGCCTGCACCGCAATCCGCTGCGCATTCTGGACAGCAAGGACCCGCGCGATCGCCCGGTAGCCGACAGCGCCCCCGACATCGACGCCTACCTCACCGACGAAGCGCGCGGCTTCTTCGAGAAGGTGACGGCGGGCCTCGACGCGGCGGGCGTGGCGTGGGAGCGTAACGCGCGGCTGGTGCGCGGCCTCGATTATTATCGCCATACCGCCTTTGAGTTCATCACCGATCGCCTTGGTGCGCAGGGCACTGTGCTGGGCGGCGGGCGCTATGACGGGCTGATCGAAAATCTCGGTGGGCCGTCGACCCCGGCGGTCGGCTGGGCGGCGGGGATCGAGCGGCTGGCGATGCTGATCGGGGAGCCTGAGCGGAACGTCATTGTCTCGGTCGTGCCGGATAGTCCTGAACTGGAGGAAGAAGCGCAGCGTTGTGCGGCCAAACTTCGGGCCGCCGGCATTGCCGCTGACGTGGCATTCCGAGGCAATTCCAAGAAGCGGATCGAACTTGCCAAAAAGCGCAAGCACAATGGCATTCTGATCGTGCGACCTGCCTCCAACGAGGTCGACAGATATCATCTGCAGCATCTCGACGAGGCGCAGGAAGCGCGGGACGCACTTCGAACGGCGGTCTTGACGGCGCTGGGTCATGGCTTTTCCGGGGGTGGCCCCCGTTAATGCACATCTCCGCCGAACGCATCGCGCAGATCGAGGCGCGCCGGGATGAGGTGCAGGCGTCGATGACGCGTGCCGACCTTGCGCCCGACGAATTTGTGCGGCTGTCGAAGGAATATGCGGAGATCGAGCCGGTCGCCAGGGCCGCGCATGAAGTGCGGCGGCTGCGGCAGGAACTGCGCGCGCTGGAATATATGGCAGGCGGCGAGGAGGGCGATGCCGATCCCGCGATGCGCGACATGGCGCAGGAGGAAATGCAGCTGATCAAGGGTCAGCTGCCCGATGCCGAACGCGCGCTGGCGCTGCAGCTGCTGCCCAGGGATGCGGCCGATGCGCGCCCGGCGATGCTGGAAATCCGCGCCGGGACGGGTGGCGACGAAGCCGCCCTGTTCGCCGGCGATCTGTTCCGCATGTATCAGCGCTATGCCGATGCGCAGGGCTGGAAGCTGGAGTTGATCTCCGCCAATGCGTCGGAAGTCGGCGGCTTCAAGGAAGTGGTGGCCAGCGTCACCGGCACCGGCGTCTTCGCCAAGCTGAAGTTCGAAAGCGGCGTCCACCGCGTGCAGCGCGTGCCCGTCACCGAAAGCGGCGGGCGCATCCACACCTCGGCGGCGACGGTTGCCGTGCTGCCCGAGCCGGAGGAAGTGGATGTCCAGATCGCTGACAGCGATCTCAAGATCGACATCTATCGCGCCTCGGGTGCGGGCGGCCAGCATGTCAACACGACCGATTCCGCCGTGCGCATCACCCATTTGCCCAGCGGTATCGTGGTGACGCAGCAGGACGAACGGTCGCAGCACAAGAACAAGGCCAAGGCGATGCAGGTGCTGCGCGCTCGCATCTATGAAGTCGAACGCGAGCGGGCACAGAGCGAGCAGGCCGGCGCGCGCAAGGCGATGGTCGGCTCGGGCGACCGGTCCGAGCGCATCCGCACCTATAATTTCCCGCAAGGACGCGTCACCGATCACCGCATCAACCTGACGCTGCACCGGCTGCCGGAAATATTGGAAGGACCGGGCCTGGCCGAAGTCATCGACGCGCTGGTGGCCGAGGATGAAGCGGCGCGGCTCGCGCAACTGGACGGTGTGGGGTGAGGCACTTCCCAAACCTAGCCCCGTCATCCCCGCGAAAGCGGGGATCCATGTCGCCCGGCAGGCAAGGCTGCGCCATGTCGGGAACTGGATTCCCGCCTTCGCGGGAATGACGGACGTGGGGATAGCCGCTGCTCTCAGGACGGGGACCGCCCGTCTTGAGCCGATCAGCGACACGCCGCGCCTCGACGCTGAACTGCTGCTCGCCCATGCGCTGGGCTTGTCACGCAATGACCTGCTGCTGCGCCAGCGCGACCTGACGGTGCCGCTGGACTTCGACGCGCTGCTGGACCGCCGCTTGGCCGGGGAGCCGGTCGCCTATATCACCGGCATGCGCGACTTCTGGACGATCAGCCTGGCCGTGACGCCCGCAGTGCTGATCCCGCGGCCCGACACCGAAACGCTGATCGAAGCCGCGGTCGATCATTTCCGCGATGCTGCGCCGCAAAGCGTGCTGGACCTGGGAACCGGCTCGGGCGCCCTGCTGCTCGCCGCGCTCGACCAATGGCCGGGGGCGACGGGAACCGGCGTCGATATCTCTCCCGCCGCGCTGGCGGTGGCGCAGGGCAATGCCGAGCGGCTCGGCCTGGCGGATCGCGCCACCTTCCTCCTCGGCGACTGGGGCGGGGGCCTTTCGGGACTGTTCGACCTCCTCCTCATCAATCCGCCCTATATCGCGCGCGGCGTCGCGCTGGCCGGCGATGTGCTGCACGAGCCGGAAGGCGCCCTGTTTGCCGGTCGGGAAGGGCTGGACGATTACCGGCGGATCGCGCCGATGCTGCCGCGTCTGCTGGCGCCGGGCGGCATGGCGGCGATCGAGATCGGCTATGACCAGCGCGAAAGCGTGAGCGCCCTGCTTGTGGATCAGGGGCTTAGCGTCGTCGTCCGCCGCGACCTTGCGGGGCATGACCGCTGCCTCGTCGCGGCCCATCCGCGCCTGCCTTGAACGAAGCGGTGATTTGCGGGCAACCAAGCGAAAATTGCTTGGTTTATGCCCTTAAAGACACTACATGGGTCTGCAGGGACGGCACTATCCTGAGGATCTGCCCAGTGGGGCCGCTGATAGAGAGGCCGTTTTCCCGCTCCTTCAAAGTCACGATGGCGCTGCTGCGCAGGCGCCTCTGGCAGCGTAAGGGCAAGGGCTGTCGCAGCCCCTGTCCGGCGGAGCCTTACCCGGCCTGATGACCAGGCGGTGTTATAGGACTGAACAGAGTTTTCAGTGAATGTTGTCAAAGTGAACGCAAGGACCAGCTCTTGATCAACAACAGGCAGGCCGGTCGCCGTAATCGCGGCCGGAACAATAACGGGCGCCCGCAAGGTGGAAATCGGGGCGGGGGTGATAACGGCAACCGGATTGACAACCGCGCACGCGGCAATGCGGCCCAGCTCCTGGAAAAATACAAGAATATGGCGCGCGACGCCCAGATGGCGGGCGACCGGGTGAATGCGGAATATTATCTGCAGTTCGCCGACCATTATTTCCGTGTTTTGGCCGACAATCGCGCCCGGCAGGAGGAGCAGCAACAGCGCTTCCGCCCGCGCGATGATAATTTCGACTATGACGGCGATGATTTCGACGCGTCGGACGATGCGGGCGAGGACAATCGCGCCGAGCAGCAGCCATTTTATGAGCGGGCGGAGCGCGTCCAGGATGGCGATCGTCGCCGTGAGCAGCCCCGTGAACAGCGCGATTCACGCGAACAGCGGGATGATCGCGACGGTCGGAACCGCCGTGACCGCAACCGGCGCGAGCGACCGGCTTATGCCGAAGCCAGCGAGCAGTCCGAAGCGGTAGCTGCACCGGCACCCGAAGCCGCTGCCGCGCCGCGAGCGGCGGTGATCGCGAGCGCGCCCGAAGCGCAGGTCGAAGCGCCGCGCCCCCGTCGCGGCCGGCCGCGCAAGGCCGATGCGGCCAAGTCGGACGCGCAAGAGGGGCTGGACCTGACCGTTCTGCCGCCCTCGATCGCGCGGGCCGACAATGACAGCGAACCTGCAGCGGAGGAAGCGGCGCCCCGCAAGCGCACGCGCCGCGTGCGGCCGGCAGCCGAAGCAGCCGAATAATCAGGAAGGGCTCGCCGCGAAGGGCGGGTCGACCGACGAACGGCAAGGGGGAAGGGCGGCAACGTCCTTCCCCTTTTTTGTGCGCTTTGCACAACAGGCGCAATCAGGCACAAGGGGCTGAAATCAGGGGGAGGTCCACGCCCGATGAAAGCGATTTGCCTGCTGCCGTGCTTGTTCGGCCTGTTGCCTGCCGCCGCGCTGGCGCAGACCACGGCGGTGACCGATCCTACCGGTGCCAGCGCGCAGGGCGATGTGGCCGTCACCATCTATAATGACGATCTGGCGCTGGTGCAGGACGTGCGCCAACTGGCGATCCCGGCCGGCACGACGCGCATCGAATTTCCAGACGTTTCCGCGCAGATCCGACCCGAAACCCTGTCCTTCGCCGCCGACGGCGCGGCCATCGTCGAACAGAATTTCGATTTCGACCTGCTCTCGCCCGCCAAGCTGATGGAGAAGGCGGTGGGCCGCACCGTCACCATCGTCCGCACCAATCCCGCCTCGGGCGCCGAAACGCGCGAGCAGGCCAAGGTTCTCAGCGTCAATGGCGGCGTGGTGCTGCAGATCGGCGATCGGATCGAGATATTGCGCGACGACGGGCTGCCGGTGCGGGTCATCTTCGACAAGGTGCCGACCAATTTGCGCGCCCGCCCCACCTTGTCGGTGACGGTGGAGAGCGCGCGATCGGGCACGCGCCCGACCGCGATCCGCTATCTGACGCCGGGCCTCGGCTGGGCCGCCGACTATGTCGCGCTGTTCGACAGCAAGGCGGGGCGCATCGACGTGCAGGGCTGGGTCACGCTGACCAATGGTTCGGGCACCAGTTACGGCAATGCGCGCACGCTGCTGGTCGCGGGCAGCGTCAACCAGGCGGACCGGGGCGGCTATCAGCCGATCCGGCGCAACAATATTCGGGTAGCCGGCACGGAAAGCGCGGGGCGTGAGCGGCTCGGCGACTTCTATCTCTATCCGCTGCCGGCGCGCACGACGATCGCCGACCGCCAGACCAAGCAGGTCAGCTTCCTCGACGTGCAGGGCGTGCCGGCCAAGGCGGGCTATGCCTTCGGCAACGGCTGGCTGGGCAGCGCCAGCGAGCCCCAGAGCGCGAAAAGCGTGGTCACTTTCTCCACCTCGCGCACTGGCGGGCTGGGCGACGCGCTGCCGGCGGGTACGGTGCGCTTCTATATGAAGGATGCGAGCGGTGCGTCCCAGTTCATCGGCGAAAACAGCGTCGACCACACGCCGATGGGCAGCGAGCTGGCGCTGGCGACCGGCGATGCCTTCGACGTCAAGGTCAAGCCGGTGGTGGAACAGCGCGAGCGGCTGTCCTCGACCAGATGGCGCAGCCACATGCGTTATGAGCTGACCAATGCGAAGCCCGAGCCGGTGACGGTGGAACTGACCCAGGCGGGGCTGGACTTCTTTTACGATGACACGCGCATCGTCAGCGAAAGCCAGCCGTCGAAGCGCGTGAACAGCGATTCGGCGCGCTGGCAGGTCACGGTGCCGGCCAACGGCTCCGCCACGGTCACCGCCATTTTCGAAACGCGCTACTGATCGCCATGCGGCGCTGGCTGCTTGCGCTCGGAAGCCTGGCTTTTGCCGCGCCGATGGCGAGGGCCGAGACGATCGTGACCTCGGCTGCGGCTGAAGCCGTGTCCGTCACCATCTATCGCGATCCCGACCGGGGCGAGGGCGCGATCAACGCCCGCTCGCCCCAGGGCTTCGCCCTCATCAGCGAGCGCCGGCGCCTGTCGCTCCCAGGCGGCGATGCGACAATCCGGTTCGAAGGCGTCGCCGCGGGCATGGTCGCGGTCAGCGCGGTCGTCAGCGGGCTTCCCGGCGGTGTAGTCCAAAAGAATCGCGACGCGCGGCTGTTGTCGCCGGCGGCGCTGGTGGACGGCACGCTGGGCAATCGCGTGCATCTGCGGCGGACCAGCCGGGCAACGGGTGCGGTCAGGGAGGAAGATGCCGTCATCCGCTCCACCGCCGCCAATGCGCTGGTGCTGGAAACCGCGACCGGGGTCGAAGGGCTGCGCTGCTCGGGCCTGCCGGAAACGTTGCGCTTCGATCGCGTCCCGCCGGGCCTGTCCGCCAAGCCGACCCTGTCCGTCAGCACCAGCAGTCCCCAAGCCGCGACGGTCGACGTCACGCTCACCTATCTCGCCAACGGCTTCGACTGGAACGCCAGCTATGTCGCCCATCTCGCGCCCGATGGGCGGACCTTGCGCCTGTTCGCCTGGCTGACCGTAGCGAACGGCGATGATGCGACCTTTCCGCGGGCGAGGCTGCTGGCGGTAGCCGGCCGGCTCAACCGTGATTCGCGGGGCGATCCCTGGGCGGGGCCGGAAGCTTCTCCCGCCCTGTCGCTGCAATGCTGGCGCTTCGAAGGCTATGCCGCGCCCGAGGATAGCTACGATGCGCGCGGCGCACCTCTGCCGGCTCCGCCCCCCATGGCGATGATGGCGCCGGTCGAGGACATCATGGTCACGGCCCGGCGGGTCGCGGAGCAGGAGGATCTGGGCGACCTGAAACTCTATCGCGTGCCGATGGCGGTCGACATCCTGTCCAACGCGCAAAAGCAGGTGGCGCTGCTGGAACGCCCCGCGATCATGTTCGACACCTATTATAAGGGACAGCTGTCGGTGCGGGGCGAGGAGGGCGAAGCGCGGCCGCTCACCCGTATGATTCGCTTCGCCAACAGCAGCCGCAACGGTGCGGGCGTCGCCCTGCCCGCCGGCAAGGTCGCGATCTTCGGTGCAGCCGGCGGCGAATCGCTGCTGCTGGCGGAAGATTCGCTGCGCGATCATGCCGTGGGAGAGAAGGTCGAAATCGTCGCCGGCCTCAACGCCCAACTGCGCGTGTCGCAGCAGCGGGGGCAGGACGCGTTGCACCGCCGCCTGATCATCAGCAACGCCGCGCCCGAACCGGCACCCGTGGAGATCGAGCTGGAAGAGGAGGAGGCGGGCCTGCTGCTCAAACCGTCGTCACGGCTGCAGCGCCGGGATGGGCGATGGCTGTGGAAAATGATCGTGCCTGCCAATGCAAGCGTGCAGCTCGACTACGCCCTTCGCGATCGGCCGCGATGACTCAGGGTTTCACCAACGGCCGGGGGCGATGCGCTTCGTCGAGCGCAACGAAGGTGAACAGGCCGCTGGTGACGTCGATCTGCTGCTGATCCGGGCCGCGCGTCGCGACCACATCGACGCGGATCGCTATCGATGTCCGGCCGCGACGCTCCTCCCGCGCATAGACTGTGACAATGTCGCCGACCAGCATGGGCGCGATGAACTTCATGCTCTCGATTGCGATCGTCGCGACCGGACCCCGCGCCAGCCGTCCAGCGACGATGCCGCCGCCAATGTCCATCTGCGAAAGTATCCAGCCGCCGAAAATATGGCCGTTGGCATTGATCTCGGTCAGGTGCGGCACCACCCGCAGGACCAGTTCGCCTCTGTCGTCATTCGTCATCGTCAATGGACACCTCATTCTTCAGTGGGTCGATCACCTGTTGGTCGTGCCCCGTGCCGCTCGACAGAAACGCCAGCGCCATGAGGCCGGTCCCCAGCATGAAGGTCAACCAGACCCCCAATATGGTGGCGATGATCATGTGGATCGGCATCGGCCCAGCCCACCAATGCAGCGCGGCCAGCGCCAGGCCCACGCATACGGCTCCGGCCAGTGCCATCCACAGCATGATCCGGCGGAACCGCGCCCAGGCGGTCGCCGCAATCTGTGGATTATCCAGGCCTTGTCTGTCGCTCATCCCTTTCCTTTGGGGTGCGAAAGTGGGATCATCAAGGGATGAGGACATAATTGATAACGGACAAGGAGACGGGACATGACGATCACCGCGATTCTTCAGGGGAAAGGGCGCGAAGTCATACAGGTCCGGTCGGATGACAGCGTCCTTTCGGTCGTCCGGCTGCTGTCGGAACGACGGATCGGCTGTGTCCCGGTGGTCGATGACGGACAGGTGGTCGGCATCTTTTCCGAACGCGACCTCGTCCACCATGTCGCGCGGGACGGCGCGGCGGTGCTCGACCGGAAAGTCGGGGACGTCATGACCGCGCCCGCCATCACCACGGACGACAAGACGCCCGTCATCCACTGCCTGTCCTTGATGACGAAGAAGCGGGTGCGGCACCTGCCGGTGGTGGCGGACGGGACGCTGATCGGGCTGGTGTCGATCGGCGACCTCGTCAAGTTCCGCATCGACAGCATCGAATCGGAAGCCGCCGCCTTGCGCGACTATATCCAGTCGGCGTGAAGGATCAGGCAGCGGCCGGAACCGGCCGTCGGGCGACAAGCGCGATCAACTCCATCACCGTGCCACGCGCGCACAGCATCAGCGCGGCCAGGAAAGCGGCGCCGCCGGCGGGCACCAGTACCGCCAGGCGCAGCGCTGCCGGCAGAACCGGCAACATCGAATCGATGGCCAGCACCGCGGCCGCCATCAACAGGGAGCAGCCCACGCCGGGTGCCGCCGCCCGAATCAGGTCGGCGATTCGCAGGCCCATCGGGCCGCCGGCGATTCGCGCGGTGATCGCGGTCAGGATCGGGAAGGCGCCCAGCCACGCCCAGGCGAGCCCGATCGCGCCGAATCGGATGCCGACCAGGAAAGCGGCCGGCATCAACAGCGCGCCGAACGCGGCGACGCGCGCGGTCGTGCCGGGGCGGCCCAGCGCGTTGCTGACCGGCGCGAACATCACCTGCAGCGTCATGAAAGGCATGGCCAGGGCCAGGATCGATACGAACGGCGCCATCTCCAGCCATTTGGCGCCGAACAGCGTTTCCACCAGCGGACCGGCGGTCACGGCCATGCCCAGATAGACAGGGCAGGAAATCAGCAGCAGCAGCCGCACCGCCTTGCAGAAGGACCAGGCGATTCGGGCGGGGTCCTTCTGCATCCGCGCATAAGCGGGGAAGGCGACGTCATTGAGCGGCGGGATGAATTTCGACACGAAAATCTGGGTGAGGAACAGCGCCTCGGCATAAAGGCCGAGCTGGTGCGGCTCCAGCATGCGCCCGCCGATGAAAATATCCGCCTGGCTCTGCACGATCCAGAACAGCTGCCCGCCCAGCAGCGACGCGCCATAAGCGACCATCGCGCCGGTGCCGCGAAAGTCGAAGCTGGGAATCGGTCGAAAGCCGGTTGCCAATACATAGCCGACCGCCTTGACCCAAAAGCCGGCCATTGGCGCGAAGACCAATGTCCACACGCCCCAGCCGGACAGCGCGCCCGCCAGCGCCACCGCCGCCGAAGCCATGGCCGCGATCAGGTTGACCAGCGCGGGCCTGCGGAAATCGAGCGCCCGGCCCATGATCGCCTCGGGAATCGAGATGAAGGGGGTCGACAGATAAAGCAGCGCCTGCACCCGCAACAGCTGCGCCACCATCGGCTGGTCATAATAGTCCGCCGCCAGCGGCGCGATCAGCAACTGGGCCAGCGCCAGCGCGCCGTTCAGCAGCAGCATGATGCCGAACGCCTGCCGCAGGCGGTGGGAATCGAGCGTCTCGGACTGCACCAATGCGCTCACCAGCCCATAGCCGTTGAGGAATGTCGCGAAGTTCAGGATCACCTGCGTCATCGCGAACAGGCCGTAATCGGCGGGATCGAGCAGGCGGATCACCGCCAGCGTCACCACCCAACTGATCATCTGCGACAGGATCTGGCTGCCCGAACGCCAGAACAGCGCGCTCTTGATCCGTGCGCCAAAGCCGGCGTCATTAGCATCGGCATCCTGCAAGCTCATCCTGGTCGTCATCCTTTGGGGGCAATCGGCTGTCACTTGGCCTCTACCGGGAAGCTTCCCAAAAAATTGTGAAATAAAACTGCAAAAAGTGTTTGACGGTTGTGGAAGCCCTCCATATATGCCGCCTCACCGGACGGAACGACGCCAACACGGCGCTGAAACGGACGGTCGCCAACATAGACGGACACGAAGTCCCCCGGAACGCAAGGATCGGGGCAGGCGGGTTGTCCGGTTTAAGTTGTCGGTTCTTTGACATTGTTGATTGATGAAGGGACATGTGGGCGGCGGCTCCGGGTTCTGGCGGTTTTTAGGCGTCGGATATTCGGTTAAAGTAAGCCATCCTCACAATGTCCTTACACACCATGTAAGATTTGTGCAGGAATGGCTCCTAGAAATGAGCGGTT
>DATFDS010000080.1:0-11866 GCA_035251955.1 Sphingobium sp. | reverse complement strand
GCGCCGACGCCAGCGCCCGCAAGCCCCAGGGCAAGAGCCATGTACAGCCGGTCCGGCGCGAGCGACGCGCCCAGGCAGCCGAACGACGTGAGCAGGATGCCGATTTGGATTACCCTGCGCGCAGGCCAGCGCTGCAACGCCCAGCCAACCGGCAGATTGGCCACCGACATGCTGAGGAGAAACAGCGTCGCTGCCGTTCCGATCGGCCCCATTTGCTGCGCCACGGGCGAAAGATAGACGCCCAGTGCCATGACCGTGCATCCCTGGATCAGCAGGGTGATGATCGAAAGGGCCGCCAGCGGCAGCCAGAAGCGGTGCGGATGGTCCAATGCGGGAAGCGGCCCGGCATCATCGGGCGGAGCGGAGGCAGAAACGGGTGTCACCTCAGGGCTAGACGCCTTCTTCGTGTAATCCGATCAATTTGGCGGAGATTTTCGAGAATCGGCCGTGATTGACTTTTTCAACCCCTGCTGGTCAAGCTAAATCCGGGGAATCAGGGGGGCGCGTGATCCGGACGGAAGATATTTACGACGCCGCCACCGATGATGCTGCGTTCGAAGCGCTGGCGTCGACGATCGCCGGCGCCGTGGGCGCGCGCTCGGGCGTGCTGCATTGGGGCAAGGCCGCCAATGACGTGGAGGAGATTTCCTACTCCGGCTATTTTTCCGACACGCAGATGGCCGCCTTCGACGACAGCTTCCAGAATGACGATCTCTGGGCCGCGGCCATGGATCGTCCGGAAGCGATCAACGGGGCCTGGAATTGCGAGCAACTGGTGCCCTCGGCAACATATGAGCGCAGCCGCATCTACAATGAGTGGATCCGGCCGATGGGCGACGATACTTTTCATTGTCTTGGCGGCGTGGTCCAGCGGGGCGGCGTCCATGGCAAGATCGGCCTGCATCGCGGCCGCGCGCAAAAATCCTTCACGGCTGCCGAGGTGCGCTCGTTGCAGGAGAGCGTCGGCCATATCGGGCGGATGTTCGAGATCCGCAGCAAGCTCGACCGCGCGACCCATTATGGCCGGACCTTGCATGCGACGCTCGACTTGGTGGGCCATGCGGTCCTGATCCTCAACGGAGCCGGGGCACTCATCGAATGCAACCGCGCGGCTGAGACGATGTTGCGCCGCGCCGATGCCCTGTTGCTGCGCCAGCGCCACGTCAAGGCGCGCGACGCCAAGGATGATGAGGCGTTCCAGGCCGCGCTAAGGGCTGCCGCATTGGCTGAGACCAGTCAGGCGAGCGCCCTCTTCGTGCATCGCGAGAATGGCATGCCCTATGTCTTGTCGATCGCGACGGTGCGCATAGGCGAGGCGCGGCAGATCATCGTCATCGCTTCCAACTCCGCCGACCGGGACACCAGCCTGACCAGCCGCATCCGCACCCTCTATGGTCTGACCAGGGCCGAAGCGGAGGTGACCGAAGCGTTGTGCGCGGGCAAGCCATTGGAGCAGCTGTCGGCTGAGCGCGGCGTCGCGCTCAATACCATCCGGACGCAGATGAAGAATATCTATGCCAAGCTTGATTGCAGCCGGCAGTCGGAACTGGTTGCCCGCATCGGCCAGCTGCCGCGCTTGAGCTTCGGCGAGGGCGGTTGACCCGCCGCCGGGTTCAGAACAGCCGCGTCAGTTCGTAGAAGGCGGCACCGATCAGGCCTGCCGCCGGCAGGGTCACGACCCAGGCGACGACGATGCTCGACGCGACGTTCCAGCGCACGGCGGACAGGCGGCGGGAAGCGCCCACGCCGACGATCGCGCCGGTGATGGTGTGGGTGGTCGATACCGGCACGCCCAGATGGGTCGCCAGGAACAGCGTGATCGCGCCGCCGGTTTCGGCGCAGAAGCCCTGCGCCGGGGTCAGCCGCGTGATCTTCGACCCCATCGTATGGACGATCTTCCAACCGCCCAGCAGCGTGCCGAGACCCATCGCCGCCTGGCAGGAGATCACCACCCAGAAGGGCACATGAAATTCTCCGTCCAGCATGCCTTGGGAAAAGAGCAGCACGGCGATGATGCCCATCGTCTTCTGCGCATCATTGCCGCCATGGCCGAGCGAATAGAGCGAGGCCGACACCAGCTGGAGCTTGCGGAACACCCGGTCGGCACCCTGGGGGGTGAAATGGCGGAACAGCCAGCTGATGATCAGCACCAGGAACAGCGCCAATATGAGGCCGATCGCCGGCGACAGCACGATCGCCGCGCTGGTCTTGAACACGCCGCTCCACACCACCGCGGATAGGCCGGCCTTCGCTGTGCCCGCGCCCAGCAGCCCGCCGATCAACGCATGGCTGGACGAGGACGGGATGCCCAGCGCCCAGGTGATGAGGTTCCAGGCGATCGCCCCCATCAGCGCGCCGAAGATCACCTGCGGGTCGATGATGCTCGCCTCGACGATGCCCTTGCCGACCGTCTCGGCCACATGCAGGCCGAAGAAGAGGAAGGCGATGAAGTTGAAGAAGGCGGCCCAGGCGACCGCATATTGGGGCTTCAACACCCGCGTCGACACGATGGTCGCGATCGAGTTGGCGGCGTCGTGCAGGCCGTTGAGGAAGTCGAAGGCCAGCGCGATGCCGATCAGGCCGACCAGCAGCGGAAATGCGAGATGGGCTTCCATGGCGAGTTACGCTCTGTCCTGCGTGGATTGGATTTTCTCTGCTCCGTTCGTTTCGAGCGAAGTCGAGAAACGATATGTGCGCCCGTGCCGTTTCTCGACTGCGCTCAAAACGAATGGAGGGCATGGTGGGAGAGGATCAGGCGTGGTCGATGACCAGGCCGGAGATTTCATTGGCGACGTCCTCGAACCGGTCCGTCACCTTCTCCAGATGGGCGTAGATCTCGTTGCCGACGACGAAATCCATCGGATTGCCCTGCCGCGCCTGGTTGTAGAGCGCCTTGAGCCCGGCTTCATGCAGAATGTCGGCATGCCCCTCCAGCTTCACCAACCGCTCGGTCAGGTCATGCAGCCGCACTGAATTGAGGCTGAGCGAACGCAGCAGCGGCATCGCCTCCGCCGTGATCCGCGCGCATTCCACGATCAGCGCGCTCATGTCCTGCATCTGCGGGGCGAAATCCTTCACCTCGAAAAGGGCGATGGCCTTGGCGGTCTGGTTCATCTGGTCGATCGCATCATCCATCACGCCGATCAGGCCGGTAATGGCGCTGCGGTCGAACGGCGTCACGAAGATGCGGCGGACATCCTGCAGCACTTCGCGGATGATGTCGTCCGCCTCATGCTCGCGGTCGGAAATCTCCTTGATATGCGCGTCGATGTCCGGTCCGCCCTTCAGCAGCCGGGCGAGCGCGTTGGCGCCAGCGACCAGCATTGCGGCATGATCCTCAAACTGTTCGAAGAAGCGGCCCTGCTTGGGCATCAGCGCGTGAAACCAGCGCAGCATTCCAGTCCTTTCGGTTTGCCATTCCCTGATCCGCAGCAGCAACCGGATGAACCATCCCGGCTGCCGGGGCGGTTCGCGAAAGGCTGCGATAATCGATTGAAGATCCGGTTCGTCCACGGCCTTCGCGGCCTCGGCGACCGGGAACCAGCGCAGTTCCCTTTGCCCCTGTTCGGGCCATTGGGGCAACTGCCCCGTCACCGCGAGGGGGAAGACTTCCACCATTGCCTCGCGCGTGTCGCCCTTGCGCCGGCGCTTGTCATAGCGGTAGCGGCCGAGCGGGGCGGGGCAGGCGATGCCGTGAATCCCCGCTTCCTCAAAGGCTTCCAACTCGGCGGCCCGGTGGCCGGCCATGCCCTTGACGCGATTGCCCTTGGGGATCACCCAGCGGCGCGTGTCACGCGAGGTGATCAGCAGGATGCGCATCGACCCGTCGGGATCGGTGGCATAGGGAAGGGCGGCGATCTGACGCATCAGTCTCCCTCCCCAACGACCAGGCGTGGCCCATTGATCCCTGAACGCCCCCGATTCATGCGCGTCTTGTAACGAAACTGTCACATAGCGCAATCAGCCAAGGTTGTTCAGATCGACAGGCGGGCCGTCACCCTTATGTCGCGGCCGGCCAGCGGTGCGTAATCCTTGAGAAAACTGGCGTGACGTCGCGCCTCCACGTCGAAGATATTGTTGGCCGACAGGGTGATGCTGGTGCGGTCATTGCCCTTGAACGGCTTGAACGACAGCGATGCGTTGACCAGCGTGAAGCCATCGGTCGGGGTCTCGCTGTCGGAAATGCGCTCCTGCGCGAAGCTGTGCTCCACCTCCCCGCGCAGGGAGAGGCGGTCGCCTTGCAGCTCCAACCCGCCCAGCAGCCGCAGCGGGGGGATGCGCGGTGCCGGACCTGCGCCGACGATAGTGGCGCGGACATAGTCGGCGACGCCGTCCACATGGAGTGCATAGCTGCCGATCTGCCCCAACTTCACCGACCCTTCGGCCTCAAAGCCCAGATAGCGGGCATTCGCCTGCAAATTCTGGAAACAGGGGAAGTCCAGTGCTTTCCCTCCATTGGCGGCCATGCACACCGCGTCATCGGCCAGTGTGTCGTAAATATAGCCGTCGAACCAATTGTGATAGGCAGAGAGCGAGACAGTATAGCCCGTGCCCTGGCCGCGTAGCGTGCCTTCGATCCCCCAGCTTTTCTCCAGGCCGAAATTCGGATTGCCCAGCTCAAAGGCTTGCGTCCCCGCATGATTGCCGCGCGCGAACAGTTCCTCGGCCGACGGTGCCCGCTCGGTTCGCGCCAGATTCAGGCCGACGCGCCAGCCCGGCACGATTTCCTGGCTGATGCCCAGAGATCCGGACAGCGCGTCGAAGCTGCGGCTATAGGCGGGATTGAGCAGCGTGTCGTCAGCGTCTGCACCGACCTTCGTGTGCTCGTAGCGGCCGCCCAGTTCGAACCGGGTGGTGCCGAGATCGATCGACTGCAGGGTGAAGAAGCCGAGCTGCTCGGTGCGGTTGCGGGGCAGGAACTTCTCTTCGCCGACGACATGAAAGTTGCGCGCGAAAAATTGCGCGCCCACCGCGCCGTCCCAGCCGCCGCGCTTGGCCTGCACCAGTTCCAGCCGGGATTCGATCGACTGATTGTAGAAGGTCGTGCCCACCGCTCCCGACTGTTCGATCTCCTGGTGCTGATAGTCGGCAAAGCCCGCGCGCAGCCGGATCGATTCCAGCAGGCTGCCATTGACCGGCAGTTCCGCGCGCAGGTCGGCCCGGTCCTGCTTCATGTGCAACCGCACCTGTTCGGTCTCGGCGCCCGGTTCCAGTGAATAGCGCGCGGGCACGCCGTAAAAATTGTCGGTGTGCGCGACCGAGAAGCCGAGATTGCCGCCGTCCGTGACGAGCGCGGCACCGCCAGCCACCTCCCAAGTGCGCGCGGCGCTGTTGGGCAGCTTGCCGCGCAGGTCGGCAAGGGCAGCGATCGCGGGGTCCCCACTCGCCGCCGCCTTTGCACGCAGGGCGGGCGTTAGAATGAAGCTGCCCGTGTCGAGATCGCCGCTCTTCGAATAACTGCCGTCGAAATGGACCACGATCTTGTCGCTGATCGGTGCCTCGATCTCGCCCGATGCGGTGCGTTCATCGGCGGCGCTGCCATAGGTGGCGATGCCGTCGATATGGACCGGCTCGTCGGGTACGCGGCGCGGGATGCGGCTGTCGATCACATTGACAACGCCGCCGATCGCCGAGGAGCCGTAGAGCAAGGCGGCCGGCCCGCGCAGCACCTCGATCCGGTCGGCCGTCAGCGGATTGATCGCCACGGCATGGTCGACCGACGTGTTGGACACGTCGAAGCTGCCGATTCCGTCGGTCAGGATGCGCACGCGCTCGCCCTGAAAGCCGCGCAGCACCGGGCGGGAGGCATTGGGGCCGAAGGAGGTGGCGGATACGCCGGGCTGATGCGCCAGCGTGTCGCCGATCGTCGGGCGCAGCGCGCGGGTG
The DNA here is from genome assembly GCA_035251955.1 of Sphingobium sp. Taxonomy (GTDB): domain Bacteria; phylum Pseudomonadota; class Alphaproteobacteria; order Sphingomonadales; family Sphingomonadaceae; genus Sphingobium. The sequence continues at coordinate 5,980 of DATFDS010000080.1, read as the reverse complement.
AGTTCGGCGCCGGACACGACCGACGTGCCCGACAATATGTCGCCCTGGCGGCGCGGGATGATGGCGGTGACGACGATGTCGGCCTGCTGGTCATGATAGGACTGGGGCCGCGTCGGGGCGCCGCCTTGCTGGGCAAAAGCCGGGAAGGCGAGGCAAAGCGCGCTGATTGCGCAGCCGGTGCGCAGCAGGGGGAGGCGATACATGCGGGCATCCTGAACATGGGAGGGCATCAGTTGCTCGCCTATCTCAGATGATATAACGTATCAATACCATATTTTCGAAGATGGTCGCAGCCCTGTACCGCTTCATCGCCGGGTCAGAGAAACAGGAACTCCGCCAGCGCCGAAACCGGCGCATTTCCCGCGGCGTCCGGCCGGATCGCCTGCCGCACCTCGATGGCGGGAAGGGGGCGGTCCAGCGCCAGGCGCCGGATGCCGGGCATGCGGCCGAGATCTCGGGCCAAGGGGCCAAAGGCGGCGAAGCAGCCCGCGCCTTCGCGTAATATCGTCATGATGTCGAACATATTGTCGGTTTCGATCACCGGATCGCCCGTGCTGATGCCGTTGCGGGCAAAGGCCTGATCGACGATCCGGCGCAGCGCGTTGCGTGGCTCCATCGTCAGCATCGGGGTGATGGCAAGGTCAGTCGGCCGCACGCTATCCTGCCGCGCGAGTGGATGGTCGAGCCCGGTATAGAGGTTGATCTGCTCGGACCAGCCGTAACGCGAGGGCAGTTCCGCAGGCTCGCCCAGCGCATAGAAATAGGCGATGTCCACCCGGCCGCGCCGCAGCGCCTGCGCGGCTTCCTCGACCAGATGGATGGTCAGGTCGAGCGTGATCGACACATCCTCGTTCGCGGCCTCGAACGCGGCGAGCGCGTCCTGGAAATGGCCGAATACGGGTGCGGGCGCCGCCAGGATGATCGACTGCCGTGCCGGATCGGGTGGCGGCAGCGGTGCAGGCTGCGCTGCGGGCATCTCCTCCGCCTTGTCCACCGCCCAATTGTCCTGCCAATTTTCCGGTTGGTCCTGCGACAGCAGCGTCATCGCCTCGGCCGTCCTGCGGCCCGCTTGTGTCAGGCGTCCGTCCGACAGATCTTCGAACAGCCGATAGCCAAGGCGCATTTCCAGAGAGGCAAGATCGCGCGCGACATCGTCCGGCGTCAGCCCGAGATCGCGGGCGCAGCGCGTGATGCTGCCGGCCGCCACCATCTGCGCGAATATGTCCAATTGGCGCAAGGAAGGCTTTGCCATGGGGCGGTGATAGTCGAAATATCGCGCGGGGTTAAGGGCGATGTTGGCCGATCACGCATTGCGATATTGACGAGCCCGGTGAAAAGATGGCAGGGCGCTCAGCCTGACGGGCGGGTATAGCTCAATGGTAGAGCACTAGCCTTCCAAGCTTGTGATGCGGGTTCGATCCCCGCTACCCGCTCCACCGTCTCCCTTCCTGCCGAGCCGCGGGAGCAGTCATGGCCGACATCATCAATCTGAGGCAGGCGCGCAAGACGAAGATGCGGGCGGACAAGGCGCGTGTAGCCGAGGCCAATCGGGTTAAGTTCGGGCGCACCAAGGCCGAGCGGCAGGCGCAGTTTCAGGAAGAACAGCGCAAGGATCGCCAACTGGAAGGCAGCAGGCGGGAAACGCGGTCCGACGAAACGCAATAGGCTGGGCATGGCGGGGCTGTCGCCCTTTTGCATGAGCCGTTTGCACCGACTCGGTTGCACTTGAGGCCTACCCCTGATACCGGCGCGCCGGTAATTTTCGCGCCAGCACAGGAAGGTCGCACCGCCCATGTCCGACAAGATCAACCGCATCGTTCTAGCCTTCTCGGGAGGGCTCGATACCAGCGTGATCCTGAAATGGCTGCAGCAGACCTACCAGTGCGAGGTCGTAACCTTCACCGCCGACCTGGGCCAGGGCGAGGAGCTGGAGCCGGCGCGCGCCAAGGCGCAACTGATGGGCGTTAGGCAAGAGCATATCTTCATCGACGACCTGCGCGAGGAATTCGTGAAGGACTATGTCTTCCCGATGATGCGCTCCAATGCGCTCTATGAGGGGCTCTATCTGCTCGGCACCTCGATCGCGCGGCCGCTGATCGCCAAGCGGCAGATCGAAATCGCCAAGCAGGTCGGAGCCGACGCCGTCAGCCACGGCGCCACCGGCAAAGGCAATGACCAGGTGCGTTTCGAACTGGGCTATTATGGCCTGGCCCCCGACATCAAGGTGATCGCGCCCTGGCGCGAATGGGACCTCACCAGCCGCACCAAGCTGATCGAATTCGCCGAAAAGCACCAGATCCCGATCCCCCGCGACAAGCGCGGCGAAAGCCCCTTTTCGACCGACGCGAACATGCTGCATACCTCGTCCGAGGGGAAGGTATTGGAGGATCCGTGGGAGGAAACCCCGGATTATGTCTATTCGCGCACGGTGAACCCGGAGGATGCGCCGGACGCGCCGGAATATATCACGATCGATTTCGAGCGTGGCGATGGCGTGGCGATCAACGGCGTCGGCATGTCGCCCGCGACCCTGCTCGAAACCCTTAACGACTACGGTCGCAAGCATGGCATCGGCCGGCTCGACCTGGTCGAGAACCGCTTCGTCGGCATGAAGTCGCGCGGCATGTATGAAACGCCGGGCGGCACCATCTATCATCTGGCGCACCGGGGCATCGAGCAGCTGACGCTCGATCGCGGCGCCGCGCACCTCAAGGACGAGCTGGCGCCGCGCTATGCCGAGCTCATCTATAACGGCTTCTGGTTCTCGCCCGAGCGCGAGATGCTGCAGGCGGCGATCGACCACAGCCAGGAGAAGGCGACGGGCACGGTTCGGCTGAAGCTGTACAAGGGCGGCGTCTATGTCGTGGGCCGCAAGTCGCCTTACTCGCTCTACAGCGAGAAGGTCGTGACCTTCGAGGACGACGCGGGCGCCTATGACCAGCGCGACGCGGCGGGCTTCATCAAGCTCAATGCGCTGCGGCTTCGTCTGTTGGGACGGCGGGATCGGTCATAACTACTGTCATTCCCGCGAAAGCGGGAACCCATCTCGGGCGTTGCGCCAAACTCAACTTATGGGAGATGGATCCCCGCCTGCGCGGGGATGACGGAAAAAAAAGGGTTGGGCGCGGAGTGAGAGCGATACAAATTGCGACACATTCCCGCGTGACATGACAAGATTGCGGGACAAGTCTTCCTCATAAGGGGCTCCAAGGACGGCGATGGCCGTTCGGCAGACCCTTTTGGAAGGAAGACAAGGATATGATCCGCAAATTTCTGGGCACGGTGGCCGTCGGCTCGCTGTTCGTCGGCGGCCTCGCCATCTCGCATCTGGCGCTGGCGCAGCCGGACCATGATGGACGCGATGGCGGGCCGCGCGGCGGCCTGTTCGCGATGGCCGATACGAACAAGGACGGCAAGGTCAGCAAGGCGGAACTGACCGCCGCGCTCGACGCGCGCTTTGCGAAGATGGACATGAACCATGATGGCAAGCTGACGAAGGAAGATCGGGAGCTTGGCCGGCAGGCACGGCTGGAGGAGCGCTTCGCCGCGCTCGACAGCGACAGGAATGGCCAGATCAGCAAGGCGGAGTTTTTGGCAGGGCATCAGGCGCGCCTTGGGCAGCCGGATGGGGAAGGGGCCGGTGGCCCGGATGGCCGCGACGGGCCTGGCTTCGGGCAGCATGGCCATCACGGCTTCGGCAAGGACATGATGATGCGCGCGCCGGGCCGTGGCGATGCCGACAAGGACGGTACTGTCACCCGCGCGGAGTTCCTGGCGCGTCCGCTCGCGCTGTTCGACAAGGCCGATGCCAACAAGGATGGCTTCGTGACGGCGGACGAGATGAAGGCCGCGCGCGACGCGATGCGCGATGCGTGGCAGGCGCGCCGCGGCGCCGCCGTGCCGAAGGACTGATCGTCAGGGAAGGGTGGGGGCGGGGCCTTCATCCTTCCAACCCGCCCGAAGCCGTGACAAGAACCGCTTATGAGCGAACGACCCCATCTGCTGCTCGTCGATGACGAGCGTTCGATCCGCGAGCCGCTGGCGCAATATCTGTCGCGCAACGGCTTTCGCGTCACCGCCGTCGAGAGCGCGGCGGAGGCGCGGGTGCGATTGAACGCCAATGCGATCGACCTCGTCATCCTCGACATCATGATGCCGGGGGAGGACGGGCTGTCGCTGTGCCGCCATATCCGCGAGACGAGCGAGCTTCCCGTCATCCTGCTCACCGCCAAGTCGGAGGAGACGGACCGGATCGTCGGACTGGAAATGGGCGCGGACGATTATGTGCTGAAGCCCTTTTCCCCGCGCGAACTGGTGGCGCGGATCAAGGTCATCTTTCGCCGGGTCGCGACCGGAGGGCAGCGGGTGACGGCGCCCGACGGGGCGACCTATGCCTTTGCGGGATGGCTGCTCAAGACCCAGGAACGGACGCTGGTGGATCAGGAGGGCGTGGCGCTGCCGCTGTCGACCGCCGAATATAATCTGATGCTCGCCTTTGCCACGCGGCCCAACCAGGTGCTGAGCCGCGACCAGCTGCTCGACATCACCCAGGGGCGTGAAGCGAACGCGTTCGACCGGGCGATCGACAACCAGATCAGCCGGCTGCGCAAGAAGATCGAGCCCGATCCCAAGGCCCCGACGCTGATCAAGACCGTATGGGGCGGCGGCTATACGCTGTCCGCGGACGTGAGGAAGCTTTGAGGCGCTTTCGCCCGTGGCCGCGGAGCCTGGTCGGGCAGATCATCCTGCTGGTCGCGATTGCGCTGTTCGTGGCGCAGGCGATCAATTTCGGCCTGCTGCTGCGCGAGCGGAACCGGCTGACGCTGACGGCGCAGACGGCGCCGGGCGTCTATCGCATCGTCGACGCGCTCGACAGCAGGGGCGAGCCACGGGACGGCGACCGTCCGGTGCGCGCCCGATTCTTCGACGCGGCGCCGGTGCTGAGGGGCGAGGCGCGGCCGGAGGTGGCGAAGCGCGCGCTGGCGATGTTCGCCGATGTCGGCGTTTCGATCAGGGCGGTCCGGGTGGTCGAGGACGACCGCCCTCCGCCCCCTCGCCGGTGGGAGCGGATGCGCGCGCGCGCCGGCGGCGATTTTCCCGGCGACCGGCGGCCGGTCCGCCTGGTCATGGCGGCCGAATATCGGCCCGGCAAATGGATCGTGACGCAAACGCGCATGGGCGACAGGCCGCCGCGCTTCGGCGGCTGGCTGATCGGGCAGACGCTGATCCTCTACGCGATCGTGCTGCTGCCGCTGCTGTGGGTGGGACGGCGGCTGGCGCGGCCGCTGGGGCAGCTGACCCGCTCGGCCCAGCAGTTCGCGCGCACCGGCGCAGCCGACCCGGTCGAGGAGCGGGGGCCGGGCGATGTGCGCGACCTCACCATGGCGTTCAATGCGATGCGCAGCCGCATCGTGGCGATGCTGGACGAGAAGGACCGGATGCTCGGTGCGATCGGCCATGACCTGCGCACGCCGCTGGCGTCGTTGCGGGTGCGGACCGAATCGGTCGAGGATGAGGGCGAGCGTGCGCGCATGTCCGAGACGATCGATGAGATGAACCGGATGCTGGAGGATATATTGTCGCTCGCGCGGGCCGGGCGCAGCACCGAGGCGGCGCAGAAGGTCGACCTGGCCGCGCTCGCCGATGCGGTGGTCGAGGATTTTGTCGAGCTGGGAGCGCCGGCGGACATGGCGGAGAGCGGCCGCGTCGTCGCTTCGGTACGGCCGCAGCAGATCCGGCGGGCGCTGCGCAACCTGATCGAGAATGCGATCGTCTATGGCGACCGCGCTCATGTGTCGGTGGTGCGCGAGCAAGGTGCGATCCGGCTGGTGGTGGCCGATGACGGGCCGGGCATCGCCGCAGACCGGATGGACGAGATGATGATGCCCTTCACCCGAATGGAGGGTTCGCGCAACCGCGAGACCGGCGGGGCGGGGCTGGGGCTGGCGCTGGTGCGCGCGATCATGGCGGAACATGGCGG
>DATFDS010000079.1:0-13784 GCA_035251955.1 Sphingobium sp. | reverse complement strand
TGGCGGAGCGGGAGGGATTCGAACCCTCGATACGCTTTTGACGTATACTCACTTTCCAGGCGAGCGCCTTCGACCACTCGGCCACCGCTCCGCATGCACTGGAAGGCGGCTCCCTATCGCGGGGCGCGGCGGGGCGCAAGGGGATGCTTCACTTTCCTGCAAGGCGAAAAGCGGCCGGATAACCCGTCGCCGTGATATTCTGTTCCGACACCCCATATCAGGACAGGACGCAACGCCGTGGTGGGACCTGATTCGGGAACAATGTCCGGTCCTGCGACGATAGCTTTCCGGATGGGCCATGGGCCCCAACGGATGGAGAGGCTGGTCATGATCGTCGGCACGCTCAGGGAAATCAAGAATCACGAATATCGCGTCGGGCTGACCCCGGAGAGCGTGCATGAACTGACCGCGCATGGCCATCGCGTGCTGGTGGAAAGCGGCGCGGGGGAGGGGATCGGCGCGCATGACCCGCTCTACGCAGGCGCGAGCGGCGAGATCGTCCGGAGCGCAGAGGAGATTTTCGCCACCGCCGAGATGATCGTGAAGGTTAAGGAACTCCAGCCCGAGGAGCGCGCGCTGCTGCGTCCCGGCCAGATCCTCTACACCTATCTCCATTTGGCGCCCGATCCGGAGCAGGCGAGCGACCTGATGGCGTCGGGCGCGACCTGCATCGCCTATGAGACGGTGACGGACGACAATGGCGGCCTGCCGCTGCTCAAGCCGATGAGCCAGGTCGCGGGCCGCATGGCGATCCAGGCGGGTGCGACCGCGCTGGAAAAGGCCAATGGCGGGCGCGGCGTGCTGCTGGGCGGGGTGCCGGGCGTGCTGCCGGCCAAGGTCTGCGTCATCGGCGGCGGCGTGGTCGGCTTCAACGCGGCGCAGATGGCGGCGGGCCTCGGCGCCGACGTCACCATCCTCGACCGCAGCCCTGAAGTGCTCGAAAAGCTCGGTATCTATTTCGAGGCACGGGCCAAGACGCGCTTTTCCAACCGCGCGAACCTGGCCGAATGCGTGGCGGATGCGGATCTCGTCATCGGCGCCGTGCTGATCCCCGGCGCCGCCGCGCCCAAGCTGGTGCCGGCGGACATGCTCAAAACCATGAAGAAGGGCGCGGTGCTGGTCGACGTCGCGATCGACCAGGGCGGCTGTTTCGAAACCAGCCATCCCACCACCCATGACGATCCCACCTATATCGTCGACGGCATCGTCCATTATTGCGTCGCCAACATGCCCGGCGCGGTCGCGCGCACCAGCACCTATGCGCTCAACAATGTGACGCTGCCGCATGCGCTGCGCATCGCCGATCTGGGCTGGAAGGAAGCGCTGCGGTCCGATCCGCATCTGCTTGCCGGGCTCAATATCTGGAACGGCAAGGTAACCTATCAAGCCGTCGCGCAGGCGCTCGACCTGCCCTACACGCCGGCGGAGCAGGCCATCGCCTGACCGCGGCCACAGGCCTTCGTCAAACATTCGGATGATCCCCTTGCGGGTTCCCCAGCCTCGTTCGTCTTGCTGGACGGGGCAGATCGGTTCCCTGCCCGCAACAGCAATTCCGCCGAAGAGAGGCTCGGGTTCATCGTCATGGTCGATCGCACATCACTCCCGCCCTGCGTGCAAGGGGCGTTCCTGACCGCCTGCCCGTTGATGCCGCCGCCAGCAGGGGAGGGCGCCGATGCACGGTGATCCGACCTGGCTCGTGCCGCTTGTCGCCATGTTGGGGGCGGGGCTGTTCGCCGGCTTTGCCGCAGGCATTTTCGGCATCGGCGGCGGCTTTGTGGTCGTGCCCGCCCTGTTCGTGGTGCTGCCGCTGCTGGGCGGCACGCATGATGCGATTGCCCATGTCGCCATCGGCACCTCGGCCGCGACGATCATCGTGACGTCGATCCGCTCGCTGCTCGCCCATGCCAAGCGCGGCGCAGTGGAGTTCGAGGTGCTCAAGAACTGGGCGCCGTGGATCATATTGGGCGATGGGGTGGGCGTGCTGCTGGCCGGCCATGTCGATGGCGGCGTGCTCACCATGATCTTCGCCGCGGGCGTGTTCCTGATGTCGCTCAACTTCCTGCTGCCCAAGGTCGGCGGCAAGGTGATCAGCGAGGAAATGCCGTCGGGCATCGCCCGCGTCGGGATCGCCGGGGGGCTCGGCACCTTCTCCGCGCTGCTGGGCATTGGCGGGGGCACGATCGCGATCATGGTGATGACGCTCTGCGGCCGGTCTATCCACCGCGCCATCGCGACGGCTTCGGGCGTGGGCACGCTGATCGCCATTCCCAGCGCGATCGGCTTCGCGCTGATCGGTCTCAAGGAAGGCGGGCTGCCCTGGGGGTCGCTCGGCTATGTCAATATACCCGCGACGCTGGCCATCGCGTCCATGTCCATCCTCACCGCGCCGCTTGGCGTCGCGGCGGCGCACAGCCTGCCCGCGCCGCTCCTGAAGCGGATTTTCGGCGTCTATCTGGTGATCATCGCCTTCGTCATGTTCCGCAACGCCATCAAGATGTAAGGCGTAGGCCAGGTGCGCGGCTATGGCGGCAGCCGCTAATCGGCATCCGGATTGCGGAAATTGAGCCGGCGGGTGACGGTATAGTCCACCACCCCCACCAGCAGATAGCTGATCCACTGCTTGATCAGTGTCAGCAGCCCGCGATGGGCCTTGTAATTTTGCAGGGTCACCTGCCGGCTTTCCCCGATGCGGCGCTCGATCAGGCGCCGCATCCCCGCGGCGAGCGGCGCATCCTCGATCCGCAGCATGATCTCCAGATTGAGGAACAGGCTGCGCATGTCGAAATTGGCTGAACCGATGAAGACGACGTCATCGACGACGATCAGCTTCATGTGCAGCTTGCACGGCTGATATTCCCATATCTCGACCCCGCGCTTGAGCAGCGGGCCATAGAGCAGGCGCGCGGCCGCGACGGTCGCGCCATTGTCCGACCGGGCAGGCAGGACGAGCCGTGCCCCCTTTCGCGACGCCGCGCGTGCGATCCGCTTGAGCATGCCGCGGCCCGGCGAGAAATAGGCCTCCACCATGTCGAGCCGCTGGGCATGTTCCAGGTCATGCTTCACCACCTGTGCCCAGGGGCTGAGCCGCCGGGTCGGTCCGCCGATCAGCCAGCGCATCGAATCGCGCGGGTCATGATGGAGCGAGGGGTGCCAATGCCGGATCATCCTGCGCAGGGTGCGGAATCGCTGCCGCTTGGTGGAGACCCAGCGCCAGAGTTGCCCATACCAGTTGGTCATCGCCGCGACCTGCGGCCCGTCGATCACCAGCCCCAGATCGGCCCAGCCGTCATCGTCGGGCAGGGCGAAATAGCCGTCCTCGACATTGAAGCCGCCCAGCAGCAGCCGCCGGTCGTCGGCGATCGTCATTTTCTGGTGGTTGCGGATCAGGTAGCGAGTCGACCGTCGAGCGCCGAAGCGGCCAAAATGACCCCCCGCCGCGATCAGCGGGTCGAAAAAGCCGAGCGGCGTGTCGCCCGAGCCGAAGGCGTCGATCATCAGCGTCACCGCCACGTCCCGCTCCCGCGCGGCGACCAGCCGGTCGAGGATCATGCGACCGCTCTCGTCCGCGGCGAAGATATAATAATAGAGCTTGAGGCTCTCCTGCGCGCCGTCGATCAGGTCGATCAGCGCCTGCCGCAGTTCCGGCCCGGTTTCGACGATGCGCAGCCGGTTGCCCTGGATCGGCAGGCTGATTTCCATGTCATTTCCTGCCGCTTCGCGCTGCCGGTTCGTCGCCATAACCCGTTCATGCCCGCATTCGCCGCGCCGTGCCATGGCTTTAATGGGCTTTTCATTGACTCCGGGATGCACCGCTGATAGGCGCAGACCTCACGATTTTTATCCGCTGTTCAGGAGCGCCCTTTTGGCACGCGTCACCGTCGAAGATTGCGTCGACAAGGTTACTAACCGCTTTGATCTCGTCCTGCTTGCGGCGCAGCGCGCCCGCGAAATTTCCGGGGGCGCCGAACTGACTCTGGATCGCGACCGCGACAAGAATCCGGTCGTCGCCCTGCGTGAAATCGCTGAAGAGACCGTCCTGCCGGTGGATCTGCATGATTCGCTCGTCGCTTCGCTGCAGAAGGTGCAGATCGACGACGATGACACGCCGGACGAAATCGGTTCGATCGCCCAGTCGGCGGAGGCTCTGCGCCTCACCGCCGCAGCCCCGCCGCGTAACCAGAATATCGGCGGCGACTACGACGGCTGATCCGTTTATCGGTTTGGAGAGGGAATGGAGCCCGGCCTGCGCAAGCAGGACCGGGCTCCGATCTTTTTGGGGTGGTGTTGGGTGGGGAGGCGAACAGTTCGGTTGGAAAAAACCGTCTTTCCCGCGCAGGCGGGAACCCATTTTGCCTTCGGCAATCCGCTCATGGGGCTAGATGGGTCCCCGCCTGCGCGGGGATGACGAAGTTGGGTGGAGAGCGGACAAGGATTGTGGTCGAAGCGTAACGTGCTCCTGCGAAGGCAGGAGCCCAGGCCCGTCGTCTGAACTGGGCTCCTGCCTTCGCAGGAGCACGAATTGCTCAATGGCAACAAGTGGCCGAAACCCGCCACCGCATCCCCCCTCAACTGCCCAGGCAGAAATCCCTGAGCGCCCGCGCGTCGTGGAGGGCATTGTGCGGTATCCGGCTGTTCGCCGCGGCGCTGAAGCCCGCTGCGTTGACCAGTTGCAGTTGCAGCCCGTTCAAATCCACCATTTGCCCCGGACCGGTGACGAGCAATGCGCAGAAATGGGCCAGGTCCTCGGGCCAGTCGGCGACGATCACCGGATCGGGATCGCCGGCCAGATAGTCGGCCAAATGATGCGCCGCTTCGACCCGGCTCAATTCCATGTCGATGCCGGGCGGCACATGGCGCAGATAGGGGATGACGTTGCGCTGGACCCAGCCATGCGGTTCCTCGGTCAGCGGCAGCGATACGTAAAATTCATCGTCGCCGAACTCCGGCACCAGCGCGACGCTGATGAGCGGGCCGGCAAATCCGTTGAATTCGGTGTCGAGGAAATAACGCATGAAAAAGGCTGCCTGCGGGAATCACTGTCGGAGGGTCAGGCTCGCGACATAGGGAGCGCCGCGCGGTTGCGCCACCCTCGTGAAGATTTGCGTCGGCGCGGCCAAGCTGTCATGCGCTTTCGGCATGATAGCGCGCGAACTTATCGACACCGCCCCCGTTCCCGGCGGACAGGAACTCAGGCTCTACCGGCGGGGGAGCGACCATATGATCGTGCTCGACCGCAACGAGTTGATGAGCAGCCGGATGAGCGGTTCGGAAAAGGCGCTCGCGGTCATGGCGCTGGAGCGGCTCAAGCATGCGCACGATCCGCATCTGCTGATCGGCGGATACGGCATGGGCTTTACCCTGCGCGCCGCGCTTGCCGGGCTCGGAGCCGGCGGCCAGGTGACGCTTGTCGAACTGGTGCCGAAGATTATCGCCTGGGCGCGCGGGCCGATGGCGGAACTGGCCGACGGATGCCTGGACGATCCGCGCGTCCGCCTGATCGAGGGGGATGTCGCGGCGGTGATCGCCGCCGGTCGCGCCAGCTATGACGCGATCCTGCTCGACGTCGACAATGGCCCGGATGGCCTCACCGCGCCGGCCAATGACCGGCTCTATTCGATGGCCGGCCTTGCGGTTGCCAAGGCGGCGCTGAAGCCGCGCGGGGTGCTGGCGATCTGGTCGGCGGCGCCCGACGCCGCCTTTACGCGGCGGCTGCGCGATGCCGGTTTCGCGGTGGAGGAAGTAGCGGTGAAGGCGCGCGACAATGGCAAGGGGCCGCGCCACGTCATCTGGTTTGCGACGAAGCGGTAACAGCGGAATGTTCCTGCGCAGGCAGGAACCCAGTTCCTCGGGCTGCGCGACAAGGTGAAAGGACCCATGCTCCTGCTTTCGCAGGAGCATGGGTCCTTTCAGATCAGCCCGCAGGCCGGCAGCGCCCAGTCGATCGCGCCGCTTCCCTTCGTCTCCAGAAAGGCGTTGGCCTGCGAGAAGTGCCGGCAGCCGAGAAAGCCGTTATGCGCCGATAGCGGGGACGGATGCGCGGCCTTCAGCACCAGGTGGCGGCTCTGGTCGACAAAAGCCGCCTTGCGCTGCGCATAGGCGCCCCACAGCAGGAATACGACCGGCTCCGCCTTCTGGTTGACGAGGCGGATCACCGCATCGGTAAACTCCTCCCAGCCGCGCTTCTGATGCGATGCGGCGCGGCCCATCTCCACCGTCAGCACGCTGTTGAGCAGCAGCACCCCCTGCCGCGCCCAATGTTCCAGAAAGCCGTGCGCCGGCGGGGCGATTCCCAGGTCGCTTTTCAGTTCCTTGTAGATGTTCATCAGCGAGGGCGGCGTCCGCACCCCCGGCTGCACGCTGAAGCACAGGCCATGCGCCTGTCCCTCGCCATGATAGGGGTCCTGCCCCAGGATCACGACCTTGACCTGGTCGAGCGGGGTCAGGTCGAGCGCGCGGAAATATTCGCTGCCCTTGGGGAAGATGCGTTTCCCCTGCGCCTTCTCCGCCTGCAGAAACTGTTTCAGCCCCTGCATATAGGGGCGTTCGAATTCCGGGGTCAGCGGCGCGCGCCAGCTTGGGTCGAGCTTGATCGTGGTGGTCATGGGGGGCGGTGATGACCCGAGCGGCAAAGCCCTGTCAACCGCGCAAACAGGCTTGCCCCGCGCCCGCGAATCGGTGAAAGATCATGCATGCTGCCCCGTTCCTTCATCACCGCTCTTGTGGCGGGCCTTGGCCTGTTCCTCGCACCGCTGCCGACGGCCGACGCCTTCGGTCCGACCCGCAACGCGGTGCAGCAGACGGCGGAATCCCGCCTGATCGCCGAATTCACCCGCTTTGCGAGCCTCAGCGACGGCACGGTCGGCATTTCGGTGCGCGACCTGGCCAGCGGTGAAACGCTCGGCATCAACGGCGACACGCTCTTCCCGATGGCCAGCGCCTATAAGGTCGCGGTGGCGGGCAAGATCCTCTCGCTCGCCGATGCGGGCCGGCTGCGGCTGGACGAAAGGTTGCCGCGTCTTGGCACGGCCATGCCGGTGACGATGCTGCTCGACCTGATGCTGACCCGCAGCGATAATGACGCGACCGACGCGCTGGTCGCCCGCGCCGGCGGGCCGCAGGCGGTGAATGGCTGGTTGCAGTCGATCGGGATCAAGGGGCAGCGGGTGGACAGCAACACCGCCCAGCTCCTCGCGCGGGCCAAGGCGGCGTCGGCGGGCGATGAAGCGGCTATGGAGGCGGGGTCGTCCGCGCGCGACCGGGACGCGCGCGACCTGCCCAATCTCGCTTTCGCCATGGATCCGCGCGACACGTCGACCCCGCAGGCGATGAACGACCTGCTGTCCGCGATCCATCATGGCAAGGCGTTGAAGCCCGGCAGCACCGCGACGCTGATCGCCATCATGGCGCGTTGCAAGACGGGCAAGGCGCGGCTCCCCGCCATGCTGCCGCCCGGCACGGCGATCGCGCACAAGACCGGCACGCTCAACGGGCTCGGCAATGATGTCGGGATCATCGGCCTGCCCGACGGGCGGAGCTTTGCCATCACGGTTTTCGTGATGAAGGATCATCGCGGCCACGTGCTGCGCGACCGCATCATGGCGGAGGCGGGGCGGGCGGCCTATGACTATTTTCTCTTCGCTCCGGAACGGCGCACGGTCTGACGCATAAATCTTAACTTCCATCAGCCTTACCGATAGCCCTGATCCATTCGGGAGAAGTGAGGGATGACCGGCAAGCCTGGATTTTGGGACTTCTGGCCTTATTATCTGCAGGAGCATGCGCATCCGGGCACCCGCGCGCTGCATTATGCCGGCACCAGCCTGGTCGTGCTGATGCTCGGGACGCTGCCTTTTGCCGGCCGCTGGTGGTGGGTAGTGTCGGCGCTGCCCCTGGCGGGCTATGGCTTCGCCTGGCTCGGTCATGGCCTGATCGAGCGTAATCGCCCCGCCACCTTCCGCTATCCGCTCTGGTCGCTGGGCGCCGATTTCGTGATGTGGTTCCGCTTTCTGACCGGCCGGGTCGGCCGCGATCTGGCCCGCGCGGGCGTGCGGCCCGACGGGTCGGTCGATCCGGCGATGCGGCGGGAGTTGTAGGGCGGTTTTGGGGGTGGGTAGGCGGACAAGGTTTGTGGTCGAAGCGTAACGTGCTCCTGCGGAGGCAGGAGCCCAGGCCCGCCGTCTGAACTGGGCTCCTGCCTTCGCAGGAGCACGAATTGCTCAATGGCAACAACTGGCCGAAACCCGCCGCCCCGTTTCCCCAAGGCCGTTACCGAAATCTTCAGCATTTCCGGGCAGGAAAGCCGTGAAAATCATCGGCTTCCCAGGATCATTGCATGCCCGTCGACAAGCAGCAGAAGGTTTCCGTCATCGGCCTTGGCTATATCGGTCTGCCGACCGCCGCGCTGATCGCGCGGGGGGGCTGCCAGGTAGTGGGCGTGGATGTCAGCGCCCATGTCGTCGAGACGGTCAATTCGGGTCGCGTGCATATCGAGGAAGTCGATCTGGACGGCCTGGTGCAGGGCGTGGTGGCGCGCGGCAATCTGCGCGCCAGCCTGACCGTCGAGCCGAGCGACGTCTTCATCATCGCCGTGCCGACGCCGGTGGCCGAGGATCGCGCGCCCGACATTTCCCATGTCCTCAAGGCCGCCCGCACCGTCGCCGACGTGCTCAAGGCGGGCGACACGGTGATCCTCGAATCCACCTCGCCCGTGGGCACGACCGAAGCGATGCGCGACCTGTTCGCGCAGCTTCGCCCGGACCTGAAGATGCCGGGCCAGGGCGGAGCAAGCCAGGGCGGGGCGGGCGACATCGCCCTTGCCTACTGCCCCGAGCGGGTCCTGCCGGGCCGTATCCTGGTCGAGCTGATCGACAATGACCGCTGCATCGGCGGCATCACGCCCCGCTGCGCGCGCAAGGCGCTGGCCTTTTATCGCCAGTTCGTCCGCGGCGCCTGCATTACCACCACCGCGCGCGCGGCCGAGATGGTGAAGCTGGTCGAAAACAGCTTCCGCGACGTCAACATCGCCTTCGCCAACGAATTGTCCGTCATCGCCGAGCGTATGGACATCGACGTGTGGGAAGTGATCCGGCTCGCCAATCGCCATCCGCGCGTCAACATCCTGCAGCCCGGCCCTGGCGTCGGCGGCCATTGTATCGCCGTCGATCCCTGGTTCATCGTTCATGGCGACCCGGAAAACAGCCGCCTCATCCGCACCGCGCGGGAGGTGAACGATCATAAGACCGACCATGTCGTCGCTAGGGCGTCCGACCTGATCGACGAATTTCCGGGCGAGGAGGTCGCCTGCCTGGGCCTCGCCTTCAAGGCGAATATCGACGATTTCCGCGAAAGTCCGGCGGTCAAGGTCGCAGCGCGCCTGGCGCGTCGTTACGGTCGACGGATCAAGCTGGTCGAACCCTATGCGCAGGCGCTGCCGATGGAGTTTGCGGGCACCGGCGCTGAGCTGACCGATCTCGATACGGCTCTGGAACAATGTGGCGTTTTCGTCATTCTTGTCGATCATGACATGTTCAAATCCGTCCCCGTCGACGAGCGCTTCGGCAAGGCCGTCTATGACACGCGGGGCGTTTGGCCGGATCAGCCGCGGCGGATCGCCCCCGTCCAGCAAGGTCGCGTCGCGGTCTGATCGACCGGGGCGGGATGCAGGCCGTCCTGCCCGTGGTTGCCATCCCCGTCCCGCCTCGTTAACCCCGCCCGGAGCGCCCGCCCTGCGGCGGCGCGCCTGATAAGCGTGGGGTTCCAGGACAGAATGCGTGGTCCGATTGACAGGATAAGCCGGATGCTGGCCGGATTTGCGGCGTGCGGGCTTCTGGCTGCCTGTGCATCGGTGGAGGATGCGCCGAGGGGAGAGGCGGCCTATGCGGCCATCCCGCCGGCGCCCGCTGTCGGTATCGATTATCGCATCGCGCCCGACGATGTGCTGCGCATCCAGGTCTATCATGAGCCGGACTTGTCGCTGGAAGATGCGCAGGTGACGGCGGCGGGCATGATCCGCATGCCGTTGATCGGCGACGTGCCGGTGGCAGGGCTTTCGGCCGGTGAAGCGTCCGACGTCATCGCCGGGCGGCTGGGTGAGCGCTATCTGGTCTCGCCCCAGGTCACGCTGTTCGTGAAGAAGGCCGTGGGCCGGCGTATGACCATCGATGGCGAGGTGCGCGAACCGGGCCTGTTCCCGATCGAGGGCCGCATCGGCCTGCTCCAGGCGGTGGCGATGGCCAAGGGCACGACCCGTCTGGCGAGCCTCAAGCAGGTCGTCGTCGTGCGTCAGGCCGATGGCGCGCGCAAGGCGGCGATGTTCGACCTGTCCGCCATCCGCCGGGGTGCCGCGCCCGATCCTGAAATTCTTCCCGGAGACAGCATCATCGTCGGACTTTCGCGCGCCAAGGCGATATTGGGCGGTTCGCTGCTGGCCCTGCCGGCGATCGGCGCCGGGTTCGTCGCGCTCGACGGAGGGCGATGATGGCGGGTCCCAGCATCCGCATCGACGGCGAGCATGTCCCCGGCATCGGCGAAGGGCGGACGGCGCGCGCCATCGCCGCGGCGCGCGGGGGATGGACGGCGGTGCGGCGGCATCGCATCATCCTGTTCGTCACCATGGCGCTGTGCGTGCTCGCCGGCATCATCTTCATCCTGTTGTCGACGCCCGATTATCGCGCGACCGCGTCGGTAGAGGTAGAGGATGTGCCCGCCGGGGCCGCCGGCGCGCAGGCGGCACAGCGACCGCCCGCGTCCTCCGACACGGAGGCGTTGATGCAGACCGAACTCGAAGTTCTGCGCAGCCGTACTCTCGCCGAGGATGTGGCGCGCGAGCTGGCGCTGGTAGGCAGCCGGACCTTCTTCGACGGCATGGATGTGCGCCGCCCCGATCGCGGCTCCGGTTCGCTCAGCCAGCGTCAGGTCGAAACCGAAACGGTGATCCGGCTCCTGCGTGACAATCTGCATGTGGAATTGCCCGGCAAGTCGCGGGTGATCCGCATCAGTTTCCAAAGTGCGGACCCGGTGCTGTCGGCGCGGGTGGCCAACAGCTATGCCGACAGCCTGATTCGCGCGGACCTGAAGCGCGGTTTTGAGTCGGGCGTGCAGGCGCGGCGTTTCCTGCTCGGCGAACTGGATGGCGCGCGTCGGGATTTGGAGCGGGCGGAGCGCGATCTGGCGGCCTATGCGGGGCAGGCCGGCGCGTCGGCCAATGGTCCGGCCGCGAGTCCGCCGAGCGATGCGTCCGTTCCGGAAGGGGCCAATGCCACGCGTCTGGCGCAGCTCAACGCCTTCCGTGCGCAGGCGACGGCGGACCGGATCGCGGCGCAGAAGCGTTGGGAAAGTGCGCGGCTGTCCAGCGTCGAGACGCTGCCCGAAGTGCTCAACAACGGCGCCATGCAGCAGCTGATGGCCGAGCGGGCGCAGGCGCGCGCCGCCATTGTCGAAGAACGGCAGTTTCGCAAGGACGCGCATCCCGAAATGCGCGAGGCGCGCGCCCGGCTGGCGGCGCTGGACGATCAGGCACAGGCGATGGCGAACACGATCCGCGCGTCGCTGCGGGAGCAGTTCGACGTCGCCGTCCATGGCGAGAAGCAGATCGAATCGGAAATCGCGAAGGTCGAGCGGCAGGCTCTGGCCGAGCGCGGGCGCGGCGTGCAACTGAGCATCCTGGAACGGTCGGTCGACACCTACAGGCTGCTTCACGACAGCCTGCTGCAGCGTTATCGCGACATGGCATCGCAGGCCGGGTTCCAGGCGGGACGCATCCAGCCGCTCGATCGCGCCGCAGTGCCGACGCAGCCCTCATCGCCCCATATCGGCCGAACCATGTTGCTGGCATCGCTCGGCGGGCTGCTGCTGGGGCTGCTGATGGTAGCCGGGCGCCATGTGTTCGACGATGCGGTGACCTCCGCCGATACGCTGGCCGAACGGGCCAATCTGCCGCTGCTCGGCACGGTGCCGGTGACGGACAAGCCGGCGGTGGAGACGTTCGTGCCCATCGCCTCGTCGCTGCTGCTGGCCTCGACCGCAGGGCTGCCGCGCTCGATCCTGTTCACCAGTGCACAAGAAGGCGAGGGCAAATCCTCGACGCTGCATGCGCTGGCGCTGGCCTTTGCAAAGCTCGGCAAGCGGGTGTTGGTGATCGACGGCGACATGCGCCGTCCCCGGCAGCACAGCCTTTTCCATGTGACGCCCGAGCGCGGAATCAGCGAAGTGATGACCGGCCAAGCGCGGATCGAGGATGTGATCGTAGCGAGCGGTGCGCCCGGCGTGTCGCTGCTGCCGAGCGGCGCGATCCCGCCCAATCCGGCCGAATTGCTGTCGACCGCGGCGCTCGATGTGCTGCTGGCCGGCGTGCAGGACCGGTTCGACACGGTGCTGATCGACGCGCCCCCGATATTGGGATTGCCCGACACCGTGTTGCTGGCGGCGAAGGCGCAGGCGACCGTGCTGGTCGTGGAATGGGGGCGCAACCATCATGGCGGGCTGCGCGTGGCGGTGGACCGGCTACGCCGCGCGGGCGGCGCGATCATCGGCGCGGTGCTGACCAAGCAGCAGGGCCGCGCGTTTGAATATGATTATCATCGGGGCGGGTAAGGCAGGTTTGCGCCGAAGGGCCGATGTGGGGTGGGCCGGCGCAGCGCCTAGCCCATTCCCACCCCCTAACCCCCTCCCGCAAGCGGGAGGGGGAATAGTCCGACATTGGCCGACCCCGGTCATGCGCACCATCTTGACCGTCTCCCCCGCTCTGTCACAAGGGGCGCGATGGCTTTCACCGCCCAATTTTTCCGCCTGCCTGATCTTTCCGCGCTTGCGTCGCGCTGGCAGGCGCTGGAGGCGCGGGCGGAGGGGAGCTTTTTCCTCGGCTGGACCTGGACCGGGAGCTGGCTGGAAAGCTACGGCATCCGTCCCGAATTGCTGAACGTCACCGATAGCGACGGCCGGGACGTCGCGCTCGCCCTGGTCGGCCATGCGATGCAGCCGCGCTTGCTCGGCCGGTGCGCGACTTTGGCGCTTGGCCAGTCGGGCGATCCCCACGCCGATCGGCCCTATATCGAATATAACGGCCTGCTGACCGCCGCCGGCCGCGAGGTCGAAGCAGTCGAAGCCGTCCACGCCGCCCTCGCGCGGCGGGCCGACTGGCGCGCGTTGCGGCTCGGCGGTATCCCGCCCGGTTCCCCTTTGCTTGACCTGTCCGCACGTCGCGCCACGCGGCTCGATCGCGCGCCGGTCTATCAGGTCGGGCTCGACGAAGTGCGCGCGGGCGGCGGAGACTATCTTGCGCTGCTCAGCGCCAATAGCCGCAGCCAGATCCGCCGCGCGATCAAGGATCATGGTGGATTGCCGGCCCTCGCTCTCGCTTCGACCGCCCAGGAGGCCACGGCCTGGCTGGAGGAGATGCGTTCGCTCAACGAAGGGCGCCATGCCGACAATGCATGGGCCGATCCTGCCTTCCGCCGCTTCGTTGCCATGCTGGTGGAGCGGGGCCGCGCGACCGGAGAGGTCGAGCTGCTGCGCTTCGCCGATGATGGCGGGGTGGTGGGGCTGCTGGTCAATTTCATCCATCGCGGCCAGGCGATGAACTATCAGTCCGCCTTCGCCGCGCCGCGCTCGCCCAAGGACAAGCCGGGCTTGCTCTGCCATGCCGCCGCGGTCGCCCATTATGCCGAGCGCGGCCTGATCCTCTATTCGCTGCTCGCCGGCAAGGATCGCTACAAGCAGAGCCTTGCCACGCGCGAGGAAGCGTTGGAATGGTGGGTGATCGAACGTTTCTCGCCGCGGCTGGAGGG
>DATFDS010000078.1:0-6154 GCA_035251955.1 Sphingobium sp. | reverse complement strand
CCACGACATTGCTGGCACTCGGGCTTCATGAATCCGGCCTGTCGCAAATGATAGTCGCCGCGCTCTTCCTGCTGGCCGGGGCGACCTGCGTCGCCCGGCTCACGGCGCGACAAATCGATAACCAAGATTATCGGGACGGGGCGGCTTCTCGTGCACCGCTTGGATGACGTGACGGGATGGCGCCATGTGCGAGCCGCATGGCGTTTGCCGCTAGCGCCTGGCACTTGCGCTATCGAATTTGGGCCCGTGGGAAGCCACGACCCCCTTTGCCCGAAGGCCGACACAGGGGGGGCATCGCATTCCCCTATCCTCTTGGCACTACTCGACTTTCAGGCCAGAGATAATCTCCAGAAAGCTGCCGTCCGGATCCTTGAAGCAGACCATGGCCAAAGGATCGCCGTTGGGCGTGGTCAGCCGGTGGAGCGGCGTCACGAATTCAACATCCATTGCCTTCAGCGTTTCATAAACCTGGTCGATATCGTCCACGGCGAACGCGACGCGACAAATCCCGACATTGTTCAACGTAGGATAGGGTTCGCCCTGCGTCGGCGGATCGACGAACTGCACGATGTCGAGAAACGGCTCCAGAGGGTTGTTGCCAAGGCGCATGAACGCCATCCGGACCTTTCGCGTCTCTACCCCCACGACGGCCCCGGCAATCGGGTCGTCATGAGTGAACTCGAAGAACTTGTGCAGGCCGAGCTTTTCATAGAAAGCGACCGAAACATCCAGATCGCGCACGCAAATGGCGGTGTGAGACAGTCTCCCGAGCATCCTTCAATCTCCCGTTTGATGTGCCACGGGCCGTTTTTTTCAGCCCCCTGGCTGAAGGTTCTCACATACGAAAGGCGATCCCTAACTGAGACGTCCCCACCTTCTTCAAAGGGTGGGAACGCAGCCAGACATCGGGCGCGATCGCCCTCATCAGATCAAAATCAGTCAAACGCCGATCATGCGGTCGGCTTGCACTTGAAGGTCGCGGCGACCTCGCCGAGCGCGCAGGTTTCGCCGCGCTGGTTCTTCACGTCATAGGTGCGGATGATGATGCCCTCGCCGGGGCGCGACTTGGACGGGCGCTTTTCCTTGACGCTCATGACCAGATGGATCGTGTCGCCTGCCTTGACCGGAGTCAGGAACCGCCAGCTGATGCCCAGATTGGCAACGATCGTGCCTTCGGCAATGCCCATGCGCGCGCCAAAGCCGGCCGCGAGCGATGCGATCAGGAAGCCGTGGGCGATCGGCGCGCCGAAGGGCGTCGTCTTGCAATATTCATGATCGACATGGATGGGATTCATGTCCGACGTCAGCGTAGCGAATGCCAGTATGTCATATTCGGTGACGGTCCGGCCGGGCGAAATCCACTCCTGGCCTACTTCCATCTCATCATAATACAGGCCCATAAACTCTCCTTTGACTGCAAAAAACTGATCTCGCCTCAGGCAGCACGCGGCCGCCAATAGGGAAGGACGGTGCCGTCCGGCTCTTCCTGGAACAGCACGTCCAGGGGCATGCCGACCTCTACGTCGGCCGGGTCACATTCCAGGATGCGCGTGTGAAAACGCACGGTCGGATCTTCCTCCGCCGCGACGAGGCCGACCACATAAGGCACATCGGCCGCCAGGCTGGGGTGAAAGGCGCGATGCACGACGGTATAGGTGTAGAGGCTGCCGCGACCGCTGAGTTGCACCCAGTCGACGCCCTGGCCGCCGCACCAATGGCACCCGGCCGCCGGACGATGCCGCTTGCGGCCGCAGGACTGACACTGCTGCACCATGATGACGTGGTTCTTGCACCCATCCCAATAGGGCTGGGTCAAAATGTCGGGAACGGGGACGAAAGCCGCCATGTCTTACTTCCTCAAAACCATTGCGCTGCCCTGGGGGCCGCCAAAGCCGCTGACCAGCCCGACCTCCGCGCCCGCGACCTGCCGCGTGCCCGCCTGGCCGCGCAGCTGCGTCACTGCTTCGGCCACGACGTTGAGACCATTGAGATAGCCTTCGTTGAGCATGCCGCCGCCCGTATTCACCGGCAGGCTGCCGCCGGGCGCGGTCACGCCGGACGCCACGAACGGCCCGCCCTCGCCCTTCGCGCAGAAGCCGAAATCTTCCAGCTGGTGGACGACGACGAAGCTGTAGGCATCATAGATCTGGGCGAAATTCATATCGCTGGGGCCAAGGCCAGCCGACTGCCAGGCCCGTGGCCCCACATAATGCGAGTAGAGCTGGCTGTAGTCTTCCCACTTCTCGTAATTGCGCCCCGCGCCCGGACCCATCCCATAGGCGCCGCCCCGGATGTAGACCGGCGTCTGGCGAAGGTCCTTGGCCCGTTCCGCGCTGGTGACGACGATGGCGCAGGCCCCGTCAATCTCCCGGCAGCAATCCAGCCGTGACAGAGGATCGGCAATCAGCGGCGTCGAGAGATATTCCTCCATCGTCAGCGGCTCGCGGTTGAAGGACCGCTCATTGTCCAGCGCCCACTGACGCTGGGCGATCGCCACCTGCCCATAATGTTCCTTGGTCGTGCCATAGGTCGCCATGTGATGGCGCGCCCACATCGAATACCAGACCGGCACGCCCACTATGCCATAGGGCATCAGGAACTGCATCTCGCCCGCCGCCTTGCCGGCCGCGCCGGTTTCGCCCGCGCGCTGCCCCGACCGGCCGTTCATCGCGCGATAGCAGATGACGGTCTCGGCCAGGCCCGCCATGACCGCCATGGCCGCTTCCAGGATGACGGCGCAGTTGCCCGGTCCGCCCTGGGCGACCTCATTATACCAGCGCAGTTCCCGGATACCCAGCGAGCTGGCGACGACCTGCACCGGCGCGCTGTCGCCCATATGATAGGTCAGCAAGCCATCGACGTCGCCAGGCTTCAGCCCGGCGTCGGCCATCGCATTCTGGCAGGCCTGCACCGCCAGCATTTCCGTCGTCACGCCCGAGTTGGACGAAAAGGGCGTGTAGCCCAATCCGACGATGGCGCATTTGTCCCTGAGCATCCTGATGTTCCTACGAATGGGCGGCGGCCAGGGCCGGCGCCGTTTCTGCATTGTGGATCACCGCCAGGCCGTCGATCAGCACGGGCCTGCCTTCGTCCAGCATGATGGGGTTGAGATCGAGTTCCTTGAGGCCCTCGCCCTTGCTGACGCACCAGTCGCTGACGCGCACGATGACATCCGCCAGCGCTTCTTCCGCGCCGGGGTTGAAGGACAGCAGCGCCTTGACCGCGGGCACTTCCTTCACCAGCGCGCGCGCATCGTCCGGCGTGACCGGCAGCGGCGCGAAGCTGATCTGCTGCAAAGCTTCGGTCAGGATGCCGCCGAGGCCGAAGGTCAGCACCCGGCCGAAGCTCGGGTCATGCGACATGCCCAGGAACAGCTCGGGGCCGGGCGCCACCATCTTCTGCACGATGACCGACTCCACCGTAGCGGCCGGCACCCGCTCCCGGACGCGCGCGAGCATCCTGTCGAACTCCACGGCGACCGCGTCTTCACTGTGCAGGCCGAGCGCGATGCCGCCGACCTTGGCGCGGTGCGGGATGTCAGGCGAGATCACCTTGATCGCGACCGGGAAACCGACCTTGCGCGCCGCGTCCGCCGCTTCCTGCGCGGAAGAAGCCACGACCTCGTCCAGCACCGCGACGCCGAAGGATTTGAGCTGCGCCTTGACGACATCCTCGGTCAGCACTTCCTGCTGCGCATCGCCAGACGCGGCGTGACCCGCGTCGCCCTTGGCTGCCGTCCTTGCGCCTTCATCCGCCGGCACGATCAGGCTCAGCGCCTCGAAACATTGGGCGAAACTGTCGAAATAGGGAACGCCGACATCGGTGAAATGGCGGGCGACTTCGGGACCGCCGGAAATCCACGCCGCCACCGAATATTTGGGGCAATCGGCCAGCACCTTCGCCGCTGCTTCGGCCAGCGCCTGACCGATCGCGTGCTTATAGGCCCCGAACACGACCAGCTGATCGATGCCGGGGTCCTGTGTCAGGCATTCCAGCACCTTGGCGAACTTGTCGGGCTGGTAGAAGAGGCCGGATGTGACGTCGATCGGATTGTCGAAGGATGCGAACTCCGGCAGCCATTCCTTCAGCTTCTCCCGCGTGTCTGGATGCAGCCTTGGCACCGAAAAGCCGCTTTCCTCGACCAGGTCGGCGGCGATCACCGCAGTGCCGCCGGAGATGGCAAGGATCGCGGTGCGCCGCCCGGCCGGCAGCGGGCGCGTCGCCAGCAACAGCTTGCAGACGGACACCAGTTCTTCCAGCGTGCGGACCTTGACGATCCCCGTCCGGCGGAACAGCGCCGAACAGATCGCGTCATTGCCCGCCATGGACCCCGTGTGCGAAATCGCCGCGCGCGCACCGGCCGAGGCACGGGCGGACTTGAACACGACGATATGCTTGCCCGCTGCCTTGGCCTTCCGCCCGAGTTCCAGCAGGCGGCGACCGTTCTTCAACTGCTCGGCATAGGCGACGATGACCTTGGTGTTCGGATCATCGACCAGATATTCGACGAAGTCCGTCAACCCGTGCGTCGTTTCATTGCCCGAACTGATGATATGGCTGAACCCGATGCCCTGTTTCACCGCCATGGAATAGAAAATCGGACCCATCGCGCCGCTCTGCCCGATATAGGCGACCGGGCCGGCCTTGAACTCGTCGCCTTCGAAGACGGCCGTGAAGGACAGATGCTTGCGCCCATGGAAATTGATGCTGCCCGCGCAGTTCGCCCCCATGATGAGAAGCGCATTCGCCGCAGCGATCTCCTTCAGTTCCGCTTCCAGCGCGTGGCCCTCGCCCCCCACCTCGGCAAAGCCCGAACTGATGATCATATAGTTCTTGATGCCCAGCGCCGCGCCCCGGCGCAGCATATCGGGGACGTCCACCGCCGGCACCGAGATGATCGCCAGGTCCACCGGGGCGCCGATCGCCTCCAGCGAGGGATAGCATTTCTGGTCGAGGATCGTGTCATATTTGGGATTGATGGGGTAAAGCTCCCCCTCATAGCCCAGCGACAGCAGGTTGGCGACGATACGCCGGGCGGGCCCGGACGGACGCGCGCCGATCCCCACCACGGCGATGGAGGCCGGATTCAGCAAGCGATCAAAATCATAGGCCATATGTATTTACGATAACCTCCAACTAGACAGCATCGCCCCAACGGCTGGCCTGCCTTTGATCCTTTCGCGTGAACGGCGGGTCAGAACTCCAGCACGATCCGGCCGCGCAATCCCCCCTGATCCAACCGCCGATGCGCTTCGCTCGCCTCTTCCTTCGGATAGGCTGCGACAACCCTGACGGTCAGCTTGCCCGCCTCCGCCAGCCGGCGCAGCCCGTCCAGCTTTTCCCGATCTTCCGAATGGAGCTTGGAGCGGACGGGGGTCAGCTTGACGCCGCGATCGGCTTCGCCGGTCTGCATGCGCAGCGTTATGACAGTGCCGCCGTCGCGCACCGCCGGAGCGAGGCGTTCGTTGAACAACGCGCCGTCGATCGCGCCGTCGACGCCATCGGGAAACTGCTCCCGCACGCGCTCCGCCAGATCATCGCCACGGCGCAGCACCAGGTCGGCGCCGAATCCGGCGACGGCAGGCTCATCGGCTTCCGACGCGTCGGCGACGACCAGCAGCCCATCCTCCTTGGCAAGCTGCACGGCATAGCCGCCGAAGGTCCCGGCCGCCCCCGAAATCAGCACCGTACTCCCAGGCTTCAGAGCCAGCGTGTCCAGCGCGACACGCGCCGTCATCGCGTTCATCAGGATCGTGCAGGCTTCCACATGGCTGAGGCCGCGCGGCGCCTTCACCACGGAATTGGCGGGAACCGCCAGCATTTCGGAATAGGCGCCATAGGAACCGTTGGGCGCGATGAACGCCATCACATGGTCGCCAACCTTCAGGTCGGTCTCGACCCCCTCGCCGATCGCCATCAGCACGCCCGCGGCATCCATCCCCGGCACATAGGGCGGCGGCGCGGTTCGGCCGAACATCTTGACATGCGTGCCGCTGCGGATCAGCGCGTCGGTCGGATTGACGGCGGCCGCATGAACGCGGATCAAAACCTGCCCCGGTCCGGCGACAGGATCGGGCAATTCAAGGATCTCAAGCGCTTCCGGACCGCCAAAATCGGTCAAACCAACAGCTTTCAAGTGACCCACTCCTTATAA
>DATFDS010000077.1:0-4295 GCA_035251955.1 Sphingobium sp. | reverse complement strand
CTTGGCGACCGTCTGGCGCAGGCGGGTCATCTTGACACGCTCCTGCGCGCGGCTGGGGCCGGCGGCAGGCGCAGCGGCGGCAGGCGCAGCGGCCGGCGCGGAGGCAGCAGCCTTGGCAGTACCCGCGGCGACAGCGGCGGTGACATCATCCTTGGTCAGACGACCGTCCTTGCCCGTGCCCTTGATCTTGCTCGGGTCAAGGCCATGCTCCAGCACCAGACGGCGAACCGCCGGCGACAACGTCAGGTTGCCGCCCTCTTCGTCGTCCACCGGGGCAGACGCGGCCGGGGCCGGGGCAGCGGCTTCCGCCTTGGCGGCGGGCGCAGCGGTAGGAGCAGCCGTAGCGGCCGCGCCTTCGTTGATCAGCGCGAGCAAGGCGCCGACATTCACCGTATCGCCTTCCTTGGCGATGATATCGCCCAGCGTGCCGGCGACCGGCGCGGGCACGTCGACCGCGACCTTGTCGGTTTCGAGGGACACGATCGGCTCATCGACCTTCACGGCCTCACCGGGCTTCTTGAGCCATTGGCCAACGGTTGCTTCGGTAACGGATTCGCCCAGCGTGGGGACTTTGACTTCGGTTGCCATGAGCTTTTTCAGCCTTTCTTCTGGCGGCGGATTTCTTCACGAACGCTGTGACCCAGCGCATCGGCGACGAGGGCGCCCTGTTCGGCGACATGGCGCTTGGCGAGGCCCGTGGCGGGCGACGCGGACGCCTTGCGGCCGGCATAGCGGGCGCGCATCGGCGCCTTGCCGGCTGCGGCAAGCGCTTCCTCGATATAGGGCTCGACGAAGAACCAGGCGCCGTTGTTGCGCGGTTCTTCCTGGCACCACACGATTTCTTCCAGGTTCGTCATGCGCTTGATGCGCGTGGCGAGAGCCTCGGTCGCGAACGGATAGATCTGCTCAACGCGCAGAATCTGGGTGTTCTTGTCCCCGGCCGCATCGCGCGCTTCGATCAGGTCATAGGCAACCTTGCCCGAACACAGCACCAGTCGCTTCGTTTCGGCATCCGGCGACGGATTGGTGTCCGACAGGATGCGCTTGAAGTGGGTTTCGCCCAGGAAGTCCTCGGCCTTGCTCACCGCCAGCTTGTGCCGCAGCAGCGACTTGGGCGTCATGATGATCAGCGGCTTGCGGAAGGGCCGCAGCATCTGCCGGCGCAGCACGTGGAAATAATTGGCCGGCGTGGTGATGTTGGCGACCTGGATATTCCCTTCGGCGCAGAGCTGAAGATAGCGTTCCAGACGCGCCGAACTATGTTCCGGACCCTGGCCTTCATAGCCGTGCGGCAGCAGGCATACGAGGCCGTTGGAGCGCAGCCATTTGGTCTCCGACGAGCTGATATACTGGTCGAAGATGATCTGCGCGCCATTGGCGAAGTCGCCGAACTGGGCTTCCCAGAGCACCAGGCTCTTGGGATCGGCCAGCGCATAGCCATATTCGAAGCCGAGCACGCCATATTCGGAGAGCGGGCTGTCCAGCACCTCGAACCGGCCGTGCGGCACCGTCGAGAGCGGGATATATTTGCTTTCCGTGCCCTGATCGGTCCAAACGGCGTGGCGCTGGCTGAAGGTGCCGCGCCCGGAGTCCTGACCCGACAGACGCACGCCATAGCCTTCCGACAGCAGCGAGCCGAAGGCCAGCGCCTCACCCGTCGCCCAGTCGAAATTTGCGCCGGACTTGAACATCTCGGCCTTGGCTTCGATCACCCGGTTCAGCGTTTTGTGGACGGCGAGGCCTTCAGGGATCGTGGTCAGCGTCTTGCCGAGACCGTCGAACAGCTTCTGACTGATCGCCGATTCCACGCTCTGACGCGCCGTTTCAGCATCTGCGGGCTTGTGCAGGCCCGACCAGCGGCCGGCGAACCAGTCGGCCTTGTTGGCCTTGTAGCTCTTGGCCGCCTCGAACTCATCCTCCAGATGGTTGACGAAATCGCCCGTCACCTGGTTGCAATAATCGTCGTCGACCACGCCTTCCGCCTTGAGGCGCGCCGAATAGACGTCGCTGACCGGCGGATGCTGGCGGATCTTCGCATACATTTGCGGCTGGGTGAACGAAGGCTCGTCGCCCTCATTATGGCCGAAGCGGCGATAGCACCACATGTCGATCACGATGTCGCGATGGAAGGTCTGGCGATATTCCATCGCCAGCTTGCACGCGAAGGTCACCGCTTCCGGATCGTCGCCATTGACGTGCAGGATCGGCGCCTGGACGCCCTTCGCCACATCGCTCGGATAGGGCGAACCGCGCGAAAATTGCGGGCTGGTGGTGAAGCCGATCTGGTTGTTGACGATGAAATGGATACAGCCGCCGGTATTGTAGCCCGGCACGCCCGAAAAGCCGAGGCATTCCCAAACGATGCCCTGGCCCGCGAAGGCCGCGTCGCCGTGGATCAGCACCGGCAGGACCTGCTCATGCCTGTCGAGGTCATCGCGGAAGGTCTGCTGCGCGCGCACCTTGCCCAGAACCACCGGATCGACCGTTTCCAGGTGCGAGGGGTTGGGCACCAGCGACATATGCACCTTGACGCCGTCGAACTCACGATCGGTCGACGTGCCGAGATGATATTTGACGTCGCCCGAGCCGCCGACATCCTCGGGATTGGCGGTGCCGCCCGAAAATTCGTGGAAGATGACGCGGAAGCCCTTGGCCATCACGTTGGCGAGCACATTCAGGCGACCGCGATGGGCCATGCCGAACACGATTTCACGCACACCCTGCGCGCCGCCATATTTGATGATCGCCTCGAGCGCCGGGATCATCGATTCGCCGCCGTCCAGGCCGAAGCGCTTGGTGCCGACATATTTGCGGCCCAGGAACTTCTCATATTGTTCGGCGTGGATCACCTTGGAAAGGATCGCCTTCTTGCCTTCGGGCGTGAAGTGGATTTCCTTGTCCTTGCCCTCCAGCCGGTCCTGCAGGAAGACGCGCTCCTCGACATCGGCGATGTGCATATATTCAAGGCCGACATTGCCGCAATAATTGGCGCGCAGGATCGCCACGATCTCACGGACGGTGCCATATTGCAGGCCCAGCGTGCCGCCGAGATAGATCTTCTTCTCAAGGTTGGTGAGGCCATGATATTCCGGCGTCAGGTCCGCCGGCAGTTCATGGTGGGACAGCCCGAGCGGATCGAGATTGGCAGCCAGATGCCCGCGCACGCGATAGGTGCGGATCAGCAGTTGCGCGCGGATCGCATCCGCGGCCGCTTCTGCGATATCGCTGTCCGAAACCGCCTTGCCGGCAGATTTGGCGGCGGCCTTCACGGCCACCTGCATCTGCGTGGGGTCCAGCGCCCCGGTCAGATCATCGGTATCGACCGGCGGCCAGTTGGTGCGCGCCCAGCTCGGCCCGCGTTCAATCTCCCCAACTGCGTCAAAAACTTCCTGGTTCTCGTAACCCATCGTCATGCGTCCCATGCTCACCGCGTGCAGTCGCGGAGCGGGGTAACAAGCGGCCGGGGTGCAGCCCGGCCGCCTTGTCTCATCTCAGGCTTAGCCCTTCAGCACTTCGAGCAGCGTCGTGCCGAGTTCGGACGGGCTGGCGGCGACCTTGATGCCAGCCGCTTCCATCGCCGCGATCTTGCTTTCCGCGTCGCCCTTGCCGCCCGACACGATCGCGCCGGCATGGCCCATGCGACGGCCCGGAGGCGCCGTGCGGCCAGCGATGAAGCCGGCCATCGGCTTCTTGCGGCCCTTCTTCGCTTCATCGATCAGGAACTGGGCCGCCTGCTCTTCCGCGTCGCCGCCGATTTCGCCGATCATGATGATCGATTCGGTAGCGTCGTCGGCCAGGAACAGTTCCAGCACGTCGATGAAGTTGGTGCCGTTGACCGGATCGCCGCCGATGCCGACAGCCGTGGTCTGGCCCAGGCCCGCATTGGTGGTCTGGAACACCGCTTCATAGGTGAGCGTGCCCGAGCGCGACACGACGCCGACGCTGCCCTTGGAGAAGATGTTGCCGGGCATGATGCCGATCTTGCACTCGCCGGGAGTCAGCAGGCCGGGGCAGTTCGGGCCGATCAAGCGCGACTTGCTACCCGACAGGGCACGCTTCACCTTCACCATGTCCAGCACCGGAATGCCTTCGGTGATGCAGACGATCAGCGGAATTTCGGCGTCGATCGCTTCCAGGATCGAATCGGCCGCGAACGGCGGCGGCACATAGATGACAGACGCGTCGGCGCCGGTCTTCGACTTGGCTTCGGCGACGGTGTCGAACATGGGCAGGCCGATATGGGTCGTGCCGCCCTTGCCCGGCGTGACGCCGCCGACCATCTGCGTGCCATAGGC
>DATFDS010000076.1:0-3469 GCA_035251955.1 Sphingobium sp. | reverse complement strand
AGCAGCGCTCGGGCCTGATCCAGAGCCTTGAAGAGGGCCAGGTGATCGAAGGTGTCGTGAAGAACATCACCGACTATGGCGCCTTCGTCGACCTGGGCGGGATCGACGGCCTGCTGCACGTCACCGACATCAGCTACAAGCGCGTCCAGCACCCGAGCGAAGTCATCGCCATCGGCGATACCGTCAAGGTGCAGATCATCCGCATCAACCGCGACACCCAGCGCATCAGCCTTGGCATGAAGCAGCTGGAAAGCGATCCGTGGGAAGGCGCCGCCGCCAAATATCCGGTCGGCGCGAAGCTGTCGGGCCGCGTCACGAATATCACCGAATATGGTGCGTTCGTCGAGCTGGAAGCCGGCATCGAAGGTCTGGTCCACGTGTCGGAAATGTCCTGGACCAAGAAGAACGTCCACCCCGGCAAGATCGTTTCGACCAGCCAGGAAGTCGAAGTCCTGGTGCTCGAGGTCGATCCCGAAAAGCGCCGCATTTCGCTCGGCCTCAAGCAGGCCCAGTCGAACCCGTGGGACAGCTTTGCAGAGCGTCACCCGATCGGTTCGACCGTCGAGGGCGAAGTCAAGAATGCGACCGAATTCGGCCTGTTCATCGGCCTGGACGGCGATGTGGACGGCATGGTCCACATGTCGGACATCGCCTGGGGCATTTCGGGCGAAGACGCGCTGGCTCTGCACCGCAAGGGCGAGACGGTTCAGGCCGTCGTTCTCGACATCGACGTCGAGAAGGAGCGCATCAGCCTCGGCATGAAGCAGCTTGAGCGTGGCGGCCCGGCCGCTGGCGGCACCGCTGCCGCTGCTGCTGGCCTCAACAAGAACTCGATCGTCACCGTGACGGTTCTGGAAGTGCGCGACGGCGGCCTGGAAGTCCAGGCTGGCGAAGACGGCGCAGCCGGCTTCATCAAGCGCAGCGACCTTGGCCGCGACCGCGACGAACAGCGTTCGGAACGCTTCCAGGTCGGCCAGAAGTTCGACGCCATGGTCACCGGTTTCGACCGCGCCAAGAAGCCGACCTTCTCGGTCAAGGCGATGCAGATCGCCGAAGAGAAGCAGGCTGTGGCTCAATATGGTTCGTCCGACAGCGGCGCGTCGCTCGGTGATATTCTGGGTGAGGCTCTGAAGGCCAAGAACGAAGCCTGACGCCTCGTTCGAGATCTATCTAAAGTAATAGAGCCCGCCGGACCTTAACTCCGGCGGGCTTTTTCTATTCCCAAAATGAGAAACGCCTACCAATATTGGTTTATTGTCAGGGGGTAGCGGATTCATTATAGATGAAATGGGAACCAGAAGGGGGCGCTGGAGGACCAATGATACGTTCGGAATTGATCCAGAAATTGGCGGAGGAAAATCCGGATCTCGGCTTTCAGGAAGTCGAGCGGATCGTCGATCTATTCTTCAAGGAGATTGTAGACCGTCTTTCGGGTGGGGGCAGAGTAGAACTTCGCGGCTTTGGCGCGTTCACCACGCGCGCGCGGGATGCCCGCACGGGACGCAATCCGCGAACGGGGGAGCAGGTGCCGGTTTGCGCCAAGCGTGTGCCCTATTTCAAGCCGGGCAAGGAAATGCGCGAGCGGCTGAACAGCAAGACATCCTGAACCAAGCACGTCCTTGACCTGGGTCGCCATAACCGTCAGGGGTGGCGGCCCAAAGCGGACGTGGCGAAATCGGTAGACGCAGCGGACTTAAAATCCGCCTCCCCCTGGGAATGCGGGTTCAAGTCCCGCCGTCCGCACCATGGGTGCAGCGCAAAGGGCGCCTGGCCGCGCTATTGCACTGGCTATTCGCGCGACTTGCCGCGATGATGGGCCATGGCCGGCGCGATCAATCCCCATAGCTTCAGCGATTCCCTGGTCATCCTGGGCGCAGCGGGGCTGGTCATTCCGGGGTTCGCGCGCTTCCGCATCAGTCCCGTGATCGGCTTCATCCTCGTCGGCCTTGCCGTCGGGCCCTCGGGGCTGGGCGCCTTGGTCAGCGACTATCCGTGGCTGTTCCACGTCACCATTTCGAACCGGCAGGCGATCGAACCTTTCGCTGAACTTGGCGTCATCCTGCTGCTGTTCTCGATCGGGCTTGAACTCAGCTTCCGGCGTCTGTGGACCATGCGAACCCAGGTGTTCGGCGTCGGCGTGGCCGAGCTGCTGGGCGGTGCTGCCCTGATCGCCACCGGCCTCTATCTGCTGGGCCAACCCCCTGCGGGCGCGTTCGGGCTTGGCCTCGCGCTCGCTTTGTCCTCGACCGCCGTGGTGCTGCCGATGGTCGGGACCCAAAGCGCGGTGGGTCGTGCGGCTTTCTCCATGCTGTTGTTCGAGGATCTGGCGCTGGTGCCGATCATCTTCATGCTCGGCGCGATGGCGCCATCGGTCGCGTCGAACCCGGACGGCGCCTGGGGACAATTGGCCAACACGCTGCTCAAGGGCGGCGTCACCATCGCCGTGATGCTCGTGCTGGGCCGCCTGTTCCTGCCGCATATCTTCAGCCAGGCCGCCCGCACCAAAAGCCCTGAAGTCTTCCTCGCCGCCAGCCTGTTGGTGGTGATCGTCTCCAGCCTGGCGACCTCGATCGCCGGACTGTCGCCTATCGTCGGCGCGCTGCTGGCAGGGCTGTTGATCGCCGAAACCGACTATCATGGCGAGGTCGAAGTGATGACCGCGCCTTTCAAGGGCCTGGCCCTGGGCGTGTTCCTCATCACCGTGGGCATGAGCCTGGACGTCCGGGTGATCCTGGCCAATTGGCCAAGCCTTGTCCTGGCGGTGGTCGGCGTCGTGTTCGCGAAAGCCCTTGTGACCGGGGCGCTGCTCTACCTTTCCGGCGCGCGCAAAGGCCTTGCCATGGAAGTCGCCGTGCTGATGTCGAGCCCATCGGAAACGACCCTCATCGTGCTGTCCGCGGCGGCCGCCGCCAAGCTCATCCTGCCGTCTACCGCGGCATTCTGGCAGATCGTGACCGCCATCGGCCTGACCATCACCCCCCTGCTCGCGCGCATCGGCCATGACGTCGCGAGGCGGCTCGAAACGGCGCTTGGCGAAGAAGCGCCGGTCCGCGAGGAGGATGGCACCCAGGCGGCGGCGGTGGTCATCGGGTTCGGGCGGGTCGGGCGCATGGTGTGCGATCTTCTGCGCGTGCATAATCAGCGCTTCATCGTCGTGGAATCCGATCCGGATGTAGCGGCGGACGGGCGACGCGGAGGCTATCCCATCCTGTTCGGCGATGTGTCGCGCACGGAGATGCTCGACAAGCTGCGCCTTGGCCACGCGCGCGCGCTGATTCTGACGATGGATGATCCGGTACTGTCCGTCCGCGTCACCAAGCGCGTGCGGGGATGGGTGCCGGACCTGCCGATCATCGCCCGTGCACGCGACACGGAACATGCGGCGCAACTCTACCAGGCCGGCGCAAGCGACGCCGTGCCGGAGACGCTGGAAAGCTCGCTGCAGCTTGCCGAAACGGCGCTGGTGGAC
>DATFDS010000075.1:0-22456 GCA_035251955.1 Sphingobium sp. | reverse complement strand
TCGCCCATCAGCCGGGTGAAGATCTCGTCGGCGACATCCGCCTGCTCGACCTCGACGCGCAGCATGGAGCGGTTGTCCGGGTCCAGCGTGGTTTCCCACAGCTGCTCGGCATTCATTTCGCCCAGCCCCTTGTAGCGCTGGATCGCCAGGCCCTTGCGGCCCGCGGTCAGGATCGCTTCCAGCAATTCGCTCGGCCGCGTCACCAGCGTCGATCCCTTGGTCGCGACCGGCAGGTCGTCGCCGCTCGCCTCCTCGGCGGCCTGTGCGGCCTTGGCGGTGACGAGGCGGCTCGGCGTGCGATAGCTGTCCGCTTCCTCGGCGGCGATGGCGTGCAGCTTGCGCGCCTCGGCCGAACCGATGAAGCCATGTTCGATCATGTGATGATCGGTGACGCCGCGCCACAGCCGTTCGAAATGGAAGCCGCCTTCTTCGGCGATCCGGCCGCTCCAGCTGCCTTCGTTATCCTGCGCGTCCATCCACTGCACGGTGGCGGCGAGCCGCGCCGCCTGCGCATCCTGACCGAGTTCGGGATCGAGCGCACCGTTGAGGCTCAGCGCCTCGATGATCGCGGGATTGTAGCGGCGCGGCACATAGCGCATCACCGCGCGCATCCGCCGGCCATGTTCGATCAGGTGGCGCAGGTCCTCGCCGGACCGGGTGCCGCCGCTGGTGTCGAGCGCCATCGATTCGACGCCATTGTCGACCAGATATTGTTCCAGCGCCGCTTCGTTCTTCAGATACACTTCGGACCGTCCGCGCGTCGCCTTGTAGAGCGGCGGCTGGGCGATGTAGAGATGCCCCGCCTCGATGATCTGCGGCATCTGGCGGTAGAAGAAGGTCAGCAGCAGCGTGCGGATATGCGCGCCGTCCACGTCGGCGTCGGTCATGATGACGATCTTGTGGTAGCGCAGCTTTTCCAGGTTGAAATCGTCGCGGATGCCGGTGCCCATCGCCTGGATCAGCGTGCCGACCTCCTTGGACGACAGCATCCGGTCGAAGCGGGCGCGCTCCACGTTCAAAATCTTGCCCTTCAGCGGCAGGATCGCCTGATTGTGCCGGTTGCGGCCCTGCTTGGCCGATCCGCCGGCCGAGTCACCCTCGACCAGGAAGAGTTCGGACTTGGCCGGGTCGCGCTCCTGGCAGTCGGCGAGCTTGCCGGGCAGCGAGGCGATGTCCATCACCCCCTTGCGCCGGGTGAGTTCGCGCGCCTTCTTCGCGGCTTCGCGGGCGGCGGCGGCGTCGATCACCTTCTGGACGATCATCTTGCCGTGCTGCGGGTTCTCCTCCAGCCATTCCGCCATCTTGTCGGCCATCAGGCTTTCGAGCGGCTGGCGCACTTCGGACGAAACCAGCTTGTCCTTGGTCTGGCTTGAAAATTTCGGATCGGGCAGCTTCACCGACACGATGGCGGTCAGGCCCTCGCGCATATCCTCGCCGGTCAGCGACACCTTCTCCTTCTTCAACATGCCCGACTTGTCGGCATAATTGTTGAGCGTCCGGGTCAGCGCCGCGCGGAAGGCGGCCAGGTGGGTGCCGCCGTCCCGCTGCGGGATGTTGTTCGTGAAACACAGCACATTTTCATAATAGCTGTCGTTCCATTCCAGCGCGACGTCGATGGTCACATCGTCGCGGCTGCCCGAAATCGCGATCGGGTCAGGCATCAGGGGCGTTTTGTTGCGGTCGAGATATTTGACGAAGGCCGCGATGCCGCCTTCATAGAACAGCTCGACTTCCTTCCTTTCCTCATGCCGCGCATCGGCCAGGAACAGCCGCACGCCCGAATTGAGGAAAGCCAGTTCGCGATAGCGATGCTCCAGCTTCTCGAAATCGAATTCGGTGTGGTTCTTGAAGGTGCCGCCGTCGCCGGGAAGCTTCTCGGTCGAGGGGAGGAAGGTGACGCGCGTGCCCTTCTTGCCTGCGGGCGCATCGCCGATGATCTTGAGCGGCGCGACGGCGTCGCCATAGGCAAAGCGCATATAATGCTCCTTGCCGTCCCGCCAGATGTTGAGGTCGAGATATTCGCTGAGGGCGTTCACCACCGACACGCCCACGCCATGCAGGCCGCCCGATACCTTGTAGGCATTGTCGTCGCTGGTATTCTCGAACTTGCCGCCCGCATGCAGCTGGGTCATGATGACCTCGGCCGCCGACACGCCTTCTTCCCTGTGGATGTCGGTCGGAATGCCGCGGCCATTATCCTCGACGCTGACCGATCCGTCGGGGTTCAACGTGATCAGGATGCGGTCGCAATGACCCGCCAGCGCTTCGTCGATGGCGTTGTCCGACACCTCGAACACCATATGGTGCAGGCCCGAACCGTCATCGGTGTCGCCGATATACATGCCCGGCCGTTTACGCACCGCGTCCAGGCCCTTGAGCACCTTGATGCTGTCGGCGCCGTAACTGTTGCTGTTGGGGGTGTTCTGACTGTCCTCGCTCATAGATGAGCATATAGGGAATGGCCTCACGAAACTAAAGCGAAACATGGCGGCTTTCGCTGGGGCCGAGCAGGGTCTATCAGACAGGGCATGCGCGGCGTCCTCTTCCCCATTTTGCTGCTATGCGCCTGTTCGGACAGCAGCGACGTGCTGGAGCAATTGCCCAACAGCTCGATCGCGGGCGCGCCGCGCGAGGATATGCCTGAAACCAGCCTGGAAGCGAAGCTGAGCCGCCCGGTGACGATCGGGGAGGACGGGGCCCGGCTCGACGCGTGCGGCGCCATGGGGCAGGTGGTGCGGGTCGGAGCCAGGGGCCTGTCCGTCCGGGCCGCACCCTTTGCCGAGGCGCAGGAGGCGGACCGGCTTGCCGAAGGCGCGCGGGTCCATATCTGCACCCGCAGCCTCGACCAGAAATGGCTGGGCGTCGTGGTGCCGGTGCAGGTCGTGGACGGCGCCGACAAGGCGGCCGCGCCGATCGACTGCGGCGTGACCGAACCGGTCGAGCGCAAGCAGCCCTATGACGGCCCCTGCCCGAGTGGCTGGGTCTCCAGCGCATCGATCCGGCTGATCGCGGGCTGACGACGACCTCCACGGGAAAAGGACCGGCCAGCGGACTCCTGCCGGCCGGTCAGGGGGCAAGGGATGTCCGATAAATCGGCAAAAATGGCCTTTTACAAAACGGCCATTTTTGCCTAATTGGACTTTCTATTCGTCGTATAAGAGGGAAGGTCATGTCCACTTCAGCGCTTAGGCCCCCATCGCTCCTTCGCCTGCTCGGCGCGTGGCGGGCATCGGACAGTCCAGAGCCCGCCTATCGGCAACTGGCGCAGGCGCTGCGCATGCTGGTGCTGGACGGACGCATCGCGCTCAACGTCCGCCTGCCGGGCGAGCGGGAACTGGCGGCGGCGCTGGGGCTCAGCCGCACGACCATCGCGGCGGCGTTCGACCGGCTGCGCGACGAAGGCTATCTGGAAAGCCGGCAGGGTTCGGGCAGCGTGACCCGCCTGCCGCCGGGGCGGATCGAACCGGACGTGCCGGAGATCGGCACCGCCAGCAGCGGCAACATCCTCAACTGGACCCATGCGGCCCTGCCGGCGGCGCCGGGGGTGGGGCGGGCCTTCCAGGCCGCGGTGGAGAGGCTGCCGGCCTTCCTGGGCGAGCTCGGCTATGATCCGTTCGGCCTGCCGCCGCTGCGCCGCGCCATCGCCGCGCAATATGAGCGGCGCGGCTGCCCGACCAGTCCGGACCAGATCATCGTCACCAACGGTGCGCAGCAAGGCTTCGCGCTGCTGCTGCAATGGCTGACCGGGCCGGGGGATCGCGCCGTCATCGACCATCCGACCTATCATAACGTCATCCAGGCCCTGCAGCGCGCCCATGTCGTGCCGGTGCCGGTGGGCCTGCCGACGCAGGGATGGGATATCGACGCGATGGATGCGGCGTTTCGCCAGACATCCCCGCGCTTTGCCTATGTGATCGCGGACTTTCACAATCCCACGGGCCGGAGCATGGACCCATCGACGCGCCGCGCGCTGGTGGCCGCCGCCGCACGCAGCCGCACGCCGCTGATCATCGACGAGACGATGGTGGCGATGGGGCTGGATTTCCCTGCGCCACCGCCGGTCGCCATCCATGATCCGGCGGGCGGCCAGGTGATTACGATCGGGTCGGCGAGCAAGATTTTCTGGGGTGGCCTCCGCG
This sequence comes from Sphingobium sp., assembly GCA_035251955.1. Lineage (GTDB taxonomy): Bacteria > Pseudomonadota > Alphaproteobacteria > Sphingomonadales > Sphingomonadaceae > Sphingobium. The sequence continues at coordinate 18,317 of DATFDS010000075.1, read as the reverse complement.
TCGGCTGGATCCGTGCCGACGCCCAGACGACCGCGGCGCTGGGTCGGCTGCGCACGACGATGGACATGGCAAGCCCGGTGGTGGAGCAACTGGCCGTCGCGCAACTGATCGACGGCGAGGAAGGACTTGGCGCGCGCGCGGACATGTTGCGCGGGCGGCGCGATCATCTGATCGGGTTGATCGAGACGCATCTGCCGCACTGGCGCGTCGAACCGCCGGCGGGTGGGCTGTCGCTTTGGGCCGAACTCCCGCGTGCCGAGGCGACGGCGCTGGCGGCGCTGGCGGAAAGTCATGGCGTCAGGGTCGCGCCAGGACCGCGCTTCGGCGTCAGCGGCGCCTTCGAGCGTTTCGTCCGGCTGCCCTTCACCTTGCCCGAGGAGCAACTGACGCTGGGCGTCGAGCGGCTGGCGGAAGCGGATGCGCGCCTTCATGCGCGCTTGCCGCGCGGGCGGGATTCGCTGGCGGCGGCGCTGGAAGCGGATCGGCTGATCTGATGCCAGCTATCGATTGAAGGACCGATGTGGGTGGAGAGCGGACACTCCCCCTCCCGCAAGCGGGAGGGGGCCGGGGGGTGGGCCAGCGCAGCGCCTAGAGCAGGATGACTTTACCTTAATCCGTTCGTTTCGAGCGAAGTCGAGAAACGGAAGCGCAGTTCTTGCTGTTTCTCGACTTCGCTCGAAACGAACGGAGGCAACTTGAATCCATCTAACGTCATCCCCCTCTAGCATTTTCCGCGCGGCTTCCCGCGGGCTCTTGCGCCGCGCCGTCGCGCCAATCGAGTCCTGCCCGCGATCGGTATCGAACTGCGCGTACCAGGCGCCGGTGCTGTTCGACTGCGCCTGCGCCCGGAAGGCGCGGGGCGTCATCCCCGTCTTCTGGCGGAAGGCGGAACTGAAGATGGATGCCGACCCGAAGCCCAGCATGTAGGCGATCGTTTTCACGCTCTCCTCCCCTGTCAGCAGTCGCTTGGCACGCTCCATCCGCAGCTCCGCGATATGATCGTTGACGGAACAGCCGCGACTCATGCGGAACGCCCGGGTCAGCTGCCGGACGGACAGGCCGCACAGCGCCGCCAGTTCGGGCAGGCCCGGCGGCGGGCCGGATACCGCCAGCCGCTCGTCGATCAGCTTCAGCCGCCAGGCGGCCAGGCCGCCGATCGTCACCGGGTCCTCGATATTGCGCAGATGCCGGGCGAGTTCGATCGCGATCTGGCCGATCATCAGGTCCGCCATCGCGGCGCGCGCCAGCGCCGATCGGCGCACCTCCTCCGCCAGGTAGCGCAGCATCGTCGACAGGCGCGGATTGGAAAGATCGAAACAGGCCTCCAGCCGCCGATCGGTCCAATCGAACTGCAACTCCGTCAGGAACGGAAGCCGGTCCAATTCTATCTGGCAGACGATGGACATCTGCCGCCCGCGCCCGCTGCGGAACTGCAACAGTTCCCCGGCCGGCATCACCAGCAGCTGCCCCACCCGCTCGAAGCGATAGGCCGGCCAACGATTGGCGTAGCGCACCTTCGTGTCGGCCGGACGCGGGGTCAGGCACATATCGATCCACAGCGCATTTTCCGGCACGAACAGCTCGGTGACGGGCGCATGGAAATTGCGGTCGGCGATCAGCACCTTGCCCGTCGGCAGGTCCAGGCTCTCACGCATTACATAGGTGCGGTGCGGCGACTGGCTCTGCATGTCCCCTCCTCCTTCCAGCCTGTCTGCCGGCGACGATTGGGCAGGCGCGCGACATTCCCGGACTCGGCCCGCCGCGTGCAGCCGGCAGATACGGCGGCCAGTCTCGCTGAACAGCGGCGCCTTCCGCGCTACCACACCGGCGATCAGATCGGGTAGAGCTGACCCGTGATCTGCCGGGCATCCTCAGACACCAGGAAGTGGACGAGCGCAGCCACATCGGTCGCGAAGGTGGAGCGGCCGAGCAGGTTCACCTTCTCCATCGCCTCGACCTGCTCCTTGGTGAACAGCTTCTGCAGGCTGGGCGTCAGGATCGCGCCGCATACCAGCGCGTTGACGCGGATATTATGCTTGCCAAGCTGCACCGCCGAATAGAGCGTCAGCGTGTTGAGCGCGCCCTTGGACGCGCCATAAGCGGTCAGCATGTCCGGCAGGCCCTTGGTGCTCGCGCCCGACGACATGTTGACGATGGCGCCGCCGCCGGCCGCGATCATGTGCGGGATGACCGCCTTGGACAGCAGCATCGGCCCGCGAATGTTGACCGCGAAGATCTTGTCCCAATGCTCGACATTCATGTCGGCGAGCGTCGTGTCCTGCGGATAGATGACCGGGTCGTTCAGAACCGCATTATTGTGCAGGATGTCGACCCGGCCGAACGCCTCGACGGTGCCGGCGACCAGTGCGTTGATCTCCTCTTCGCTCGCCATGTCGGTCTTGAACGCCTTGGCCTGCAGTCCTTCGGCGCGCAGCTTCTCCGCCGCAGCCTCCGCTGCATCCAGGAAGAGGTCGGCCACTGCCACCGCCGCGCCTGCGCGGGCGAGCCGCTCCGCCGTCGCCGATCCGATACCACCGCCGCCGCCGGTGATGATGGCGACCTTGCCGGCCAGATTTCCGCTCATACATTCTCCTGCGTCGGCATCCGTCAGATGCCATGTCCTGTGTGTGGAGGGAGGGGAGCGGGGGCGGCGCACCGCCTCCGCTCATGCCGTCGCGGCGATTCCCCTTACAGCTGGTTTCCGGCCCCGGCCGCATGCTTGGCCGCGACATAGCCCCAGACGAAGGACGGGCCGACGCTCGATCCGGCGCCCGGATAATAGCGGCCCATGACCGACGCCGTCGACGTGCCGGTGGCATAGAGGCCCGGGATCACCGATCCGTCCTCACGCAGCACCCGAGCCTGGTCGTCGGTGATGACGCCGCCATAGGTGCCCAGATCGCCAGGATGCACCGGCGCGGCATAATAGGGTGCCTTGTCCACAGGGCCGATCGCCTGCGAAGGCGTGTGCACGATGTCGCCCAGCCAATTGTCGTAGGCGCGATCGCCGCGATGGAATTCGGGATCACGGCCTTCTCGGGCGCCGGCATTGAAGCGATCGACCGTATCCTTGAGGACCGTGGGATCGACGCCGATCTTGACCGCCAGTTCCTCGATCGTGTCCGCCTTCTTGAGCCAACCGGAATCGAACCATTCCTGCGGCAGCGTGCTGCCGGGCATCCGCTTACAGAACATGTAGGTCTTCATGTAATATTGGTCGACGATCCACCAGCTCGGAATGGCCGGAACGGTCTTGTTGCGTTCCAGCACATTCTTGCAGAAGGCCATGTAGGAACCGCTCTCGTTCATGTAGCGGACGCCGCTCTGGTCCACGACGATCGAATGCGGCTTGGCGATGTCCAGCTGGCTGCCGACCTTCGTCACCGTAATGCCCTGCCCGTCGCTGTTCTCCTCGCCCGGCGGCAGCACATGCTGATGGCCTACCCGTTCCTCCATCTGCGCGACGCCCGCGCCGATGCCCATCATCGCCTGCAGCATCTCGCCCGTGTCGCCCGGCGCGGCGCCGGTCCAGAGGACCGAGGTGCCAGGCGCATATCTGTCGCGCATCTCCTGATTCTGCGCAAAGCCGCCGGCGTTGACCAGCACGCCCAGCCGCGCGCCGATCCGCCAGTCGCGCCCGTCGCGCTGGATGACCACGCCCTTCACCGCGCCATCCTCCAGGATGAAGGATGTGACGCCGGCGTTGACGCGCAGGTCGACGCCCGCCTTGACGGCCGCCTGCAACATCCGGCCCTGCAGCGCATTGCCCGCGGTGACGTAATCCTTGCCGGTCAGCTTGCCGAACAGGCCGCGCAGGCCGACCTTCACCAGCATCTTCTTGCCCTTCCACGACCGGTTGAAGGTCGTGAGCGTCAGCGAATCGTCGAGCGTCGCCGGCACCTTGATGGCGTTGGGGCGCAGCTTTGCCTTCCATTCGCCCAGTTCGTTGACGTCGAACACCTCCGCCATCACGGTTCGGCCGGGCGCCGAGCCGCCGGGGCGGTCGTCATAATAATCGGGCCAGTAAGGCGAACGGCGCAGCTTGACGCCCTGTCCCATGAGGAAATTGACCATGTTGGCGCCTTGGGTCACATAGGCCGACAGCCGTTCCTTGCTGGCGCCGGGCGCGTCGATCGACGCGCCTGCGGTCGCGTCCAGATAGGTCATCGACTTCTCATAGCTGTCCTCGACCCCGTCTTTCGCCATCAGCGGATTATTGGGGATCCACATGACGCCGCCCGAGCGCGCCGTCGTGCCGCCGAGCAAATCGGTCTTCTCCAGCACGACCACGCTCTTGCCCGACGCCCGCATGACCAGAGCAGCGCACATCGACCCGCCGCCGCTTCCCACCACGACGAAATCAAACTCCTCGTCGAAACCGCCACTTGTCATCGGCATCACTCCTGTCTTTCCTCGATCCGGGTGGGTAAGGATCGGCCGTCTGCGCGGCCGTCTCCCTCCGTTGACACGTTACATAGCCGTTGCATGCCGCCGATTTCAAATGAATATGGAATCTCGTTCGGAATCCTTTAAGCGGATGATGCGAGGGCGCCATTTGGCGCAGGAGCGATTCTCCAGATGACGTGCGCGTGCGCGTGAGGACAATAGGGCAGAGGGTAGAGAGATGAGCGGGAAATATATCGTCGCCGGCGGCTTCGGAGTGCTGGGCAGGGCGGTCCGCGAGGCGCTGGAAGCGCAGGGCCACAAGGTTGCCGTAATCGATCTTGCCCCCGTACCCGTGGGGCATCAAGGACCCGCGCAAGGCGGCGTCGACCTGACCGACGAAACACGCGTCGCATCGGCCTTCGCCGCGCTGGTCCAGCAGCTGGGCGGGCTGGACGGCGTGGTCAACGTCGCCGGCGGCTTCCTTTGGGAAACGGTGGCGCAAGGTTCGCTCGACAGCTGGGACCGGATGTACGGCATGAACCTGCGCACTGCGCTCATCTCGTCACGCGCAGCGCTGGCGCATCTCGTCAAGGGCGGCGCGATCGTCAATGTCGGCGCCGCCGCCGCGACCAATGTCGCGACCGGCATGGCGCCCTATGCCGCGTCCAAGGCAGGCGTGATGGCGCTGACCGAAAGCCTGGCCGAGGAGCTGCGCGGCGCCGGCATCCGGGTCAATGCGGTGCTCCCGACGATCATCGACACGCCGGCCAACCGGGCCGACATGCCCGACGCCGACACCAGCGCCTGGGTGCAGCCGTCCGCTGCGGCCAAGGTCATCGCCTTCCTGCTATCCGGCGACGCGGCCTGTGTCACCGGCGTCGGCGTCAAATTGTCCGTCGGCGGCTGATCTTTCGACAGACATCATCCTTTCCGGCGCATTGCGCCCTTCCAAGCATGAGGACCTGAACACATATGGCGACCGAAATCCTCCTCCCCAAGATCGGCTTTTCGATGACCGAGGGCGTGCTGTCGGAATGGCTGGCGCAGGACGGCACGACCGTCACCGCCGGCGAGCCGCTCTTCTCGATCGAAAGTGACAAATCGACCAACGAGGTCGAAGCTCCGGCATCGGGCGTGCTGCGGATCGCGGCGGCGCCCGGCGAAACCTATGAGGTCGGCGCCGTCCTGGGCACGATCGAGTAACAACCGGCCCGTTTTCGCGATCGATCGCCATCGCCATCCGGGCGGCGGCGCCCATTGGAGCATCCCCATGTCAGACAAGCCCGATCATACGACACCCTTCGCCGCCTATGGCGAAACGGAAACCCAAGCACGCACCCGATTCCAGAAGATCGTCGCCAAGACGATGAGCGCCAACGCATCGACCATCCCGCATGTCACCCATTGCGACGATGTCGACGTGACCGGCCTGGAGAAATATCGCAGGGCGATGGACCCTGCGGCCAAGGCGTCGCCGCTGATCTTCCTCATCAAGGCAGTGGTGGACGCGCTCGGCGCCTTCCCGCAGTTCAATGCCTCGCTCTCGCCCGATGGCGAGGTGCTGGTGCTCAAGAAATATTTCCACATCGGCATTGCCGTCGACGGGCCGCTCGGCCTGCTGGTGCCGGTGCTGCGCGACTGCGACCGGAAAGACATTCCAACGCTTGCGGCCGAGCTCAAGGCGGTCTCCGCCCAGGCCCGCGACAAGGGTCTGCCGCTCGCCGCCATGTCGGGCGGCTGCTTCACCATATCCTCGCTCGGCGGCATCGGCGGCACGACCTTCACGCCGATCATCAATGCACCCGAAGTGGCGATCCTGGGTGTCACCGGCATCCAGACCAAGCCGGTCTGGGATGGACAGGCATTCCAGCCGCGCCAGATCCTGCCGCTCTCGCTCAGCTACGACCATCGCGTCATCAACGGCGCCGACGCAGCGCGCTTCGTGCGCCATATCGGATCGAGCCTGGCGCAATGGGACGCCGGCTGACCAGCTCCTTCTCCGGCCGCGCGGCATGGCTCCGCCCGCGGCCGGTCAACGCCCTCCGATTTCCGCGGCAGCCTACAGCGCCGGCGCTGCCAGGCTCGGCCGGGCGACATAGCGGGTCGAGAGGATCATCGCCGCCGCCACCAACATGACCCCGCAATAGGCGTAGAACATCAGGTCATAATGCCCGGTCTTGTCATAGACCTCACCGGCAAAGCGGATCGAGGCCGCGCCGATGAGCGCGATGAAAGGCATCGACAGCCCCTGCGCCGTGCCGAACGAGGCCGTGCCGAAGCGGTCGGCAAGCAGCGCGTAGAACACCGCCATCGCCGCCCCGCAGACCCCGAAGCCGAACGCCATCACGAGCAACACCGGATAATCCCTGGTGAGCAAGGGAACGCAGGCGAGCAGCGCCAGCATCGCGTAGAGCCCAGCCAGCAGCACCTCTCGGTTGATCCGGTCGGCGAACAGGGCGAGCAACAGCTTGCCGCCGAACGATCCCGCTCCGGCCGCCGAGATCAGGCTGGCAGCGGCCACCATATCGAAACCATTGTCGAGCGCGAGCGGCACCAAACTGACCTGCACACCCTGCGTCACGGAAAGGGCAAGCGCGGAGCTGATCGCGATCAGCCAGAAGCGCGGCGTCCGCAACAATTCGCCGATGGTGTAGACATGCGCGGGCGCCGGCGGCGCATCCGCGAGCCCCGGGCGCGCCGCGGCGACGTCCGTCATCTCGCCCGGCCCAGGCCGGTCGCGCACGAACAGAAACAGCACCGTCAGAATAAGAGCGCTTAGGCAACCGCTGATGATCAGCGCAATGCGCCAGCCCTGCCTTTCGATGAGGAAGCCGACGATGGGCGGCAGTATGGCGGCGCCGAACGCCAGCCCCATCATGCCAAGCGCCATCGCTCGTCCGCGCCGCGCCTCGAACCAGCGCGCGATCAGCACCGGCATCGTCATGTTGCCCGCACCCTGCACGACGATCGGCAGCGGCACCAACAGGATCGCCATGTCGATCCAGAGCGAGCGCGACAGGCCCAGCCCGACGAGACAGGCGCCAAGGCCAAGGGCCGAGAGCAGCATGAGCGGCTTCATCGGCACGCGATCGACCAGTCGCCCGATCGCGGGCGCCGCCACCGCGCCGCCCAGGCTGAGCAGGATCAGCGCGCTGTTCATATTCGCCCGCGACAGGCCCAGTTCCTGCGACACCGGCAGGACGAACAGGCCGAAGCTCGAAAAGACGGTGCCCAGCACGATCATCATCGAAATCATCGACATGCCGACGACCAGCCAGCCATAATAGGGTCGTTTCACGCTTTGGCCTTTCTCATTTCCCGACAGGGGTTGGACGGCGCGCCATCAGCGCAAGCGGTGACTTCTGGCGTCCATGATGCGAATCCGCGACAGGTCGATGAAGCCCGAGACATCGTCGAACACATCCTGCGCGCCGTCTGCATTGACATAATGCCGGTGGATCCGCTCCTCATCGGTCGGATAGTGCAGGACGGAGAAACCGAAATAGGGTTCGGCGCCAGGCGTCTCGCAGGCCTCGGTCACATGGCGGACATAATGGTCCATGCCGACATGGACGCGCAGCGCCGTCAGCGGGTGACGGTCGTAGCCCGTAACCGCCTCTCCGGGCGCAAGACCCGGCAGGGCCGGCAGGCTGGCCACCATGCTGATGCCCGGCAGCGGCCCCCGCTCGGGATGCCCGCTCCCCTTCTCGACAATCTCGCGCACGCGGTAGAGCGTGACGTCGTCCAGCGGCAGGTCGGCACCATCGAGCATGCGGCCGTCCTCGGTCCAGAGTTCCACCGCGATTTCGGGCTGATCCCCCAATGGCATCTGCGGGTCTATGGTCGTTCCGACATGGACGACACAGCGCGTGACGTCCGGGCGCATATCGAGCCATGCGGCAACATCCGGGACCGCCGCGGCCAGCCCATGTCTGCGCGCACGGCCGAAAAGCATATGCTTCGCCATGGCTTCTCCTCCCGAACAATATAGGCGCCGCCGCATGCGACGGCGCGCGCGTCAGAGGGGCGACACTTCCTGATGGGCGATGAAACCCAGCACCTTGTCGCGGTCGAGGAAGCGATATTCGTCGGCGATGAATTCGTCGCCGAAGGGCTTTCCGGGGCGAATGAATTCCTCCAGGTCCGCGTCCGTCGCAAAGGAGATGACCGTCACCGCGTCATAGGCGGGTTCGCCGTTCGATTCGCCAAAAGCGTCCAGTCCGAACTGGGTTTCAATGTAGTTGCGGCGGTAATCCTGCATCAGATGGCCCTGATAGCGCATCGCCATCTGGGCATGACTGCTCTCATAATGCTGCTTGAATTCCTCCCGGCTCATGCCGGGCTTTCTTTTCAGAAGGATCACGATCTGCGGCATGGTTCATCCTCTCCAGTTTTCGTGCCCTCCCCCCGTCTTCTTCGAACCGGTACGGTATCGGCCAGTGTGTTCAATTCACGGCACGGGCACAAGGGCGCCGCCGGTGCATTTGCGACGTGGGGACGAGACGGCGGCGTCCCGTCCCAAAAATTCAGCCCTTGGGCATTCCCAGCACCCGTTCAGCGAAAATGTTGCGCATGATCTCGTTGCTGCCACCTGCGATCGTCAGCGCGTAGCTGTCGATATAGGCCATGACGGGATTGCTCAGCCCCTCGCCCATGAAGAAGCGCTGGCCTTCGAAATCGCCTACGCGGGTCAGGAAATCCCCGACCTTGCGGCGAAGCTGGGAGAAGACGACCTTGACGTGGACGACGGTGACGGCCGCGTTCGGCGATTCCACCTCATTCTCGCGCAGCAGGCGGCGCAGCAGGCGGCGACAGGCCTGCATTTCGCCGAACAGGCGCGTGAATTCACGTACCATCTCGACGTCCTGCAACCAGGCCGCGCCGGTCTTCACCGCATTGGCAAAATAGCTTTCCAGTTCGTAGCGATAGCGTTCCCCGCCCTCAAACGACAGAACGCCGCGCTCCGCTGCCAGGGTGCTCTGCGCGATCATCCAACCCTGATTTTCCTCGCCGATCAGGTCGGAAACATGGACGCGCACGTCGGTCAGGAACAGTTCGGCAAATTCATATTCGCCATTGGCCTGCTTGATCGGCCGCACCTCGACGCCAGGGGCCTTCATGTCCAGCAGGAAGTAGCTGATGCCCTTGTGCTTGGGCGCGGTCGGATCAGTGCGCGCCAGGAATATCGAGTGGCTGGCGAACATCGAGAAGGACGACCAGATCTTCTGCCCGTTGATGACATAATAATCGCCATCCCGTTCGGCGCGGCAGCGCAGCGCAGCAAGGTCCGACCCCGCGCCAGGCTCCGAAAAGCCCTGGCACCACACCACGCCGTTGGCGACGCCGGGCAGATATTTCTTCTTCTGCTCCTCGGTGCCCCAATGCATCAGCGTCGCGGGCACATGGTGCAGCGAAACGACGAACATGCTGAGCGGCGGTGCCTTGGCGCGCGCCATTTCCTCGGCGACCAGCACCTGGTTGCGCAACGACAGGTCAGCGCCGCCATAGGCGCGCGGCCAGTGCGGCGTGCCCAGGCCCACCTTGTTGCGCTCGGCCATCCACCAGCGCTGGCTTTCCTCGAAATCGGGCTCCTTGCCCCCGTCGATCGCGGCCCGGCGCTTCAGCGCATCCTCGATCCAGTCGCGCACGGCGGCGCGGAACGCCACCGGATCGCCAGCCAGGCTCAGGATCGGCCCGTCATTCGCCGCCACGTCGGCGGTCATCGTCGCCTGATCCGTCATGCTGCAAGCTCCGCTGTGGTGATGCCGGCGGCCGAAGCCGCCTTGAGGATGGCCGACGCGCTGTCGAGCTGCACGCGCCTGTCGCCCGCGATCTGCTGATTGAGCAGCGCGCGCTTCAGGAAGATGTGGCAGTCGAATTCCCAGGTGAAGCCGACGCCGCCATGCAGCTGCAGGCAATCGTCCGCCACGAAGCGGAAGGCCGACACGGCCGCTTCCTTGGCGAGCGCGTTCCACATCGGCGCGTGCGGGTCGCCGGCCTCGGCCGTCTCGACCGCCTGCTTGACCAGCTCGTCGGCGGGCTCGATCGCGAACATCAGATTGGCGACGCGATGCTTGAGCGCCTGGAAACTGGCCAGCGGCCGGCCGAACTGTTCGCGCGTCTTGAGATAATCGACCGTCTGTTCGGCGATGCGGCGCGCGCCGCCTATGGAATCGGCCGCCACCGCGATCGACAGGTAGCGCAGCAGGGCAGCACCCGCCGCCCCGTCGGGATCGGCGATCGTGCCGATCGGCTCCACGCCGGCGCATTCGACAACCAGCATCACGCGCGTACGATCCCACATTTCGATCGGCCGAACGCTGACGCCGGGGGCGTCGAGCCGTACCAGCGCATAACCCTGCGCAGTCGGCAGGATCGCGACCGATACGGCAGGCGATCCGATCAGAGCGGAGGACGTACCATCCAGCTTGCCGCCCGCCAGAGCGAGGCGCGCGCCGCCGGGCGCGGCCGGAACGGCGATCTGGACTTCGCCGGCGATGACGCCAGGCAGGATCTGCGCGGCAAGGCTTTCGTCGGCGACATCGGCCAGCCATTGCGCCGCCGGCAGCGTCGCCAGGAACGTGTCCGGCACGGCAAAGCGACCGAGCGCTCCGAACAGCGCGACAAGGCCGCGCACGCCCATGCCCAGGCCGCCCTGCTCTTCCGGAAGGGCGATGGCCGTCCAACCCAGTTCGGCGGCGCGGGTCCAGAGTTGCGCATCAAGCGGCGTCTCGCCATTGTAGAATTTATGCAGCTCGATGCTGCCGCATTCATCGGCCAACACGTCCACGATGCTTTCGTAAAGCGTGCCGATATCGTCTTCGTCGACTGCCATGGGCATCCCCTAATCCGTCTGTGCGCCTCGTAGGCACCGGTGGTCTGCTTTTCCTAGTTTTGACGCAAAGTTCAATAGCGCTTTCGATGCACTTTCGGAAATTAATTCCGCCGAGTGCCAATGGCTGTTGCAGCCTTGCCCCGAAAACGGCAATCCCCTTCAGCCAAAGGGTGCCGGAGAGCAAGGGGACGAGGGAAATGAACCAGAGACAGGAACTGGCGGCACACTGGCCGATCCTTGCGACGTGCATCTGCGGCGTCATGCTGGGGGTCGGCGCGCTGCCCACCTATTCGCTGGGCCTGGTCGCCAAGCCGCTGGAGGCGGCGCTGCACTGGCAGGTGGCCGATGTCATGACCACCCTCCCCTTCCAGGCGGCGGGCATGGCGATCGGCATACCGATCGCCGGCATGCTGAGCGACAGGATCCATCCCCGTCCCCTCGCGCTTGTCGCGGCCTTTGCGCTGGTCCTCATGTTCCTCGCCCTGCCCTTCGCCGCCGAGCGCGGGCTGTGGCAGTTCCGCGCGGTTTATTTCGTCATGGGCCTGCTGACCGCAGGGACGAGCGGGCTGTTCTATACCCGGGTGGTCACCGACCTGTTTCATTCGGCACGCGGCCTGGCGCTCGGCCTGACCCTCGCGGGCACCGGCATCACCACCTTCCTCCTGCCCTATTATGTCCATGCGATGATCGGCCATTGGGGATGGCGGTCGGTCTATTTCGGCATCGCCGGGATCATCCTCTGCGTCTCCGTCCCGGTCCTTTTTTTCGGTTTCAGGCGCGCGCCCATGCCGCGTCCCGCTTCAGGCGCCGCCCCCGCGCAGGACGGCCTGCCGCTCAGCGGGGCGCTACGCGACGCCCGCTTCTACCTGATGATCGCCTCGCTCATGCTGCTGGGCGCGATGATCGGCAGCCTGATGGTCGACATCATGCCGGCGCTGATCGACCGCGGTGTCGACGTGGTGCGCGCGGGGCAGATCGCCTCGCTGCTCGGCATCTCCGTCATCGCCGGGCGGATCGGCAGCGGCTGGCTGCTCGATCGTTTCCGGCCAAGTCATGTCGGCATCGCCATTTTCCTCAGCGCGGCGGCGGGCAGCTATGCCTTCACCGCCAGCGGGGTCTGGGGCGCGACCATCGCCGTCATCGCGATCGGCGTGCTCAACGGGGCGGAAATCGACCTCGTCTCCTTCATGGTGGCACGCTATTTCGGCGTGCGCCATTATGGGCGTATCTTCGGCTTTTGCTATGCCGCCTATATGGCGGTGTCCGTCGGCGGACCGTTCGTCGGCGCGGCGCTGATCCGCTCGGAAGGCCACGACCTGCTGTTCCTCACCACCAGCGTCACCTTCCTGATCGCGACCGCCGGCTTCGCGCTGCTCTCGCGCATAGAAGGCGCGCCGTTCGAGGCGGGCGAAACCGCGCGGCATCCCATCGCGACGCCGCACCGGCCAGCGGATCAGGGCGTGTAGATCGCCACGCTGTCGGGGCGCGGATCTGGCGTATCGGCGCGGTAGCGCACCGATCCGAAGGGACGCTCCAGCATGCGCCGCACCCTTAGCGGGTTATCCGGCTCGAGCGTGAGCGCATTGACCCGGTCCTGCGCCAGCCGGTCCGCCTCCGTCAGCCGTTCGCGCTGACGCAGATAATCGCCCCAGGTCGGGCAGTGATAGCGTTCCGTCCAGCGTTCCGGATCGGTAATGTCGCGCGCAAGCGACCAATCAAAGCCGCCGCTGCGCAGCCGCCCGCCGCGTATCTCGCGCATGGCGTTGTAGAAATCGCGCGCATCCTCCTGCCGGACGCGATAGTCGATCTCGATAACGACCGGACCGCTGCGGTTGGTGATCGCCAGCTTGATGTCGGGCAGGTTGGTGCTGCTTTCGCGCTGCAGCGCCGGCCCTTCGACCTTGGGCATGGGGATGACCGCGCCGAGCAGGCAGGCGATCGCGATCGCGCCGGCTGATCCGAACAGCGCCGGCGCCGTGCCGACATGGGTCGCCGCATAGCCCCATCCCCAGGCGCCCACGGCGATACCGCCGGTTATCGCGCAGGTGTAGCAGCTGACTGCCCGCGCCGCGACCCAGCGGGGCGCGGAAAGCTGCACGCCGACGTTGAACAGCGAGGAGATCAGCATCCAGGCACCGCCGAAAAAGGCGAGGGCGAGGCAGGTCAGCGGCAGCAACCGGCTGGCGCCGACCACCGCCGCCATCAGCCCGCCGACGATCATGCAGCCGCGCACCGCGCTTTCGGCCTCGAAGCGGGTGCGCAGCTGGTGGATGCAGAGCGCGCCGCCGATCGCGCCGATGCCGTAGCAGCCGAGCAGCAGGCCATAGGTCAGCGCCCCTCCGCCGAGCAGATCCTTGGCGACGAAGGGCAGCAGCCCCGCGATGGATGCGCCCGCGACGCTGCTCAGGAAGCAACGGATCAACACCGCGCGGATCGGCGGGGAATGGAAGACGTAGCGCACGCCCGAAATGATCGCGCGGCCGATATGCTCTGCCGGCAGGCGCGACGGGGTCGGCGCCCGCCGCCAGCCAAGCAGCGCCATGATCAGCGGCAGATAGAGCAGCGCATTGGCGCCGAACGCCGCCGCGGCACCGACCGAGGCCAGCAATATGCCGCCGACCGCCGGCCCGACACTGCGCGCGACATTGTAGCTGATCGAATTGAGCGCGATCGCCGCCGGCAGATGCACCGCACTCACCTGCTCAGTGACCGACGCCTGCCAGGCCGGGCCGTAGATCGCCACCCCCGCGCCGATGAAGAAGCAGGAGGCGAGCAGCACCGCCGGCCTGTTGAAGCCCAGGAACACGGCGATCGTCAGCATCGCCGCCGACAGGCCCGCAAAGACGAGGCCGGCGATCGCGACCTTGCGGCGGTCGAACATGTCGGCGATGGCCCCGGCGGGCAGAGCGACCAGCATCAGCGGCAGCATCGCCGCGCTCTGCACCAGCGCGACCATCTCGGCCGAGCCGGTGAGCCGCGTCATTTCCCAGGCGGCGCCGACATTCTGGATCAGCTGGCCCAGATTGGCGAGCAGGCCCGCCAGCCACATCCGCCGGTAGGAGGGACTTTCCTGCAGCGGACCGAGCAGCGCGATCGATGGACGACGCGGCGGCGCGACAGGCTTGCTCTCAATGTCGGCCATCACGGCTCCTTCGTTTCCGCGCACCACTGTTGCCCCTAAAGAATGCGCAGCGCCTCGAAGCTTTCCCGCAGCGCTGCGGGCAGCGGCGCGGGTCCCTCCGGCCCCGCCAGCGCGACCGCCACCTCGGCATAGAGGCAATCGCGCCCACCCTGCCGTGCCATCTGGCCGATAATGTAGGAGGTGCGGCCGATCGACAGGACGCCGCTATGTATCTCCAGCGGATCGGGGTGGTGCATCTCTGCCGCATATTCGACGGTGAGGCCCGCCACCAGCACACGCAGCCCTTCATGCAGCGCATGCAGCCGGGCGACGCGGTGAAAATGGGCGCGGGCCTCCTGCAGGATCAGGACGGCTGCGCCATTGTTGATATGGCCCTGCACGTCCAGATCGGCAAAACGGGTCTCGATCGGCTTGACGACGGGGAAGCGTGCGCTCTTCAGCCGATCGCGGTCGAGCCTGAGCATCAGTCGCGCCTCCCGGCGAACGCGGCGGCACGGTCCTGCATCGGGTCCCGGCCCGGCAGGCTGAAATCGATGTCGGCGCCCGGCAGCCGGGTCGCATGGACTGCCCGCTCGGGCTGGAAAGTGTAGCAGGTCCCCGCCGGAAATATGGTGGCCGACAGCCCCGCCGGAATCGTCATCGCGCGCCCCTGCGCAAGCAGCACGGCCCAACGCAGGATGCGCCCCGCTTCAGCGCCGACAGCGTCCTGTGCCCCGATCCATTGTCCGAGGTCGCGCAGCCGCGTGCCCGCCAGCACGCCCGGCGCCAGGAACAGGTCCCCCTCCAATGTCCAGTCGAGCATAGGCGCACCATTGCGGCTGAGGCTTGCCCGGTGGCGTCCCTCGGCAACGTCGCTGACGAACATATCATAGGCGATCGGTTCCGCTGCGGCGGCATGGACGGCGGCGAACAGCGTCAGGTCGTGAAGATGGGTGCAATTCTGCAGCTTCTCTCCCCGCTTCACGACATCCGCCAGCGCAACCCCGGTGAAGGTCTCGCGCAATTGCTCCATCGCACCGGGGCAGCTGGTCCAGGGCGCCCGCTTCATCGCGCAATCGACCGCCGTCACGACCCCGTCCGCATGGGTGAGCGTGACGACCATCCGGTGATAGTCGTCCTCCAGCTCGGCCGTGACCCGGCCACCTTCCGGCTCGATCAGGATGCGGCGCCTGTAGCCTGTCTCCGCCGTCATGCCCTGCCCCGCTCGCGCTGCCTCATCCCCGGCCCGGATAGACCGACAGGTCGCCGCCATAAGCGACGCCGCCCGGCCACTTGTCACCACTGATCTTGCGGAAATAATGGACGGTGCGCGCGGTCGAAGCGGAACTGGAGCGCGGCTCCATGGCAATGCCGCTGGGGCTGGTGCCCATCGCCCGCGCGACGAAATCCTTGATCGTGAAGGCCAGGTCGTCGGTCTGCTGGCCCGTCATCACCAACTGGTCGCCGGGGCAATAGCGGCGCGGCTCCACCTGCACGGCGGTCAGCTCGCCGCGCTTCATCGAGACATGGCCCGGCACGTTCGACACCTCGACGCTGTGCACCATGTCATACCAATGCTGATATTCCTCGTAACGGCCGGGCGTGTAGTTGCCCAGGATGATGCTGATACCGGACAGCGGCTTGTCCTGCTGCCAGTTGGAACTGCCCTTCCAGTCGCCGAACAGGGCATAGGTATAGATCCGCTCGGCATCATCGGCCGCGATCAATCCGGCGTCGCGTGCGCCGGCCAGCAGCGGGCCGAGCGCGGGAATGTCGATTTCCGGACTGTCGAGGTCGAAGTCGTAGACACTGACGAAGCGCCAGGGCTGGGGGATGTCGGACATCACCTGCTCGGGCGTCACCTCAAAGCGGTCGGCCCCGCGAAGGCCGCGCAGCGAGGCCAGCTGCGCGCGATGTTCGCCCTCGAACCAGGCCGCATAGTCGTCGATCCTGCCCTCGGCCACATTGTGCAGATGAATGGTCGTGTAGAGCGCCACGCAACATCTCCCGTCTATATGTCTCTCGTTGCGCACGACCATGGCGCGACCCGGCGCAATCCGCAATACAGAAATCCGAATCTTATTTGAAAATTTACCCGGCAGCGCCGCTCGGCCTCGCTGGCTCCGGTTGGCGATCGGCGATCTCGCCGGCGGCAGGACGATCTTCGCGCACCCCACGCTGTCGGAGATGATGCACAAAAGCGTGCTCGCCTCCTACGGCCGGCGGGAAAGCAAGACCGCGCCGTCAGGCTTCGGGCGGCGTCAGCGTCCCGGTGATGCGCAGCCCCGCACCGTCGACCTTGTAGGTCTTGTTGAGGAAAATGAGGATCGAGGTCAGCGCTTCGGCCGCCGCCGAATTGGCGAGCGCGCCGGCATGCAGGCCGCGCAGTCCCGCTGCCTCGGCAAGGACGATACCGGTCTCACGCGCGGCCTTGTCGTCGCCGAACACCAGCACGTCGCAGTCGACATCCTCGTCGGTCGCGAGCTTGTGCGCGGCGACATTGTGGAAGGCCGAAATCAGCGTCACCCCCTCGCCCAGCAGCGCCTGCGTCCGGGCGGCCGCGCTGCCTTCGACGGGCAGTTGGACGCGCATCACCTTGGGCGGGACCAGCGGCACGGTGGTATCGACCACGATCTTGCCCTGCGCCGCATCCTTGATGTCGGCGATCGTCCCGGTCTGCGCGGCGAAGGGCACGGCCAGCACCACGATTTCCGCCTGCGCCGCTGCCTCCGCATTGGCCGCGCCGGTCGCGCCATGGCCGATCTCGTCGGCGGCCGCCTGTGCCCGCGCCGCATCGCGCGAGCCGATGACTATCCTGACCCCCGCCCTGGCCCAGCGCCCGGCGAGCGCCGCCCCCAGATGCCCCGTGCCGCCGATCACCGCTACCGTCCTGTCCATCGTCACGCCGTTACCTCCTGACCGGCGCGGCCATAGAGCGTCGTGCGCTGCCGCGCATATCGCCCTGCCGCCTGCGCCGTTGCATGCATCCGTTCAACATCGAAACATTGGCCATTTGCGCCACCCGCCGCGCGGGTGATGGATTCGTCCATCAGTACCCCGCCCAGGTCGTTGACCCCGGCGCGCAGCGCGGCCAGCACGCCTTCCTCGCCCAGCTTCACCCAGCTCGCCTGGACATTGGGGATCGCGCCGTGCAGCGCGATGCGCGCGACCGCCTGCATCAGGATGGCCTCGCGGAAGCTGGGACCGGAACGCGCCTTGCCCTTGCGCCAGATCGGCGCTTCCATATGGACGAAGGGCAACGGCACGAATTCCGTGAAGCCGCCGGTCTCCGCCTGCAAATCGCGCACGACACGCAGGTGCCGCGCCCAATGGCGATAGCTGTCGACATGGCCGAACATGATGGTCGCCGTGCTCCGCAGGCCGACGCGATGCGCCGCGCGCATCACGCCGACCCACTCGTCGGTCGACACCTTGTCGGGGCAGATGATCGCCCGCACTTCCTCATGCAGCACCTCGGCCGCAGTACCGGGCAGGGTCGAAAGTCCCGCATCCTTCAGCATCGCCAGATAGGGTTCCAGCGCCATCCCCAGCGTCCGCGCGCCATGGGCGATCTCCAGCGGAGAGAAGGCATGGACATGGATGCCCGGCGCCGCGTCGCGCACCGCGCGGACGATCGACAGATAGGTGTTGCCGTCATAGTCGGGGTGGATGCCGCCCTGCAGGCACACTTCGGTCGCGCCGCGTTCCAGCGCCTCGGCCGCGCGCCGGCCGACCTCCTCCAGGTCCAGCCGATAGGCCGGGCCGCGCAAGGCCTTGGCCGTGCCCTTGGAGAAAGCGCAGAAGCCGCAGCGATAGGAACAGATATTGGTATAATTGATGTTGCGGTTGACGACATAGGTGATGGCGTCGCCATTCACCTGGGCGCGCAAGGCGTCCGCCGCCTCGATCACCCGGCCGGCATCGGGGCCCGTGGCCTCGAACAGGGTGGCGATCTCCGCTTCGTCGATGCCGCAA
>DATFDS010000074.1:0-10719 GCA_035251955.1 Sphingobium sp. | reverse complement strand
AGTTCCCGCATCGCGTCGTCGATCCCCTCGATCGTCAGCGGATACATGCGCTCGCTCATGATCTCGCGGATGATCTTGGTCGACTGGCTATAGCCCCAATGCGCGGCCGGCGCCGGGTTCAGCCATACCGCGGCCGGGTAGGTGTGCAGCAGCCGGCTCATCCACACGGCTCCCGCTTCCTCGTTCATATGCTCGACCGATCCGCCCGGATGCACGATTTCATAAGGGCTCATCGCCGCGTCGCCGACGAAGATCACCTTATAATCATGACCATATTTGTGCAGGATATCCCAGGTCGGGGTCCGCTCCGAAAAACGGCGGCGATTATCCTTCCACACGCCCTCATAGAGGCAGTTGTGGAAGTAGAAGAACTCCATATTCTTGAACTCGCCGGTCGCGGCGGAGAAGAGTTCCTCGCACAGCTTGATGAACGGGTCCATCGATCCGCCCACGTCCAGGAACAGCAGCAGCTTCACCGCATTGTGCCGCTCCGGCCGCATGCGGATGTCGAGCCAGCCCTGCCGGGCCGTGCCGCGGATCGTCCCCTCCAGGTCCAGCTCCTCCGCAGCGCCCTCCCGCGCGAAGCGCCGCAGCCGCCGCAGCGCCACCTTGATGTTGCGGGTTCCCAGTTCCCTGCCATTGTCCAGATTGGCGAACTCGCGCTTTTCCCAGACCTTGATCGCGCGCTTGTGCTTGCTCTGGCCGCCGATCCGAACACCCTCGGGATTATAGCCGCCATTGCCGAAAGGCGATGTGCCGCCCGTACCGATCCACTTGTTGCCCCCCTGGTGGCGCCCCTTCTGCTCCTCCAGCCGCTTCTTCAACGTCTCCATGATCTCGTCCCAGTCGCCCAGGGACTTGATCTTCTCCATCTCCTGGGGGCTCAGATATTTCTCGGCGACCAGCCGAAGCCATTCCTCCGGAATCTCCGCTTCCACCCCATCGGCGCCGAGCACCCCCTTGAAGACGCGCGCGAACACCTGGTCGAACCGATCGAGCAGCCCCTCATCCTTCACATAGGTCGCGCGGGCGAGATAGTAGAAATCCTCCGGCCGCTGTTCGATCACATCGCGGTCCAGCGCCTCCAGCAGCAGCAGATGCTCCTTGACGCTGGCGGGGATGCCGGCAGCGCGGAGCGCGTCGAGGAAATTGAGCATCATATCGCGGTTCTTTTCCGCCAGCCGCCGCCAACATGCAAGGCGCACCGCTGCTTATTGGTCAAATGTTAAGTATTGCATTGCATCGTTAATAGGGCAGTATCCATGTCGGGCTTTGAGGGCGAATAGCCGTTGGGAAATGAGCATTTGTTGACCGATCTGGGTGAGCGGTCGGGCGACATAGCGTTGCAGTGCAGCGAAACAGCGGGATTCCTGAGCGAACTGACCCATCGCATTCGCGGCGATTCGGCACGGCTCGGGCAGCTTCAGTCCAACATGGAAACACTCGCCGCCAGCCAGAATGAGAGCGTCGTCGCCGCCCAGGAACTCAGCCTTACCGCCCGCCGCACCGCCCGCATCATCGCCGACGGACATGACGCCATCACCCGGTCGCTCGCCCAGGTCGCGGGGCTGGTCGATCATGTCACCGGGCTTGAAGGCCATCTCCGCCAATTTCTCGCCGTCATCGAAGCGGTGGGCGGCGTTTCGGACCAGCTTGGCGCCATCGCGCGGCAGACCCGCCTGCTCGGCGTCAACGCCGCGATCGAAGCCGCGCGCGGGGGTGAAGCGACGCAGGGCTTTGCCGTCGTCGCCGACGAAATCCGCCGCCTTGCCGGCCAGGCCGGGGAATCGGCCGCGTCGGTTGGCGACAAGCTTGGTCAGCTCGACCGCGACGCGCGTCGGCTGATCGGCGGCGTGGAGGCAAATATTGTCCGTGGTCGCGACGTCAGCGCACATATCGACACGCTTGGCGTCACCATGGCCGAGATCGCCTCGCTCGTGACCCAGTTCGGCGAACGGTCCGAAGCGATCGTCACCTGCACCGATGAGGCCGATGGTGATGTCGCCGCCTTGCGGCAAGGGCTGACCGTGTTCAGCCAGTCGGCCAATGAAAGCGCCGGCCGGGTCGAAGTGGCGCGCGGCCAGCTCGAATATCTGGAGGGCCTGGCGAACGACATGCTCAACACCTCGGCCCATGGCAGGCACCGTACCCGCAACAGCCGCTACATCGGCTTTGCGGAGGAAGGGGCGGAGGAAGTCATGCGCATCATCGGGCAGGCGCTGCACTCGGGCGATCTCACCCCCGCCGCCCTGTTCGACACCGCCTATCGGTCGATCCCCTCGTCCGACCCGCAGCAATATGAAAATGGCTTCACCGCCTTCGCCGATCGCCTGATCCGCCCCATCCTCGATCGACGCACCGGCGATGATGACGCGATCGTCGGCTGCTGCCTGATCGACATGAACGGCTATCTGCCCACCCATATCAGCGCGCGCAGCCAGCCGCAGCGGCCCGGTGCGCAACGCTGGAACATGGAGCATGCACGCAATCGGCAGATCTTCATGGACAGCCAGACGCGCCGCGCGCTGGACGGGGAGGGGGATTTCTTCCTCTTCACCTATCGCCAGGACTTGGGCGAGGGCCGCTATCGCGCGCTGCGCAGCGTGTTCGTGCCGCTGCTATTCGGCGGCCGCCGCTGGGGCCTTTACGAGGTCGGCTATCTCATCTGACGTCCGCCGCCTGATCCCATGGATCACCGACACCAGGACGAAGGAGATGATCATCAGCAGATACCAGGAGCCGAGCTTGGCGCCGCTCACCATCTGCCAGCCATGGCGCTGGTCGGGATAGTTCCACGCATTGGCGAAGGTGCCGATATTCTCGGCGAACCAGATGAACAGGGCGACCAGCAGGAAGCCGACCAGCAGGGGCATGCGCCGCGCCGCGCGCCAGGGCGTGAACCAGATCCACGTCCGCCCGAACAACAGCATGGCCGCCCCGAACAGCGCGAACCGAACATCCGGCAGCCAGTGGTGCGCGAAGAAATTGACGTAGATCGCCGTCGCCAGCAGCACGGTCGTCCAGACCGGCGGATAGCCGGAAAAGGCAAAGCCGAAGATGCGCCAGATGCGCGCGATATAGCTGCCCACCGCCGCGTACATGAAGCCGGAGAAGAGCGGCACCGCACCAATATGGAGCAGGCTCTGTTCGGGATAGATCCATGATCCCGCCCGCGTCTTGAACAATTCCATGACCGTCCCGATCGCGTGAAAGGCGAAGATCACGATCGCCTCGCGTCCCGTTTCCAGGCGCAACGCCAGCATCGCGACCTGTATGCCGACCGCGGCGAGGGTCAGGAAATCATAGCGGTGCAGCGGCGCATCGGCTGGATAAAAGAGATGCGTCCCCAGCAGCAGCGCCAGCATCAGCCCGCCAAACAGGCAGGCCCAACCCTGTTTGAAGCCGAACAGCAGAAATTCATAAGCCCAGGCCCGTGGGCCGGCGGCGATATGCGCCGCTTCAAGATGCGCACGTATCCGGGCGAAGCGGGTGGCGTTCGACCGATCAAGCAAGGCTTTGTCCAAACTCCAATCCGTCATGCTGAATTTGTTTCAGCATGCATTTTGGCCACAGGAACGCAAATTTCCAAGACGGGATGAGGCTTCAGGCCCGCTATGATCCCTGCCAAAATGCCCTTCAGCGGTCCCGCGCATCCCCGGCGCGCACCGTCACCTCGCCGCTCGCGGCATAGGCTGCGGTGGATTTGGCCTGCGCCGTCTGCGGATCGCGTCCGTCCAGGATCGCCGCGATCTGTTGTGCGCTCGGGATACGATCATAGACGCCGTAAAGGTCGGTCTGGCCAACCGAATGGATCGACAACTGATAGCCTTGGCCCGACCGCGGACGATCGAAGGCCAGCACCGTGCCCATATCGTCGACCGGCACGATCACCGCGCTGTCATCCGCGCCGGCCTTCTGCAGCATGTCATAGCTGCCCTCGGCGGTCTGGATTTGGCCTCGGACGCACAGCACATCTTGTCCGTCGGGCTGGATGGAAATCTGCGCCAGTCCCTCGGCATGCTCGGCGCTCAGGCGCGCATTGGTGGCGCTCTCGCCGGCGGGGCAGGCCGCGAAGCTCGCCGCCTTGGTCCGGTGGAGCGCGGCCGCATCGTCGAACCGCAGCGCCGATATCATCCCATCCAGCCCGGCGACCACGGCCTCGCGGCGCTCGGTCGGCCCGGTAATGCGTAGCTTCACCAGCCAGCGGCCCGCGTGGATGAATGCGGCGCCGGTGGACAGCGCGCCGTCGGCGGCATCGTCATAAATGGCGCGGATCGCCGTCTCAGGGCGGCCGCCCGCCGCCACGGTGCCATAGGCGGTACGGCGCGTTTTCGACCCGAACCGCTCGGCAATCGCCTTGTCGGTCATATAGGCGGCCAGCGATGCGTCGGCATAGCTGGGCAGATAGACATAGACGGTCGCCTGGATGGCGCCGTCTTCGGACAGATATTGCGCGTAATTGTCGACGCCTTCGCCGCCCTTGGACGCTTCGCCGCTTTTCGACAGAGCCAGTCCGGCAATCTGTTGCGGCAGGCTGATCCCCGCTGCCTCGGCACGCAGCATGGTGGCGGTTGGCGTCCAGGCTTCCTTGACCTCATCCGCGCGCGCGGGCGCGACCACGCAGAGCGCCAGCACTGCGGGCAGCCAGGACAATGCATAGTTCCGCATTGGCATCCTTCCCTGATCGGACCGTCTAGCGCGGTCTTCATGGTAGAGGGGCAGGATGACCAGTTATCAGGGGGGCTGCAAGCGCCCTTTTCACGCCACGGGTGGAATTTGCGTCGGATAATGGGATAGGTCGGGATCGAAACGCGCCCAATTCGGCGCGGCGTCGGTCCAGATCAGCGCCTGCGGGCCGATCAACCCCGGATCATCCAGAGCACCGGCACGGACAAAGGTCAGATGCGGTGTCGATTCGGGCGGGCGGAAACCGCGTTGCATCCAAAAAGGCGCCGTTTGTTTCGCGCGAAACGAACGGATGCAGAATGGGCGTCTCGAAAAAAAACGCCCTACCGTCCTTGCCGCCGCGCCATGAAGGCGAGCCGCTCGAACATCATGATATCCTGCTCATTCTTCAGCAGTGCGCCGTGCAGCGGCGGGATCGCCTTGGTCGGATCGCGTTCCTGCAGCACGTCGAGCGGCATGTCCTCGTTGAGGATCAGCTTCAGCCAGTCGAGCAACTCGCTGGTCGACGGCTTCTTCTTGAGCCCCGGCACCTCGCGGATCTCGTAGAATATCTCCAGCGCGCGGCTCACCAGCACCTTCTGGATGCCGGGGAAATGCACGTCGATGATGGCCTGCATCGTCTCCCGATCAGGGAATTTTATATAATGGAAGAAGCAGCGGCGCAGGAAGGCGTCGGGCAGTTCCTTCTCATTGTTCGAGGTGATGACCACCACCGGGCGCTCCTGCGCCGCGACCGTCTCGCCCGTTTCATAGACATGGAAAGCCATGCGATCGAGCTCCTGCAACAGGTCGTTGGGAAACTCGATGTCGGCCTTGTCGATCTCGTCGATCAGCAGCACGGGCAGGGCAGGGGAGGTGAAGGCCTCCCACAGCTTGCCCTTGCGGATATAATGGCTGATGTCGTGGACGCGCGGGTCGCCCAACTGGCCGTCGCGCAGGCGGGCGACCGCGTCATATTCATACAGGCCCTGATGCGCCTTGGTCGTCGACTTGACATTCCATTCGATCAGCGGCGCGCCCAGAGCCGTGGCGATTTCCTGCGCCAGCACCGTCTTGCCGGTGCCCGGCTCTCCCTTCACCAGCAGGGGACGACGCAGCAGCACCGCCGCATTGACCGCGACCTTCAGGTCGTCGGTCGCCACATAATCTTCCGTGCCTTCAAATCGCATGAGCCTGCCTGCTTTGCCTCTGTCTCCTCCGACCTAGGCAAAGCGGCAGCGGCTATCAATCGTTTATCGGCGTGGGTCTCAATGCCGGTTGCGCCGGATCTCCGCGCGGGCTTGGAGCAGGTCCCAAAGACCGCGATGCTGGCTCAGCAACTGGCGCGCGCCAAACTGGATCGCCCGGTCGGTCGCATCGTCGCCGCCGATCGCGCGCGCAACCGCCAGCGTCGCGGCGCGGTCAGGCAGGTCGCAGGGAAAGGGCTCCAGCCCGATGCGGATCGCGGTCATGTCCAGCCCGTGGCGCACTGAACGCCAGTCCAGCACTAGCGCGATCGCCGCGCCCATGGCACAACCGCGCCGGTCCGATTGCGCCAGCATTTCCAGCGCGTGGCGCTGCTGGCTGACGACCGCCTCGCAATCGCCATGGCCGGCGGTGCTCGGTGCCGGTCCGGCCGCGACCGTGACCTGGGTCAGATAGGCGCGTTCGCGTGCGAAGGCGTTGGCCGCCTGCACCAGCCAGGCCCGTGCGGCATTGTCCGCAGAGCGGTTCGCGGCATGATCGATGACGCTGGGATGGCGACCATGCAGCAGGCAGAGATAATGGGCCGCATCGGCCAGGTCGGGCAGGGACAGCACCGCATCCCGCCCGGCGCCTAGGCGGGCGCTGCTCGCATGGGCATGGCCCTCGGTGCCGTCGGCTGCGACCAGCGCCTCGAGAACCTGAGAAATATCGCCCAATGAAAGGCGCGCCGTCGCTTCGTTCATCTTCAACCCCTGATTGGCCCCAGCGTCCCATTGTGGCCTGGCTGCAATCCTATGGAAGCGAGGTAAAAGAGGGGTTTACGCCATGAAAAAATGGCGGCCGGAAAAGCCGCCATTCCGGATCATTTGGGCTCGCGAAAAGCTCTATTGGTCGAGGAAGCTGCGCATCTTGCGACTGCGGCTGGGGTGCTTCAGTTTCCGCAGCGCCTTCGCCTCGATCTGGCGGATACGTTCGCGGGTCACGCTGAACTGCTGGCCCACTTCCTCCAGCGTATGATCGGTGTTCATGCCGATGCCGAAGCGCATGCGCAGCACGCGCTCCTCGCGCGGCGTCAGCGAGGCGAGCACGCGAGTGACGGTTTCCTTGAGGTTTGCCTGAATGGCGGCATCTACTGGGATGATCGCATTCTTGTCCTCGATGAAATCGCCCAGGTGCGAATCCTCCTCGTCGCCGATCGGCGTTTCGAGGGAGATCGGTTCCTTGGCGATCTTCATCACCTTGCGCACCTTTTCCAGAGGCATGGACAGGCGCTCGGCCATTTCCTCCGGAGTCGGCTCGCGCCCCTGTTCGTGCAGGAACTGGCGGCTGGTGCGAACCAGCTTGTTGATCGTCTCGATCATATGGACCGGGATACGGATGGTCCGCGCCTGGTCCGCTATCGAGCGGGTGATTGCCTGCCTGATCCACCAGGTGGCATAAGTGCTGAACTTGTAGCCGCGCCGATACTCGAATTTGTCGACCGCCTTCATCAGGCCGATATTGCCTTCCTGAATAAGATCAAGGAATTGCAGGCCGCGGTTCGTATATTTCTTGGCGATGGAAATGACGAGGCGCAGGTTCGCCTCGACCATTTCCTTCTTGGCGATGCGCGCCTCGCGCTCGCCCTTCTGCACCATGTTGACGATGCGGCGGAATTCGCCCAGCGACATGCCGGTCGCCTGCGCGATCTCGCTCACCTCGGTACGGATGCGTTCGACGGCGCGCGCCTCGGCTGCGGCGAAAGCGGCCCATTTCTTGTCGATGCCCGACACGCGGTCCATCCAGCCATCGTCCAACTCATGGTTCACATAGCGGTCGAGGAAATCCTTGCGGCTGACCTTATGCCGTTCGGCCAGGCGCAGCATCTGTCCCCCCAGCGCGGTCAGGCGCCGGTTATAGGCATAGAGCTGGTCGACCAGATATTCGATCTTCTGCTGGTGGAACTGGACGCTTTCCACCTCGGCGGTCAGCCGCTCGCGCAGTTCCTGATAAACATCCTCGTCCTTCTGGCTCAGGCTCTCGCCGCTGCCCATGGCAGCCATGCGCGATTCCTGCGCGCGGGAGAAGGTGCGGAAAATCTCGGTGATGGTCGCGAACTTCTCCAGCGCCATCGGCTTGAGCGTCTCTTCCATCTGGGCGAGGGAGAGGGTGTTGTCCTCCTCTTCTTCCTCTTCCATCCGGCGGGCGCGGCGTTCGGTCAGGCCGTCTTCATCCTCATCGGAATCGGCGGCCTCTTCCTCGGGCTCTTCCTCTTCCTTGAAGCTGGGGCCAGCGGTCTTCTCGCTGATCTCGCCATCGTCATCCTCGGCGCCTTCCTCCAGATTTTCCGGGGCCGGGTCCTTGGACAGCATAGCGTCGAGATCGAGGATCTCGCGCAGCTGCATTTCGCCATTGTTGAGCGCGGTCGACCATTCGATGATCGCGTTGAAGGTCGTGGGGCTCTCGCACAGCCCCAGGATCATGGTGTCGCGGCCGGCCTCGATCCGCTTGGCGATGGCGATTTCGCCCTCACGGCTGAGCAGTTCCACCGCGCCCATCTCGCGCAGATACATGCGCACCGGGTCGTCGGTGCGGTCGACGGTCTCTTTCTTCTTCTCGGTTACCGGACGGGGCGAGCCATCGTCATCGGCGCTATCGTCCGAGCTGTCGTCATCGCTGTCGTCGCGCTGATCGTCGCCATCCTCGCTGGCTTCTTCATTTTCGACGATGTTCACGCCCATTTCGTTGAGCGCGGACATGATGTCCTCGATCTGCTCGGAGGACATCTGGTCCTGCGGCAGGGCGTCGTTCAACTCGTCATAGGTGATGTAGCCGCGCTTCTTCGCGCGGGCGATCAGCTTCTTGACCGACGCTTCGTTGAGATCGATCAGCGGCGCATCACCGGTATCCGTATCCTCGCCCGCACCCTTGCTGTTCGCCTTGCTCGCCATCTATTCGCCTTAAATCGATCACCTCCAGGGAGGCGATTCATCAAATAATGTCTTCCGACTGCGCCAGTTCCGCCAGGCGGCGATCATGGTCCATCTTCAAACGATGAACCCGCTGCTGCTCGGCAAAGGTCGCCTCATTGAGGTCTTCCCTTGCTCGTCTGGTGGCTTCCGCCAGCGCCGTCTCCAACTCCGGTCCTTGCGCCATCACCCGAATCGCCTCCTCCAGATCGCGCCGCACGCGATCCGAGTCGGTCGTCATCCTGTGGGGGGTGAATGTGAACGTGTCGGCCCGGAGCATCCCCTTTGCCATATTATACACTTCACCTTGGCCCAATATGGTAAGGAGGGCATGGGTTTCAACTGTTTCTTTGGCGAAGGACGCTGCGATCATCGCGCGCAGCAATTGGGCGAGCCCCGGATCGCCGATGCGAAGCCCCGCCAGCATTTCGCGATGTTCGCCAATCTGGTCGGGATGCCGCAGCAGGCTGGCGAGGATCGCGCGCAGCAGGCGCTGCTCCATGCCGCTGACGCCGATCGCCCTGACCTCCACGCCGGCGGGGGGGAGGGGCGGTTTCCAATTGCCGCGCCGGTCGCGCTGCCAACCCGTGCGGGCGCCGCCGCCGCGCTGGAAGTTCTGCCGTCCGCCTGGCGCGGCGCGGGCGAAGAACAGCGCATCATAGCGTTGGCGGAAGATCTGCACATAATGGGCGCGCACGTCCGGATGGCCGATCGCGTCGGTGATCGCCGACAGCCGCTGCTTGAAGGCCGCGCGCTGTTCGGGCGTATCGAGCGACGCGGCGTCATGCTCATGTTTCCAGAGACGCTCGACCAACGGTTCGGCGGCGTCCAGCACCTTTTCCATGGCGGAAGGCCCTTCGGCGCGGACCAAATCGTCTGGGTCCTGCCCGCCGGGCAGCGTTGCAAAGGCGAGGCTCATCCCCGGCCGCAGCAGGGGCAGCGCGCGCGTCGCCGCCCGGATCGCGGCCTTCTGCCCGGCCGCATCGCCGTCGAAGCAGAGGATCGGCACGTCGGCCATCTTCCATAGCCGCTCGATCTGATGTTCGGTCAGCGCCGTGCCGAGCGGCGCCACGGCCTCGCCGAATCCGGCCTGGGCCAGCGCGATCACGTCCATATAGCCTTCGACCACGATCACCCGCCCGCTCTGCCGGCTGGCGGGCGAGGCGCGGTCGATATTGTAGAGCGTGCGCCCCTTGTCGAAGAGCGGCGTGTCGGGGGAGTTGAGATATTTGGGCTCGCCTGCCCCCAGGATACGCCCGCCAAAGGCGATTACGCGCCCGCGAATGTCGCGGATCGGCAGCATCAGCCGGCCGCGAAACCGATCGTAGCTGTCGCGTTTTCTGGCTTTTCCGCCATCCGGCTCGGCCCCGTCCGGATCGATCAGCAACCCCGCCTCGATCAGCATAGGATCGCCGAAATCCTTGAGCGCGCCTTTCAGCCTGGCGCGCGCATCGGGCGAATAGCCAAAGCCGAAGGTGCGCCGTGTAGCATCGCTGATCCCGCGGCGCTGGAGATAATTGCGCGCCTCCGCGCCTTCGATCCCGCCCAGTTGCTCCTCGAAGAAGGTCTGCGCTACGGCCATGACGTCATGCAGCCCCTTGGTCTGTTCCGCCCGCTTGGCCGCACGGGGATCGGGCGCGGGGACATCCATGCCGGCCGTTTGCGCAAGCTCCTTCACCGCCTCCATGAAGGGCAGGCCGCGATGATCGGTCATCCAGCGGATCGCATCGCCATGCGCGCCGCAGCCGAAGCAATGATAGAAGCCCTTCTCGTCATTGATCGTGAAGCTGGGCGTCTTTTCATTATGGAAGGGGCAGCAGGCCTTATATTCGCGGCCCGCCTTCTGCACCTTCACCGTCCGCCCGATCAGGGTGGACAGCGAGGTCCGCATGCGCAGTTC
>DATFDS010000073.1:0-4926 GCA_035251955.1 Sphingobium sp. | reverse complement strand
GTCGATGTCGTCCGCCGCCCTGGCGCAGCAGCCCGAGCAGGCGGCTGATGAAGGGGCAGGCAGTCCCGACGCTTCCGAAATCGTCGTCACCGCGCTCAAGCGCAGCGGAACCGCGCAGAATACGCCCACGACAATCCTGGTTGCCACCGGCGAAAGTCTTCAGGCAGCCAATATCGTGTCGGTGGAGCAGTTGACGACAGTGGTTCCCGGGGTGCGCATCCAGAATGCGCCTGCCGGTCTGGTGAACCCCACCATGCGAGGATTGGGGTCCAGTCCTTCCAACAACAGTTTCGAACAGACGATCGGCCTGTTCGTCGACGGCGTATTCCTGGGCCATCCGCGCGACTATTCCGCCGCCCTGTTCGACGTGGAGCGCGTCGAACTGCTGAAGGGAACGCAATCGGCGGTCCTGGGGAAGGCCACGTCGGTCGGCGCGATCAGCCTGGTCACGCGCAAGCCTGACGACAGGTTCGGTTATAATGTCAGCTACACGCATGAATTCGAACTGGGTGACGATATGCTGGAGGGCGCCGTCAACGTCCCCTTGTCCGATGCCTGGGCGGTCCGCTTCGCGGGGCAGCTCAATCGGCTCGACGGGCATATGGACAATGCGCTGACGGACCGGGATGAACCCGCCATCCGCAGCGAGGCGGCGCGCCTGTCCGTGCGGTTCAATCCTTCACCGGGCTTCAGCTGGATCCTGTCGGGCCAATATTCCCATTACAAGCAGATCGGCCAGCCTTTCTATGCGGGCGTCGACCTGCTGGGTCGCCTTGCCCAGACGGCCGCGATCTATGGCGATACGGCGTTTACCGCCGGGGTCAACGACCATTCCCGCGCGACGCGCCGGGCGGGGGACAGGGACCTGGGCGTCAATACGAAGGGTACGCGCTTCACTTCGACCATCGATCTGGACCTGGGCGACGACTATCAGTTGACCGCCGTGACCGGCTATTCGCAATATAAGGACTTCCAGATGGTCAATCTGGTCGGCGTGGCGAATGATCCGGGCCTGCGCAGCGGCGGCGAACGCGATGAATCCATGTCGCAGGAACTCCGCATCGCCTCGCCCGATCGGGGCATCCTCAGCTGGCTGGCGGGCGCCTATTATTATTACGACAAGTGGAATTTCACCGATACGTTCGATGTCATCCGCATGGCCGGGACACCGGTGACAGGCGCCACCCGGACCTTCTACCGCCAACGCACGGAAACCCTGTCGGGCTTTGCCCAGGCCACCTTGCGTCCGGTCGAAAAGCTGACCGTGGTCGGCGGCATCCGTTATGACCATAGCCAGAAGACGGGATCCTATGTGCGCGACATCCTGCGTCCGGGCATCTTCACGGCGGCACTGTATCAGCCGATGGCGCCCACGCGGCTGAGCCGCAAGGAAGGCTTTTTCGACTATTCCGGCAGTATTCAATATGAGTTCGCGCCCAGGAGCATGGCTTATGTCAGCTATGCGACCGGATCGAAGGGCGGCGGGTTCCAGAACGACCCCACAGTGTTGGCCGTCGCGGAATTCGCTGATGAGCAGAGCAAGACACTGGAAATCGGAACGAAAATTGGTTTCGCACCCGGAAGCCACCTGAACCTTGCCTATTACAACACCAAGATCGACGGATATCAGCTGGCCTTCTTTACCGGCACGAGCTTCGTCGTGCGGAGCGATTTCGTCCGATCGCAGGGCGTCGAAGCAGAACTGCTGCTCACGCCGCTTTCCGGACTGACGATCAGCGGGAACTTGACCTATACCGATATCAAGAAGACCGTCCCTGTTGCCGGGTCCATCAATACCCTGCCTTTCGCGCCGAAGTGGAGCGGCGTCGGCAAGATTTCCTATGAACAGCCGGTCGGGGACGATCTGCATCTGTTCGGCGACGCCATCGTCGAATTCAGGAGCAAGGAAGCGCTCAACGATTCCACCTCCTTCGTGATCCCGTCATCGCCGGGCTACGCGAAGCTGAACCTTCGCCTTGGCGGTCGCCTTGAAAATAGTGGAATCGAAGTGGCGGCGATCGTGAAGAACGTCTTCGACAAGCGCGTCGTCAATTACGCCATCCCGACTTTCCTGCAGACCGGCGGCGCGCTGGTGGCGACGGATCGGCCGCGGACTATCGGCCTTCAGCTTACGATCCGAAACTAGCTCGAAAGGAATAGACATGTCTCCCAAAGAACGGGCCGAATCCTGGGTGAAATTGTGGAGTCAGACCGACTCCGCCGCTTTTGCGGCTCTGTTCGATGAAGCTATCGACTATACCGACAACGCCTTCGATATCCGCAACCATGGCCGTGCCGCGATAGAGGAGCATCATCGTATCTGGCTTTCCGCCGCGCCGGACTTTACGATCGAGCTGGAACAACTGTACGAATTCGGGAACACCGTGGTCGTACAGGGGCTGGGACGGGGAACCTTCAACGGAGAAGACCTGGCGGGCGGCGCGTTGAAAGCAACCGGCAAGCCATTCCAGGGCCGGCTCGCCGCCGTCATCATTTGCGGTGAAAACGGGATCGTCAAATGCACCGAATATTATGACCGATTGCAGATGCCGGGGGTCCCGGTGGCCTGAATCGATTTCAGGCGGAAGAAATGCCTGGGCTCCTCACCCTTTTTTGGCGATATCGGGAGATATGAATGACTGAATTCACCGGCCAATGCCTCTGCGGCAAGGTTTCGTACCGGGCAATGGGACCCACGGCGTTCGTCGCCTGCCACTGTCGGGATTGCCGCTACTCTTCCGGCGGAGCGCCAGCCAATATTCTGGTCGTGCAAAAGGCAGGCTTTCAACTGTTGGCTGGCGCCGACCTTGTCCAGGGCTATACGATCGAGGCGGAATCCGGCCGCAAGGTGACGCGCGAATTCTGCAAGTCATGTGGCACGCCCTTGTTCGAGAAGCTTGAAATTCTCGAGCCCGACGCGATGCTGGTCAAGGTCGGGACGGTGGACCGGCAGGAAGATCTGAGGGTCGAGGCGACGGCATGGACGAAGTCCGCTCCGACCTGGGCGCATATTGATACGCATGCCAGGACCTTCGATGAAAATCCGGATGACGATTTTATTGGGCAACTTCTGCAATCGAAGGCGGCGCAGCAGTAGGATAGGACATATCGGAACCCGGACTATCCTGCTCCAGACCTTCGCGAAAGGCGCGGATTGCCGCTTGCTATCTAACAGGAGATTTCAATGTCGTTAAAGGGTAAGACAGTTCTCATTACGGGCGGGGGCACGGGCATCGGCGCGGCTGTCGCGAAGGAAGTCGTGGCCGAGGGCGGTCGCGCGGTCATCACGGGCCGTCGCCCGCAATTGCTTGAAGAGGTGGCGGCACAATATGGCGACGCCGTCGCCATATTCGCCGCCGACGCGGGCAAGCGGCAGGACATGGACCGGGCGGTCGCCTTTTGCGCCGAACGCTTTTCGCCGATCGATGCGGTGATCACCTGCGCCGGCACGATGGGCGCGGCGGGCGTGGCCGAAGAAAGCGACGAGGGATGGAGCCGCATTCTGCACGACAATCTCACGACCCTTTTCGTGACCGCGCGTTCGGCGCTCCCGACATTGATCGAGCGGAAGGGTGCGCTGGTCGTGGTCTCTTCGCTTGGCGGTCTGCAGGCCGTGCCGCATTCCTGCGGCTATACCGCGGCAAAGCACGGGACGATCGGCCTCGTTCGGTCCATGGCCTTCGACTATGGCCCCCAGGGTGTGCGCGTGAACGCCGTCTGCCCCGGTTTCGTCACGACGCCCATGGCCGACGGCCACATGGCTCTCGTCATGGAGCGGGAAGGCTGCTCGCTGGAGGAAGCCTATCTCCATGTCTCCACCAACGTGCCCATGCGGCGCGCGGCCACGCCTGCCGAAGTCGCCACGACCTGCACCTTCCTTGCCTCCGACGCGGCTTCCGCGGTGACCGGAGCGATACTGACGGTGGATGGAGGGGCGACGGTCGTCAGTGCGCCGATGCTCAAGGTGATCGGCTGACTTATCGACTCCAGGGCGATAAAGGGCGAGGAATCGGTTGCAATGCTTACACGTTGATGACAGTTTCTCAATCGGATGGAATTCGATCAATATCCGTGACGCTCCCGCAGCTGTGAGGCCCATGCCCGTCAAACTGCGGGGGAGTCACGCTGGCGGGCGCATGATATGACACCATCGGAATCGTTCTGGAATTGGAATGTGCAGGCGACAAGCTTGTCGTCATGGCGCGAAATCGTGCGGGACAGGTTGAACGACGTTCAGTTTCATGTCCCGGACGATGCGTCGTTCACGGCGTCGATGTCATGCAAGGACCTGCTCGGTACGCGGTTCGTGCGCATTGCGGCGGGGCGGCATTGCGCGTCGAACCGCAATCGGCATCCCGCCCGATCGGGTGGAGACTATATTCTGCTGAGCCTCCTGGAGGAGGGAGAGGCGAAGATCCGGCAGGGCGAACGAGAGGTTGCGCTGAAGGCGGGCGATATGGCGATATACGATACGGGCGGCCCCTATCGCTTCGTCGCCGACCATCCTTTCGTGCAGACCGTGCTCCGTATCGAACGGGACGATCTGGCGCGGCGTGTGTCGGGCCTGCGCGATTTCACGGTCCGTCGGATTTCGGGCAACAGGAGCCTCGGCCGGATCGCGTCGGCCCATGTCCGCGAAGTGCATCGACAGTTGGATCGCATCGAGACAGGCTGCGAACATTTCGTCCAGCGGACGATGTTCGACATCATCGCCTGCGCCCTGTCCGACATCGATCCGGATCACGACATATTGACCCATCAGCATCAGCGTTTGCTGCTTCAACGCATGTCGATATTCGTGGAGGACAATCTCTTCGACAGCGGCCTGTCCTGTGAAGTCGTGGCTGCGGCGATGGGCATATCCCAGCGTTATCTGCGCAAGCTGTGTTCCAGCGGCGGCTACAGCCTGTCGGAACGCATCCTTGA
>DATFDS010000072.1:0-2053 GCA_035251955.1 Sphingobium sp. | reverse complement strand
CGCCTCCGCCACCCCCTCCTCCGCCGCCGCCTCCGCCGGTCGCCGAGTGCAGCCCTGGGCCGTACATCGTCTTCTTCGAATGGAACAAGTCGGACATCACGCCTGACGCCGCCACCATTCTGGACAACGCGGTTTCGGCCTACAGCAACTGCGGCAGCGCCCAGGTCATGCTGGCGGGCTATGCGGACCGCTCGGGTTCGGCCTCGTACAATGTCGGCCTGTCGCAGCGCCGTGCTGACGCCGTCAAGGCCTACATCGCTTCGAAGGGCATCCCCGACGGCGTGATCACGACCCAGGCGTTCGGTGAATCGAACCCCCGCGTCGAAACCGCCGACGGTGTTCGCGAACTGCAGAACCGTCGCGTGGAAATCACCTACGGTCCGGGTTCGGGTCAGTAAGTTCCGTCCTTACGGATGGATAGGATTGAGGGGCTGGTCGCAAGACCGGCCCCTTTTTCCATGCGCGCTCGTCTGCGCGGGGTGCGGCTCAGCGCGCGTAGTGCGGTCGGGCACGTTGGTGCAGGAAGCGGTAGCCGGCAGAAAATGGATGACAATATGGACCGGATACGCAACAAATTTGGCCTTGCCGCGTTCGCCGCCCATGCCTTGTCGGAGTGAGTTCCTCATGAAAAATGCCGTTCTTCTCTGCGCCCTGCCGCTTGCCGGCCTTTTGTCGGCCTGTGCGACGAGCGGGACGCCGTCCGGCGCGATGGGATCGAGCGCCGTGTCTCCGGCCGCCAGCGCGCGGCTGCTGGCCGCCGATGGTTCGCCCCGCGGCGAGGCGCGGGTTACCGAGGCCGCGGATGGCTTGCATGTGCTGGTGAAGGCGCAAGGGCTGACACCAGGCGCCCATGCGGTTCATATTCACACGACCGGCGCCTGTACGCCACCCGATTTCGCAAGCGCCGGTGGTCACTGGAACCCGACCGGCCATCAGCATGGCAAGGATAACCCAGCCGGCATGCATATGGGCGACATGCCCAACCTGCTGGCCGGCGCGGACGGTTCGGGTGAGATGGAATATGTGATTGCCGGCGGTGCCCTGCGGAGCGGTGCCACGCCTTTGCTCGATGCGGATGGCGCTGCAGTGGTCATCCATGCGCAAGCGGATGATAACAGGACGGATCCGGCGGGCAATGCCGGCGGACGCATCGCATGCGGAGTTCTGGCCGCCGGATAGTCGAGGCGATCGACATTCAGGCTGTGGCGGCACAGCCGGAATTGTTCGCGCGGAGGCGCAGAGAACGCAAAGTCATCAAACTCTACGCCTCCGCGTGAACTCATAAAGCGGGATGATATTTTTTCGCGCGGAGATGCGGAACGGATGCTCCTGCGCAGACAGGAACAGGAAAAAGACCCTGTCCGAGCGCGCCACAAGCTGAAAGCCGATCCTGCCTAGAGTTGGTCTGATTTTGATTTACGGATATACTGGGCCTTTGATGTCGTTTTGGCACTCGTCTGGGCTGAAGTTGGCGAGGAGGGTTCCGATGCGTCGCCAGATGGCTTCGAGGGTGCGCTCGTTGGCTTTTCGCAGCAGGCGTTTGAGCTTGGCGAACATTTTTTCGATGGGTTCAGGTCCGGCGAGTAGGGCGGCAGGAAGAAGAACTTGATGCCCGCCCTTGTCGCCGCTCGCTTCAACCCGGACATCAAAGCCAAATATCGACAACTCTAAATTCGCGACTGAATGATGTGCCACGCCTTCAGGCGGTCAGCGAGGGACATCGGCGCAATGGCGCGCAGGCTTTGAACAACTTTGCATGGATGAGCCTCGCGCAGCCGCGGCGATGTGCAGAGAGGGTGTTTGCCGGAACCGTGTCGCCGATTGCCTCCGAATCGCTCAGCAAAGCGGCGGAATGAAGATCGGCACGGCGCTCGACTCCGTCGAACCTTCTTTGGCGACGGGGTGGTATGGAGCGCTTGGCGCGAAGTTTTCGATGATCTTCAACAGCCACTCGATGAAAGCCATAAGTACCCCCTCCGCGATCCTTGCCACATTTCTTGGCTTTAGGTGGCGTTCTGGCGGCCATTCTAAACGCGGCGGGAGCATAGACAAG
>DATFDS010000071.1:0-16049 GCA_035251955.1 Sphingobium sp. | reverse complement strand
TGGGTGGCATAGCCGACCGGCTTGAATGTCTTGCCGGCGAGCGCCGCCTTCGCGATGTCCCGCGCGCGTTCCCAGGCGGCCTGGCCGGGCGTGCGTGCGAGCGCGCCGTCGCAGGTGAAGGTGAACTGGCAGCCGGTCGATCGCTCCTGCCCCTGGAACACCACACCGCACACGGTCTTGGGGAAGGCGGGATGGCGTACCCGGTTCAGCACCACCTGCGCCACCGCGCGTTCGCCGACGGCATCGTCGCCCGCCTCGTACAACTGCGCCGCCGCGAGGCAGTCCGTCGCCCGCGCCAGATCGACTGCATTGCCGGCGAAGACGAACGGCCGCGCGGCGGGGTTGGGCAGGCGGGAAAAGGGTATGGCGGCATTGAACGCGCGCGCCTGGTCGCGGCCCAGCGCATATAGTTCGACCGGCTCGACCGGCGGCGGCGGGGTCGCGGGCCGTTTGAACCGCGCGGCCGTGACGAGATCGGCGCGGGCGGCGCGCGCGACCGGGGCGTGCGCTTCCCATGCGGCCACCAAGGCGGGCAGACCGACGAACAGCGCAAGCCAGATCAGCCACATCAACGGATGCGGCTGCTTGGTTGGGAAGGTGTCGGTCATGCCCGTTTCGCTACAATCCTATTCGGGCAGGAAGTCGGGCACCGACAGATAGCGTTCGCCGGTGTCATAATTGAAGCCAAGAACGCGGCTGCCGGCGGGCAGTTCCTTGAGCTTCTGGGCGATGGCGGCCAGCGTCGCGCCCGACGAAATGCCGACCAGCACGCCTTCCTCGCGCGCGGCGCGGCGGGCGAACTCCTTGGCATCGGCGGGATCGACCTGGATGACGCCGTCCAGCAGCTGGGTGTGGAGATTGGCGGGGATGAAGCCGGCGCCGATGCCCTGGATCGGGTGGGGGCCCGGCTGGCCACCGCTGATCACCGGGGACAGGGTCGGCTCGACCGCATAGACCTTGATGTTCGGCCACAGCTTCTTGAGCACTTCGGCCGTGCCGGTGATATGGCCGCCGGTGCCGACGCCGGTGATCAGAACGTCGATCGGATGATCGGCGAAATCGTTGGCGATCTCCTGCGCGGTTGTGCGGACATGGACGTCGATATTCGCGGCATTTTCGAACTGCTGCGGCATCCAGCTGTTCGGCGTCTGCTCGATCAGCTCCAGCGCGCGCTCGATCGCGCCCTTCATGCCCTTTTCGCGTGGGGTCAGGTCGAAACTCGCGCCATAGGCCAGCATCAGCCGGCGGCGTTCGAGTGACATGCTTTCGGGCATGACCAGGATCAGCTTATAGCCCTTGACCGCCGCCACCATGGCCAGCCCGACGCCGGTATTGCCCGATGTCGGCTCGATGATGGTGCCGCCCGGCTTCAGGTCGCCCGATTCCTCGGCCGCCTCGATCATGGCGAGCGCGATACGGTCCTTGATCGACCCGCCGGGATTGGAGCGCTCCGACTTGATCCATACCTCTGCGTCGCCGAACAGCCGGTTGACGCGGATGTGCGGCGTATTGCCGATGGTTTCGAGAATATTGGCAGCTTTCATAGGGCCTTCTCCTGGCTGAGGTCCGCCGTCCGTATGTCGGGTGGGTCAAAGGTACGTGCAAGGCGCAGTTCGGGAAAGAGCCGTGCCCAGATAAGGGTGATGATGATCGCGCCGATGCCGCCGCCGATGACCGCCGCGATCGGCCCGACCAGCGCGGCGAGGAAGCCGGATTCGGCCTCGCCCAGTTCGTTGGAGGCGGAGATGGTGAGCTGCGACAGGCTGGACACGCGGCCGCGCATCGCGTCGGGCGTATGCAGCTGGATCAGCGACTGGCGGACATAGACCGACACCATGTCGGCGCAGCCCAGCAGGATCAGCGCGCCGATGCCGACCTCCATCGCGATAGTGCGCGGCATGAAGGCGGTCGCGCCGAACAGGATGGTGGCGAGGCCGAAGGCGATCACCGAGCCCAGCATCTTGAGGCCCACCTCCGTCTTCATCGGGCGGAAGGAGAAGAAGAGGGCGCTCGCGCCCGCGCCGATGCCCGGCGCTGCGGCCAGATGGCCAAGACCCGCAGGTCCCACATGCAAGATGTCGCGGGCATAGACCGGCAGCAGCGCGGTGGCGCCGGCGAGCAGCACCGCGAACAGGTCCAGCGTTATGGTGGCGAGGACGAGCCGGTTAGTACGGACATAGGTCAGGCCGTCGACCATCTGGCGGATCGGATGGCGGTTCAGGTCGCGCGCCGGCTGCGGCACCGGGCCGACCAGCAGCATGCAGATGAACGCCATCGCGAACAGGCCCGCCGCCAGAGCATAGGCGCCCCACGCTTCGATGGCATAGGCATAGCCGCCGATCGCGGGGCCGATGATCATGCCGGCCTGCCACACGACACCGGAAATGGCGATGGCATTGGGCAGCACCTCGCGCGGGACGAGGTTGGGGGCAAGCGCGCTGTAGGCCGGGCCGTTGAAGGCCCGTGCGATGCCGATCACGCTCGCGATGCCGAAGATCAGCGGCAGGCTGACCCGGCCTTCATAAGTGGCGAAGGCCAGCGCGGATGCGGCGGTGGTCAGGAGAAGCAGTGTCAGCCGCGTGATGTTCCGCCGGTCGAAATGGTCCGCGACCCAGCCGGTGAGGGGCGTCAGGAAGAACAAGGGCAGAAACTGCGCCAGGCCGATCAAGCCGAGCTGCGCGGCGGCGCCCGATGTGCTCATCGTCTCGCGCGCGATATTATAGGCTTGCCAGCCCAGCACGATCATCATGCTATATTGCGCCAGAACAGCGGCGAGGCGGCCGAGCAGATAGGCCCGGAAACTGCCGAAGCGCAGGGGATGGCGGGGCGGGGGAGGGGCCTTCATCCACTCTCCTTAGCGCTTGCACAACGACTCTCGCAACCGCATCGGTAGAGAAAGGGCGCAGCAATATTTGGGCCGGTGATGGTGGGACTTTCAAGGTGTTGGAGCGGGCTTGGCGCGGTTCCCATCATTTCTTCCATCGTCGCCCCGGCCCTGAGTCGGGGTCCAGCTTCCTTTCTTTTCCCGCGCCCGACCCAAAGGCAGCGGGATCAAGTCCAGGATGACGAAAGGGGCGCCAGGGGCATGTGCATGCGCCGGTCCTGATCGGACTATTGATCGGGTTTCAACAGGATGCCGCTGACCGATCCGTTGCGAACGGAGCAGACGAACGGCACCGAGCGCAGGTCGCCATAGGGGCCGACCTCGCCTTCGACCTCCCATCCGGTGGACATGCTGCTGGCGACCGGGCGGCCGATAATCGCCGTGCGGGGGCCGGCTTCCTGCCGCGCCTTGGCCGCGCAGGCGGTGCGGGCGCCGGCGGCGCTGGTGATGCGGCCATAGCCAGGCGAGGCATAGGGCTGGCGCCTGGCGTCGCGCTCGGCCTGACGATCGCGTGCGATATCGCTGGCAATGGCGGCATTGGTAGCGCGGCGCAATTCGCGGTCGCTCTGGGCGAAGGCAGGCGCGGTGGACGCCAGCAAGGCGATCCAGAGGGCGGTCTTGGATAGGGGCATCTTCACTCTCCCTGATGCGAGCGGCTTTTATTTGAACAGGCTGCCCAATATGCCGCGCACCAGCTGGCCTGCGATGCCGCCCGAGGGCGAGCGGCGGCTGGACCCTCCGAAGATGGCGCGGCCGACCTCATTGGCGACCTGCCGCCCGACCGACGAAGCGGCCGAACGGGTTGCGGACTGGACGGCCCTTTCGAACCCGGACGGCTTGGCGGCTTCGCGCGCGGCGACGGCGTCGCGGCGGGCCTGCTCCTTCAGCTCGGCTTCGCGCTGCTTGGCTTCGACCTTGGCTTGGGCGGCGGCGGTCTTGTCGGCCTCTGCCTGGGCCTTGGCCGCCTGCGCGGCGGCGGCCGCCGCCTGGCCCCGCGCGGCCAGGATTTCCTCTGCGGATTCGCGATCGACCCGCTCGTCATATTTGTCGGCGCAGGGCGAGATGGACTGGATGATCGCGCGCTCCTTGGCATCGACCGGGCCGAGGCGCGAGCGCGGCGGCGCGATCAATGTGCGCTGGACGATGCCGGGCGATCCATCTTCCTGCAGCAGCGATACCAGCGCTTCGCCGACCTTGAGTTCGGTGATGGCCGTTTCGACGTCCAGGTCGGGGTTGACGCGGAACGTTTCCGCCGCCGCCTTGATCGCCTTCTGGTCGCGCGGGGTGAAGGCCCGCAGCGCATGCTGGACGCGGTTGCCGAGCTGCCCGGCCACTTCCTCAGGGATATCGATCGGGTTCTGCGTCACGAAATAGACGCCCACGCCCTTGGAGCGGATCAGGCGCACGACCTGCTCGATCTTGTCGGTCAGTGCCTTGGGCGCATCGTCGAACAGCAGATGCGCCTCGTCGAAGAAGAAGACGAGGACAGGCTTGTCGGGATCGCCCACCTCGGGCAGCGTTTCGAACAGCTCGGACAGCAGCCAGAGCAGAAAGGTGGCGTAGAGCTTGGGGCTCTGCATCAGCTTGTCGGCGGCGAGCACGTTGACATAGCCGCGCCCCTGATCGTCCAGCTTCAGAAAGTCGTGGATGTCGAGCGCGGGTTCGCCGAAGAAATGGCCGCCGCCCTGGCTGTCCAACTGGAGCAGCTGGCGCTGGATCGCGCCCACACTGGCCTTCGTCACATTGCCATATTGGGAGGACAGCGTGTCGGCATTTTCGGCGCAATAGGCCAGCATCGCCTGCAGATCGCCCAGGTCGAGCAGCAGCAGCCCCTGTTCGTCGGCATATTTGAAGGCGATCGACAGCACGCCTTCCTGTGTTTCGTTAAGGCCCATCAGCCGCGCTAGCAGCAGCGGCCCCATCTCGCTGACGGTGGTGCGGATCGGATGGCCCTGCTCGCCATAGAGGTCCCAGAAGATCGCCGGATTGTCGGCATAGCTATAATCGCCGATGCCGATTTCCTGCGCGCGGGCGACCAGCTTGTCGGCATTTTTCGCGGTCGGCGATCCGGCCATGGCGATGCCCGACAGGTCGCCCTTCACATCGGCGAGAAATACGGGCACGCCGCGCGCCGAAAAACTTTCGGCTATGCCCTGCAGCGTGACGGTCTTGCCGGTGCCGGTCGCGCCGGCGATCAGGCCGTGGCGGTTGGCGCGGCGCAGGTTGAGCGTCTGGGGAATGCCGCCGTCCTTGTCCGGCGCGCCTAGGCCGATGAAGATGCCGTCGCTCATTGCCCTTTGCTCCTTTGAAAAAGTTCGAGCCGCGCTCACCGAAGACGTGCCTTCACCCTATGGTAAGGCAGCCATTCCGGCAAGCGCGGCCCGTAACGATCCGCTTGAGCTGCGAACCCCTTATTTGTCGCGCAGGCGCACCGGCAGGAACACGGCCGGCTGTCCGCGACGCAGCACCTGCAGCAGAATGGCGGTGCGACCCTGCGAGGCGACCTGCTTCACCGCTGCGTCCAGATCCGCCTGGGTGGCGACCGGACGGTTGTTGGCGGTGATGATGACATCGCCGCGCCGCAGCCCCTTGGCGCCGGCATCGGTCGAACTGTCGACCGCGGTGATCACCACGCCGCGCGTGTCGGCGGCAAGGCCGAGCTGGCGCGTGATCGTGGACGTCAACGGGATGGCCGAAATGCCGAGCGACTGCTGGCTCGCCTGCGGGCCGGTCGACGGCGCGTCCTGCTGCTGGTTGAAATCATCATCCTGCTGCTGGGCGAAGGCGTTCAGCTCATCCTCGGACGGGCGTTCGCCGACGATCGCCGTTACCGTCTGCCGCTGGCCGTTGCGCAGCAGCACGATCGGGACGCGCGATCCGATCGGCTGGGTGGCGACGATCGAGGACAGATTCTGGTCCGGCGTGACTTCCTGGCCGGCGACGCTGACGATGACGTCGCCCGGTTTGATGCCGGCGCGGTCCGCGCCCTTGCCCGGTTCCACGCCCTGCACGAATTCGCCGCGATTCTTGGCGAGGCCCAGCGAATCCGCCAGGTCTTCGCCCAAGGGGCTGATCTGGATGCCCAGATAGCCGCGCTTGACGCTCTGGCCCCGGCGCAGCGTGTCGATGATCGGCGCGGCCTGTTCGGACGGAATGGCGAAGCCGATGCCGACATTGCCGCCCGAGGGCGACAGGATTTGGCTGTTGATGCCGATCACATTGCCGCGCATGTCGAACATCGGGCCGCCGGAGTTGCCCTGGTTGATCGACGCGTCGGTCTGGATGAACTTGTCGTAGGTGCCGCCGGTGCCGCGATGCACGGCGGAAATGATGCCCGCCGTCACGGTGCCGGACAGGGCGAAGGGATTGCCGATGGCGATCACCCAATCCCCCACGCGCGCCTTGGTGCTGTCGCCGAACTTGACGAAGGGCAGGGGCTTCTTCGCCTCGATCTTCAGCACGGCCAGGTCGGTCGCGGGGTCGCGGCCGATCAGGCGCGCGGGATATTCCTCGCGGTTGGTGAGCGTCACGGTGATCGAATCGACGCTTGCGCCTTCGGCACCGGCGGACACGACGTGGTTGTTGGTGACGATATAGCCGTCAGCCGAGATGATGAAGCCCGACCCGAGTGACTGGGCCTGCCGGGTCTGCGGTTTGCCGCCCTGATCCTGGCCCTGGCCGAACAGATCGCCGAAGGGCGTGCCCGCGAAGGGGTTCTGCACCTGCACGCGCTGCCGGGTCGAGATATTGACCACGGCCGGCTGCAGCTTTTCGACCATGTCGGCGAGGCTGGCCGGGGCGCCGGCGGGGGCTGCGGCCTGCATGCCTTCATTCTGTGCGGTCTGGGCGCCGACATTCGGGCTGGAGGTGACGGCGATGGCGGTGCCGCCAAGCAGCAGGGCGCCTGTAATGGCATAAGCGTAACGCACTCGTGACGGTCCTCTCATGAACTTGGCGAAGGAAGGGCGGGACTGTAGCAAAAAGCCGGATGCGCCGCCTTCCCTTAACCCTCATTGAATGATGCTGGTTCCGAACCGCTAACGGCCCTGAAACTGCTTCAAAAAGTCGTTGTCGCGCGACAGCACCATGGATGTCGACCCCGGCCGGTCGGGCGCGAAGGTCAGGCGATAGGCCTGCATGGCGCGATAGAAATCATAGAAGGACGGGTCCTTGCCGAAGCTTTCCGCATAGATGCGCGCGGCATTGGCGTCCGCTTCGGCGCGGATGATCTGCGCCTGCTTGGCACCCTGTGCCCGGATCGTCAGCGCTTCCTGCTCGCGGGCGGTGCGCATGCGGGTGAAGGCGCTTTCCAGCGGCGCGCCGTCGGGCAGGTCGGCGCGCTTGATGCGGACATCGACGATCTGTGCGCCATATTGCCGGGCGACGCGGTTGAGGCCGGCTTCGATATTGTCCATCACCTGGCCGCGTTCCGGGCTGAGCAGCGCGGCGAACGGGCGTTTGCCAAGCTCGTTGCGCAGCGCCGATCCCAGGATCGGGCGCAGCGCGTCGGACACGCGTTCCTCATTGCCTGCCGCGATATACATGCGCAGCGGATCGACGATGCGATAGCGGGCGAAGGCATCGACCTGGAGCCGCAACTGGTCGGTGGACAGCACCTGCTGTCGCTCCATCTCGACGGAGAGCACGCGCTTGTCGATCCAGACGATCTGGTCGATGAACGGCCAGCGCAGGATGATGCCCGCGCCGGTCTTGCCGAAATCCTCCTTGGGGAGGTAGCGGTTGATGATCTTCTTGGGATCGCCGAAGCGCACGATCACGCCCTGCTTGGTTTCGGGCACGATCGCGATGGTGCTGCCGATCAGCAGCAGCAGTGCGATGGCGGACAGCGCAAGCGCGACCGGGTGGCGGAGCAGGCTGCTGGGCATCACTGGTCCTCCCCGGTGGCGGCGCTCGGCTGGCTTCTCCCCGGTTGCGCCCGGCGGTTCAGCTCGGGCAGCGGCAGGAAGGGGGTGACGTTGCCGCTTTCGACGATGGTCTTGTCGACGTTGGACAGGACGCCCTCCATGGTTTCATAATACATGCGACGGCGCGTCACTTCGGGCGACAGCTTGTACTGCTCATAGACCTTGTCGAAGGCCGCTGCCTCACCCTGCGCCTTGGCCGTCACCTGCTGCGCGGCGGCGCGGGCCTCGTTGAGATAGGTCTGCGCGGTCTGCTGCGCGGCGGACACGGCCTTGAACGCATCGTTGACGGCGGTCGGCGGATCGGCCTGCTTGATCGCGACGCCCTGGACGCGGATGCCCGAACGATAGCCGTCCAATATCTCCTGCATCCGCTGCTCGACCTGCTGCTCGATCTCGGTGCGGCCGGCGCCCAGCGCATCGTCCAGGCTGACGCTGGCGACGACCGAGCGCATCGCGCTTTCGGCGATTTCGCGGACCGAGGCATCGGGATCGGACAGCTGGAACAGATACAGCTCCGGATTGCGGATGTTCCAGCGCACCGAATAGGCGAGGTCGATGATATTCTGGTCGCCCGTCAGCACCAGATTCTCGCTCTGCGCGCTCGCCGACCCGATATCGATCGTGCGGATTTCCTCGACGTCGATCGTGGTCACATTCTCGAACGGCGCGGGCAGGGTCAGGCTGATGCCCGGCGACAATGTGCGGCTATATTTGCCGAGCAGCGTCACCACGCCGCGCTCCTGCGGTCCGACGCGATGGAAGCAGGTCAGCACCAGCCACAGCAGCACCAATATGCCGATCGCGGCGGGCCAGAGCGTCTTGCCGGTCGGGCGCGGGGGCAGGTTGCCGAAACCGCCGCCGCCCTGGCCGAAGCTCTCGCGGCTGCGGCGCAGCAGTTCCTCGATGGCGGAAGGGCCCTTCGATCCGGAGGACCGGCCCGGCTGCGTCCAGGGATTGCGCGGGCCGCCGTCGCCGCCCTTGCCCGACCCGTCACCGTCCGGACCGTCACCCTTGTTGCCCCAGGGACCCTGGACCATGGCGCTCGCGATGCCAGGCATCCACCCGAAAAATCTCTTCATTCCGTCTCTATAGGAAGGCTGGATCACGAAAAACAGTGCCCATCGCAACGATTATT
This sequence comes from Sphingobium sp., assembly GCA_035251955.1. Lineage (GTDB taxonomy): Bacteria > Pseudomonadota > Alphaproteobacteria > Sphingomonadales > Sphingomonadaceae > Sphingobium. The sequence continues at coordinate 7,105 of DATFDS010000071.1, read as the reverse complement.
GCCTAGAGGCTCTGCCGATGACCGATCTAGAGAGTTTCGCCGCCCGCCTGAAGACGCTGACCGATGGCCGCGCCAGCACGCCGCGGGTCAAGGGTGGGATTATGAGCCTGGCGCTGGACGTCGCCGGCCTGTCGCCCGAGCAGCGCGACGCCGTCGCCGCCGCGATCCGCGAGGGCGCGCTGACCGTCCCCGGCGTGGAGGATGTGCGCATCGCCATGACGGCGGAGCGGAGGCCCCTGAAGATCATCGCCGTCGCGTCGGGCAAGGGGGGCGTGGGCAAATCCACCCTGTCGGCCAATCTGGCGGTGGCATTGAAGCGGCTGGGCGTATCCGTCGGACTGGTCGATGCCGATATCTACGGCCCCAGCCAAGCCAAGCTGATGGCGAGCGAGGACAAGAAGCCGCAGGCCAGGGAAAAGCAGCTGATCCCCGTCGAAAGCCCGTTCGGCGTGCCGATGCTGTCGATGGCCCATCTGGTCGATCCGGGCAAGGCGCTGGCCTGGCGCGGGCCGATGGCGGGCAATGCGCTGTCGCAGCTGATCGACGCCGATTGGGGCGATGTGGAGCTGCTGGTGGTCGACATGCCGCCGGGCACGGGCGATGTGCAGCTGTCGATGGTGCAGAAGCACAAGCCGGCCGGCGCGGTCATCGTGTCGACGCCGCAGGACCTGGCGCTGATCGACGCCACCCGCGCGGTCAGCCTGTTCGAACAGACGCAGGTGCCGATGATCGGCCTGGTCGAGAATATGGCGGGCTATAGCTGCCCCCATTGCGGCGAGGTTTCCGATCCCTTCGGTGCGGGCGGCGCGGAGGCGGCCGCTGCGACGATGGGCATGCCCTTCCTTGGCCGCATCCCGCTGGCGATCGACATTCGGCGCCGGTCGGACGCAGGCGACCCGCCGGCGGCGGGCGACGATGTGCATGGGCAGGCGTTCCGCGCGATTGCCGAAAAGGTCGTGGCCTGGGTGCGTCGCTGAGGAACGGATTGGGCGCTTCTGGCGTCTCTGCAGTGGAAGGAGAGCCGCGATGCCGTTGACGGAGGCGCAGGACATAGCCGATCTGCTCAAGGAAACGCGCACGATCGCGCTGGTGGGCATTTCCGACCGGCCCAATCGTCCCAGCTATGGCGTGATGAAGGTGCTGCAGGACCATGGCTATCGCGTGCTGCCGGTCAATCCGCAGATCGCGGGCGAGCATGTCCATGGCGAATTCATCTGGGCGCGGCTGTCCGATATCGGCGTGCCGATCGACATGGTCGATATCTTCCGGCGCAGCGAGGCGGCGGGCGACGCGGTCGATGATGCCATCGCGGCCGGCGCCAAGTCGGTGTGGATGCAGATCGGCGTCATCGATGAGGCCGCGGCGGCGCGGGCGGAAGCCGCGGGCCTCAAGGTCGTGATGGACCGCTGCCCCGCGATCGACATTCCCCGCTTCAATATCCCGCCGATCAGCGCCGATTAACGCTTTTCAGCCGTTCCAAGCCTCTCTATCAACAGGCTTATGGGGCGCGCACCGCGGAAGCAGGCAGATCGGAAAGTTACGGCCAAGGGCTTCGATCGGCGCAGATTGCTGGTGGGGGGCGGCGCGGCTGCCGGCCTGCTGCTCGCCTGGGCGGTCTGGCCGCGCAACTATCGGCCCAACCTCAACGCCGCGCCCGGCGAGACGATATTCAACGCTTTCCTGAAGATCGCCGCATCGGGCCAGATCGTCGTCATCGTGCCCCAGACGGAGATGGGGCAGGGCGTCACCACCCTGCTGCCGCAGATATTGGCTGATGAACTGGGCGCGGACTGGCGCACCATCGGCGTTGAGAGCGCGCCGATCAGCCCGCTCTATGCCAACACATTATTGGCGCGCGAATGGCTGGCCAACGACTGGAGCCGGCTGGGCGGCGAGGCGGGTGAGTGGGCGATCGACCAATATGCGACCCGGCGCGCGCTGATGCTGACCGGCGCGGCGACATCGGTGCCGATGTTCCACAAGGCCTATAGCGAAGCCGGGGCGGCCGCACGCGTGCTGCTCTGCCAGGCGGCGGCGGCGCGCTGGGACGTGCCCTGGGAAAGCTGCGACATCCAGAACGGCATCATTTCCGATGGCGGGCAGCGGACGCTGCGGCTGGGCGATGTCGTGGCGGAAGCCGCGACCTACGACCTGCCCGAAATCCTGCCCTTCCGCCAGGCACAGGCGGACCGGTTGGCGGGGCAGGATCTGCCCCGGCTCGACACCCCGTCGAAGATCGACGGCAGCCACAATTATGCCGCCGACATTCGCCTGCCCGACATGGTCTTCGCCTCGATCCGGCAGGGGCCGATCGGCGATGCGCGGCTCAAGAGTGTCAACGAAGCGGCGGCGCGCGGCGTTACCGGCTTCCTGAAGCTGGTGCGGCAGGAGCGCTGGGTCGCCGCCGTCGCGACCAATTGGTGGGCCGCGAACAAGGCGCTCGACCTGAGCGACCCCACCTTCGACCTCAACGGTCCGCCGGTCAGCAGCGCTGGCATCAACGGCGCGCTGGAGGCCGCCTTTGCCGGCTCGTCGGGACAGCGCCTCTATGCGCAGGGCGATCTGAAGCCGCTGTTCGAGGATGCCACCATTCTCGCCAGCGAATTCACGGTCGATCCCGGCCTGCACCTGGCGCTGGAGCCGATGTGCGCGACCGCGCGCGTCACCGACGATCGCGTCGAAGTCTGGACGGCGACCCAGGCGCCGGCCCTCGCCCGCGCGGCGATTGCCGATGCGCTTGGCGTCGCGGAGGGCGCCGTGATGCTCTATCCGCTCCATGCCGGCGGCTCCTTCGGGCGCAAGATGGATTTCGAGGCCGTGGTCCCGGCGGCGCTGATCGCCAGGGAGATGGGGCGGCCGGTGCAACTGCTCTGGTCGCGGCTCGAGGATGTGGTGCAGGATCGCCCGAGCGCCCCCGCCCATGCCCGCATGGCGGCCAAGCTCGGCCGCAACGGCGCGATCGAAGGCTGGCTGGCGAAGGTCGCGGCGCCCTGCGCGATGACGCAGACCTGGGACCGGATCGCGCGCGGCAAGCTGCCACATGAGGCTGTCGGCGATGCTGCCGAAGCCTCGACACGCCTCGCGGTGGCGGGCATGGAGCTGCCCTATGCGCTGCCTAACTGGGCGGTTGATCATTATCCCGCCGACGTCGGCCTTCCGCTCGGCTTCGCGCGCGGCAATGCGCATCTGCACGGGGCTTTTTTCACTGAAAGCTTTATCGACGAACTGGCCCATCTTGCCCGCATGGAGGCTATGTCCTTCCGCATCCAGATGCTGGGCGGCAATCCGCGCCTTGCCCATTGCCTGACGACCGTCGGCGCCATGGGTGGGTGGCAGGGCGGCATAGAGGGCAGCGGGCAGGGACTGGCCGCGCACGTGATGGACGGCGCCTATGCGGCGGTGATGGTCGAAGCGGCGATCAGCGGTGGAAAGCTGAGCGTCGGGCGCATCATCGCGGCGGTCGACGGCGGAGAGCAGGTGAATCCGGACATCGCCCGGCAGCAGGTGGAAAGCGGCCTGATCTACGGGCTGGCGCTCGCGACGGGCGCGTCTGTCCCTTACGCCAAGGGCCTGCCGACCCGCGCGATGTTGGGTCGCATGGGGCTGCCCCGCCTTGCGGACATTGGCGAGGTGACTGTCGAACTTATCCGCAGCACCGCACCGTCCGCAGGATTGAGCGACATCGGCGCGCCGCTGGTGGCGCCGGCGATCGCCAATGCGCTGTTCACCGTCACCGGGCAGCGCTTCCGCAGCCTGCCGCTGCTGATGCGGGGCTGAGGCATGGGCAAGGTCGGCATCCTCCTCATCAACCTTGGCACGCCGGACGCGCCCGATCCCTCCTCGGTGCGGCGCTATCTGGCCGAGTTCCTGTCGGACCGGCGCGTGGTCGAGATACCGCAGTTTCTGTGGCAGCCGATATTGCGCGGCCCGATATTGCTGACCCGTCCGCGCAAGTCTGCCCATGCCTATCGACAGGTCTGGATGGACCAGGGATCGCCTCTGGCCGTCCATACGCGCGATGCGGCTCTTGGTTTGCGGGATGTTTTCGGCCCGGACGCGGTGGTGGACTGGGCCATGCGCTACGGTCAGCCGTCGATCGCCTCGCGGATCAAGGCCCTGCTCGCGCAAGGATGCGACCGGATCCTGCTCGCGCCGCTCTATCCGCAATATTGCGCGGCAACCACCGCCACCGCGCTCGATGCCGCCTATGCGACGCTCGCCGGCCTGCGGGCGCAGCCCACGATCCGCACGCTGCCGCCTTATTATGCCGACCCGGATTATATCGAGGCCCTGCGCGCCTCGACCGAGCGCCAGCTTGCCCTGCTGGATTTCGTGCCAGACCTGCTGCTCGCCAGCTTTCATGGCATGCCGGAGCGGACCCGGACGCTCGGCGATCCCTATTATGACCATTGCGTGACAACCGCGAGATTGCTTGAAAAGGCGCTCGGACGCGAGGTGCGCGTCACCTTCCAGTCGCGCTTCGGCCGGGCCAAATGGCTGGGCCCCGCCACCGACGAGGTGCTGCGCAGCCTGCCCGCGCAGGGGATCGAAAAAATCGCCGTGCTCACGCCGGGATTTGCCGCTGACTGCTTGGAAACGTTGGAAGAAATCGCTTTACGGGGCAGAGAGGATTTTCTGTCTTCAGGCGGTAACAATTTTGCCCATTTAAGGTGTTTGAATGCTTCGACCGAAGCTATGATCCTTCTCCAGAAACTGTTCGGCCGCGAGTTGGCCGGCTGGTTGGAGGCTTGAATATCGTCCTTTTTTTTCAGGGAGAGGCTGTTATGACCAAAGTTGCCATCGTCACCGGCGGAACACGGGGCATTGGTGGGGCTATCAGTCTGGCGTTGAAGGAGATGGGCTGCACCGTCGCCGCCAACTATGCCGGCAATGAGGAAAAGGCGCGGGCTTTCACCGAAGAGACGGGGATCGAGGCGTTCCGCTGGGATGTCGGCGATCATCAGGCCTGTCTGGACGGTTGCGCGGCGGTTGCCGATCGCTTCGGCCCGGTCGACATCGTCGTCAATAATGCCGGTATCACGCGCGACGGCGTTCTCGCCAAGATGAGCTTCGACGACTGGAACGACGTCATGCGGATCAATCTTGGCGGCTGCTTCAACATGGCCAAGGCGACCTTTGGCGGCATGCGCGAACGCGGCTGGGGACGGATCGTTAATATCGGCTCGGTCAACGGCCAGGCGGGGCAATATGGGCAGGTCAACTATGCCGCGGCCAAATCCGGCATCCACGGCTTTACCAAGGCGCTGGCGCAGGAAGGCGCGAAATCGGGCGTGACCGTCAACGCGATCGCGCCCGGCTATATCGACACGGAAATGGTCGCCGCCGTTCCCCCGGCCGTGTTGGAGAAGATCGTCGCCAAGATCCCCGTGGGTCGCCTCGGCCATGCGGATGAGATTGCGCGCGGCGTAGCCTTTCTGTGCAGCGAGGAAGCGGGCTTCGTGACCGGCAGCACCTTGTCGATCAACGGCGGCCAGCACATGTATTGATCCATGGGGGCGGACGAAGAACCGGCGACACGCCATGCCGAGGCTGCTTCTTCGTTCGCGCCGCCGGTCAAGCGCAGCATCACCATCGCGGGGCATCAGACCGCGATCAGCCTTGAACCGATTTTCTGGGAAGCCCTTCGCGCGCAGGCGGCGCTGGAGGGCCTGCCCATCAATGCATTGATCGCCCGCATCGACGTAGCGCGACTTGCCGCACCTGAAGCGCCCAACCTGGCCAGTGCCGTCCGCTGCTGGCTTTTTGCGATCAAAAGTAAGAATTATTCGCAATAGCGTTGACTCTGCGAACCACTATCAATAGCAGGCGCCCCAAGAGGTAAAGAAAGGGGTTTCTGCCAAATGTCCATTCCCAAGAATGCACCCTCATTTCTGGCGCTCAGCTGCGTCGGCGCGCTGGCCTTCGCATCGGCCGCGCACGGCCAGGAGCCGGCGCAGAGCCCCAAGCTGGGCGGCATGACGGTGACCGATACCGCGATCGACGAATCGGAAGTGAAGGTCGAGAAGGCGGAATCGCCCAAATATGTCCGCCCGCTGCTCGACACCCCGCAGACCATCACGGTGATCGGCAACCAGACAATTCGGAAGCAGAATCTGCTGACGCTGCGTGACGTGCTTTCTACCGTGCCCGGCATCACATTCGGCGCGGGCGAAGGCGGCGGCGGCTATGGCGACAGCATCAACCTGCGCGGCCAGAGCGCCAACACCGACATCACCGTCGACGGCGTGCGCGACAGCGCGCAATATAGCCGCACCGACCCGTTCAACCTGGAACAGGTGGAAGTGATCAATGGCGCCAACTCGGTCTTCGGCGGATCGGGCGCGATCGGCGGCACGATCAACCTCGTCACCAAGCGCCCCAAGGCCGACGACGAAACGCTGATCCAGGCCGGAATCGGCACGTCCGACTATTATCGCGCCACGATCGACAGCAATCTGCGGGTGTCCGACCAGATCGCCGTGCGCCTGAACGCCATGTATCATGAAAATGACGTGCCCGCGCGGCAGGTCGATCGTTACGAACGCTGGGGCGTGGCGCCTTCGGTCAAGTTCGGCGTCGACAGCGCGACGTCGATGACGTTGCTCTACGTCCATCAGGAAGACAAGAACACGCCGCTCTACGGCGTCCCCTATTTCAAGACCGACTTCAATGACGGTCCGCTGCCCGGCGCGCCTTACAGCGCCTATTATGGCTACAAGAATCTGGACCGGCAGGACCAGACCCTTGATCGGGCGACCGCCATTTTCGAGCATCGGTTCAGCGATCTGGTGTCGCTGCGCAATATGTCTCGCTGGCAGCGCGTCGAGCAGAATCTGACGGTCGATCCGCCGCAGGGCACCTATTGCCTGGCTTCCACGGGCCTGACCCCGGCGGGCACCGCCTGCACTGTCGATCTCGATGCGCGGACGGGCGCCGGTCAGGTGTTGAACATCACCGTTCCGCGCGGCTATTATCTGCCCAGCGGCCCGCGCGGCAATTTCCGCGACTCCGTCAACCAGACCTTCTACAATCAGCTCGACCTGACCTTCGACATTCCCGGCGGTCACAAGCTGGTGCTCGGCACGTCGGCGATGCAGGAGGATTA
>DATFDS010000070.1:0-4265 GCA_035251955.1 Sphingobium sp. | reverse complement strand
ATGGCAACCTTTCGGGCGGTCGGGCCGTTGACCTTCCAACGGCAACCACAGGAGAACCCCCATGGGCGAACTGACCGACAAGCTGAAAGCCGCCGGCAACAAGGCGGCTGGCGCGGCGAAGGAAGCGACCGGCCATCATCGACGGGATCCCGACCTTGTCGCCGAAGGCCGGGCGCAGAAGACCAAAGCTGCGGTGCAGGACATCAAGGGCTCGATCAAGGGTGCCCTTGGCGACAAGATCTGATCTCCCGGCCGATCATGCAAAGGCCTCGCCCCGCGGCGGGGCCTTTGTCCTGTCTGGCGCCGTGGCCAAACTGGCGCTCATCCGCCATGGAACGACTGCTGCCCGCTGGAAAGTCGGACAAAGATTGCTATGGATGGCCGGACGTTAGGCCGTGTTGCAGGGCAGGGAATCATGAGCAGGCGATATTTCGGCACCGATGGCATCAGGGGCCGCACCAACCAGTGGCCGATGACGGCCGAACTGGCGATGAAGGTCGGCATGGCCGCGGGCAAGCATTTCCAGCGCGGCACGCATCGCCACCGTGTGGTCATAGGCAAGGATACGCGCCTGTCGGGCTATATGGTCGAAAATGCGCTGGTGGCCGGTTTTACGGCGGTCGGCATGGACGTGGTGCAGTTCGGGCCGATCCCGACGCCCGCCGTCGCGCTGCTCGCCCATTCGATGCGCGCGGACCTCGGCGTCATGATCTCGGCCAGCCACAATCCCTATGCCGACAATGGCATCAAGCTGTTCGGCCCGGACGGCTACAAACTGTCGGATGAGGATGAACTCAAGATCGAGGCGATGCTGGAGCAGGATGTTCCGCTCGCCGCTTCCGCCGATATCGGCCGCGCCCGCCGCGTCGAGGACGCCAGGGGTCGCTATATCCATGCGGTCAAGTCCAGCTTCCCCGCCGATCTGCGGCTCGACGGCCTCAAGATCGTCGTCGATTGCGCCAATGGGGCTGCCTACCAGGTCGCGCCGTCGGCCTTCTGGGAACTCGGCGCGGAAGTTATCGCCGTCGGCGTTACCCCCAACGGGATCAACATCAACGATAAGTGCGGATCGACCTCGACCCAGCTCTGCCAGGAAACCGTGGTCGCGTCCGGCGCCGATATCGGCATCGCGCTGGATGGCGACGCGGACCGGCTGATCGTCGTGGATGAAAAGGGCCAGATCGTCGACGGCGACCAGATCATGGCGCTGATTGCCGGCAATTTCGCGCGCGATGGGCTGCTGCGCGGCGGCGGGCTGGTGGCGACGGTCATGTCCAACCTGGGGCTGGAGCGCCATCTTGCGGGCCAGGGCATTGGGCTGGAACGCACCAAGGTGGGCGACCGCTATGTGCTGGAACGGATGCGCGAGGGTGGCTTCAATGTCGGTGGCGAACAGTCAGGCCACATGATCCTCAGCGATTATGCGACTACCGGCGACGGCACCGTGGCGGCGCTGCAGGTGCTCGCCGCGCTGGTCCGCGCCGGCAAGCCCGCCAGCGAGGTGTTGCACCAGTTCGATCCGGTGCCGCAACTGCTGAAGAATGTCCGCTTTGCGGGCGGCAAGCCGCTGGAGCATGCGGATGTGCAGCGCGTCATCGCCGATGCGGAGGCGGAGCTGAATGGGTGCGGCCGGCTGGTCATCCGCCCGTCCGGCACGGAGCCGGTCATCCGTGTCATGGCTGAAGGCGACCGCGAGGACCAGGTGAAGGACGTCGTCGAACGCATCTGCGCGGCTGTGGCGAAGGCGGCGGCGTGATCGAAGGCACAACCGCCGTTCGCTTCGAGCCTGGTCGAGAAGCCTGCGCGCAATCGTTTCTCGACTTCGCTCGAAACCAACGGGACATGGCCCATGCTTGAAATGCGCCCCGATTGCGAACGGTGTGGCGTCGATCTGCCCGCCGACGAGCCGGGCGCGTTCATCTGCTCGTTCGAATGCACCTTTTGCGCGCCCTGCGCCGAAGCGCTTGACGACCGCTGCCCCAATTGCGGTGGCGAACTGATGGATCGGCCCAGTCGGATTGGCGACGCGCTGAAGCGCCATCCGGCTTCCAGCCAGCGTCACCACAAGGCATGACCCCGGCGCGTATCCTGATCATCGCCGGGTCGGACAGCGGCGGGGGCGCGGGGATCCAGGCGGATATCCGCACGGTGACGCTGCTCGGCGGCCATGCGATGACCGCGATCACGGCGATCACGGCGCAGAATACGATGGGCGTGCAGGGCGTCCATGCCGTGCCGACCGACATGGTGCTGCAACAGATGGACAGCGTCATCAGCGACATCGGCGTCGACGCGGTGAAGATCGGCATGATCGGTTCGGCGCAAACCGCCGCGGCCGTCGCGGATCGGCTGACCGCGCTCGATACCGTCCCGATCGTCTTCGATCCGGTGATGGTCGCCACCAGCGGATCGGCGCTGGCCGACGACGCCACCATCGCCGCCTTCGAGCGGCTGATGGCCATCGCCACGCTGGTCACGCCCAACATCCCGGAACTGGCGGCGCTGGGCGGGGAGGAGATCGCGATCCGCTTCGCCACCCATGTCCTTGCCAAGGGCGGCCATGGCGACGGGCCGATGCTGACCGACCGGCTGATCGGGCCGCAGGGCGTGCTCAAGGCGTGGAGCAATGCGCGCATCGACACGCCGCATACCCATGGCACCGGCTGCACGCTGGCCAGCGCGATCGCGGTCGGACTTGGGCAGGGGCGGGACCTGATCGATGCGATCGAACGGGCGCGCAAATATGTGCGTGAGGCGCTGACCCTCGCCCCCGGCCTGGGGCAGGGGCACGGTCCGATGGGGTCGCCCTTCGGATTCCATGCCCATGCCTGATTTCGTGCAGGAGCGTCTGCATCATCCCGGCCTTGTCGCCGGCGTGGACGAGGCGGGCAGGGGACCGCTCGCCGGGCCGGTAGTCGCCGCCGCCGTCATCCTGCGACAGGAGGATTGTCCCGATGGCCTCAATGACAGCAAGCAACTGACCGCCGCCCGCCGCGCCGTGCTGGAGGGGGAGGTAAAGGCGCGGGCGCTGTGCTGGGGCATCGGCATGGCGACGGTGGAGGAAATCGACAGCCTCAATATATTATGGGCCACCATGCTGGCGATGACCCGCGCCATGGACGCGCTCAGCCATGATTGCGCGCATGTGCTGGTCGACGGCAATCGCTGCCCCCAATGGCGCTGGGCCTCGACGGCGGTGGTGGAGGGGGACGCCAAATGCCTGTCGATCGCGGCGGCCTCCATCCTCGCCAAGGAAGCGCGCGACCGCATGATGGTGGAGGCCGCTGCCGCCCATCCGCATTATGGCTGGGAAACGAACAAGGGCTATGGCAGCGCGCGGCATCTGGCGGCATTGCGCGAATATGGACCGACGCCGCTCCACCGCCGCAGCTTTGCCCCCGTTGCGCAACTGACGCTGCTGTAGGCGCGGTAGCGCCGTCCCAGCGCGGGATCGCGCATATCATAAGGGGGACTGGCGCCGCCGCGTCTTATGGTTAAGAAAGGCTTATGTCCTTTGCCCGGCCCCTTGCCGCATTCATCGCATCCGCTTTGCTGGCGCTCGTCCAGCCGGGCTTGGCGCGGGAGGAAGGTGATGCGCTTGGGCCCGGCGGGCATCGCTGGCTGGACGAAGCGCCGCTTCAGGGGCCGCTCTACCTGATCATCAGCCTTCAGCGGCAGATGGTGCATGTCTATAGCGGCGACCGGCTGATCGGCATCGCCAGCGTGTCCACCGGCACGAAGGGGCACCGCACCCCGGTGGGCGAATTTTCCATCCTGCAAAAGCGCGAATGGCACCGGTCCAACATCTACAGCAATGCGCCCATGCCCTTCATGCAGCGGCTGACATGGGACGGCGTGGCGCTGCATGCCGGGCACAATCCGGGCTATCCGGCAAGCCATGGCTGCATCCGTCTGCCGACGGCCTTCGCCCGCAAGCTCTTCTCCCTGACGCAGATCGGGACGCTTGTCCGCGTCAACGCGGATGACCTGCGGCCGGCGCTGATGCTCGATACCCTGGTTTTGAACGATCCCGGCACGGCCATCGTCACTTTCACCCCCGGCGCCGTGCCCGCGCCCGTCCAGCATGCGGCGCTGGATCTGACGGAAGCCGGGCCCGAGATGCCGATGTTGGCGATCGATCCCAGCGTCTTCCGGCCCAGGTTAAGGCAGAGATAGCCAGCGCGAGGTTGCTGTGGGTGGATTGGAGACATTTCGCCTTTCGTCACCCCGGATTTTTGGACGGCATATGGCCGAAAGCCGCCCTA
>DATFDS010000069.1:0-2807 GCA_035251955.1 Sphingobium sp. | reverse complement strand
TGGCCCGGGATCCGGATCGGGCGCCGGTGCAGGCGGCGGCGGTGCTGGCAGCCCGGTCGTCGACAACTCCATCTCGGTCGCGGGTATGCAGAACTTCGCCGGGCTGAATGCGCAGAACCTCAACACCGGCGTGGGTGCGCTGCAGAATGCAAGCATCAACGTCAGCGCATCGATCGGCACCCTTAACCTGGGCCAGTAAGCGCTCTGGACCGGTAGACCGGAGTGCCCTCAGCGGCGCTCCGGTCCTTCCGGTTCGACCAAGGGCCTTCTCGCCATGGAGGATTCCATGCCCAGCCGATATTTCCTCGCTATCTTCAGCGCGGCATGCTTCGCCGCCTTCGCGCCGCTTGCGCAGGCCGATCCCGCTACGGCCGCACCCGTCGCCGAGGCAGTCGCTCCCGCTCCGACGGAGGCTGCAGCACCGGCTGCCCGGCCGCAAAGCCCCTTCGGCGACGCGCAGGCGGTCGACGGATCGGCGCTTCAGGCCGTGACCGGCATGGCGAACCTTCAGCAATTCGCCAACGCCACCAACAGCAGCGTCGTTGCCGGCAACAGCGTCAACGGCCAGTCGGTGACGGGCCAGATCGCCATCGACGGCCAGTCGTTCCAGAATATGAACGGTCTTTCGATCCTGACGGCCAACACGGGCAATAATGTGTCCATCAACGCGGCGATGAACGTCAATGTCTCGATCAGTCAATAATCTGGCGGCTTTCGCCCTGGCCGGCCTCGCCCTGGCCGGCTGCTCCTCGATCCCGGCGGGTGGCGGCACGGGCGTCACCATCGGCCGCAACGACTATGCCCTGCCGGTCAAGAGCATGGTGGAGCGCCGCTATCTGACGGTGATACGCCAGCAATATGATTTCAGCTGCGGTTCGGCCGCGCTCGCGACGCTGCTGCACTTCCATTATGGCGACACCCAGACCGAACAGTCGATCTTCGTCGGCATGTGGCGCGACGGGGACCGCGAGCAGATCCGCCGGCAAGGCTTCTCGCTGCTCGACATGAAGCGTTACCTCGCCGCCCGCGGCATCGATTCCGACGGTTATCAGGTCACGCTGCAGCAGATCGCGGCGACCCGGATCCCGGGAATCGCGCTCATCAACATGAACGGCTATCTGCACTTCGTCGTCGTGAAGGGTATTGAAAATGGACAGGTGCTGGTCGGCGATCCCTCGCTCGGCATCCGCCTGATCCCCGTCCGCAAGTTCCAGGCCATGTGGAATGAAATCCTCTTCGTGGTCAATCAGAAGCCCGAATTGGGCAAGGCAAGTTTCGGAAAGGACAGCGAATGGGCGCTGGTCGCGCGCGCCCGGGCAACCGAGATGATGGAGCCGGTCAGCCTGCAGGCCCTGGCCCTGACCAGACCGCAGGCCTTTCCGCCTGAATTATAGGACATGGACCATGGCAATGCTCAGCAAAGCCGAACCCAACCGCCTGCAGCGCCGCTTGCTCACCGCGACCGCGCTTGGCCTGTCGCTGGGCCTGAATAACCAGGCCATCGCCAATCCGTTCGGTACAGCGCCGGTCAGCGACGGCATGCTCAGCAGCATGCGCGGCGGCTATGAGCTTCCCAACGGCATGTTGATTTCCGTCGGCGTCCAGATCGAGACCTATGTCGACAACAGCCTGGCCCTGCGCACCGTCCTCAACGTGACCGACAGGGCCAAGGCGGCGTTGGAGATCGTCGTTCCGTCCGCGTCCAAACTCGGCCTTTCCAACCCGCAGGTGGCGGCGGCCTTGCCCGCATCCGCGCCCGTCGTCACAAACCCGGTTGCCATAGCCGATCCGACGTCGATCGTTCAGGCGACCCCTGTCGTGTCCGCTATAGCGGTCGCGCCCTTGGCGGCCGATCCCGCGCCCGCGGCACCTGCAGTTCAGATCGCCGCCGCCTCATCGGCCGGTGACGCGCAGATGCCGGGCGTCATCGCTCCCGCCGATGTCCAGATCCATTCCGACCTGGGCGTCGTGACGGTCGAGCAGACCAGTTCCGGCGCGGCCGTGCTGCTTAAAGGGCCCGACCTTCAGATCGAACATATGACCGGCAACGCGACAGGCGTGCTGATCGCCAACACCCTAGACAACCGGGTCATCGACACCGTCGCGACCGTCAACATCTCTCTGACGGATTCGGCGATTCCGGTCGGAAATATTCTGCTCAAGATAGAGTCCATTGTGCTGGACGCTGTCGGGACCAACATGTAACTATAGTCGTATATAAAGCAGTAGATGGGGGAGGGGGCTATGGGTTCCTTGTGTCTAAGGGCAGTTGCTGCTGTCTTGGTGTCTGCTTGGGTTGTTCCGGCTTATGCGGATCAATCGGGGCAAAGCACTGATACCGCCGATCTTCTGACTTTGCGCAATCAGTTGCAGGTCGAACGGCAGGAACTCAAGCGGCAGGAACAGTCGCTGATCGAACAGCGCGCCCGGCTGGAACGGCTGGAGGACCAATTGCTCGGCCGCATGCGGGCTGCCGGTATCGCGCCGGGTGCCGCCGTGTCAGCCTCCGCGCAGGCCGCCTCCGCGCCCTCGCCTGACCAGGTGGAGGAAGTCGGCGCCAAACCCTTGGACAAGGAAACGCCCCCCGAGGTCGCGGTGTTGGCGGACCAGGGCAGCATCATGACCAAGGCCGGCCGCATCACCATCGAACCCAGCCTGGAATATGCGCGCACCGACCGCAACCGCTTCGTTTTCCGCGGCATCGAAGTGCCGCAGTCGGTGCTGGTCGGCGTGTTCGACATCAACGAAAGCCGCCAGGACGTGCTCACCGCGGCGCTGAGCGGCCGCTTCGGCGTCACCAACCGGTT